>JAKSBZ010000186.1 GCA_022360875.1 Cytophagales bacterium | reverse complement strand
TCCTTCAACAGGGCTTTTCAGAATGAGATGGGGCAGTACATACTGGCGGATAAACGAACAGAGAATTATCGTGCGCTTTGGAACCGTGCTGGGGGATACCAGTGTAACGGAAACGGTGATTTTTGGAAAGAAAAGTACGATTATGTATTGCAGACTGGGGAGGATTTGCATTTTGAAATCGAGGTTTCCAACGAAGCGAATGGAGGAAAAAAGCGTTGGAGGGATGTGTTTTTAAGTCCTGTATATTTTAATGACGGGGAGATTCGCGAAGTGTCGGGAATTTCCCATGATATAACTGAAAAGAAAAGCACTGAACTGAATTTGGTGGATAGCGAGGAAAAATTCAGAAGCATAATTGAGTCTTTTCAGGATATTTATTTTCGCGTAAAACCCAGCGGGATTCTGACTATGGTTAGCCCTTCGGTAGAGTCTCTTACGGGCTATTCGTCGGCTCATTTGGTGGGCAAGCCCATTACGGATTATTACCTGTATTCGCCTAAAACAAAGAAACTCTTTCGGCAGTTGATAGTCTCAAAGAGCGTGAGGGATTTTGAGGCTTCCATGATCTCAAAGGATAACAAGAAGATTATTTTTATCTGCAATATTCAATTTATTTACGACAAAAACGGGAAGCCTGTCGAAATCGAAGGAGTAGCGAGGGATGTCACTCAACTAAAGCAGGCGAATTTGGAATTGCAGCAGTCTAAAGAATTGGCGCTAAACTCTCTAAAGGCCAAACAGAATTTTTTGGCCAATATGAGCCACGAGATCCGTACGCCTATGAACGGCATCATGGGAATGATTGATCTGATTGCCAACACAGAGCTGGACCAGGAGCAGCAGCGTTATGTGCAGACAATCAGAAAGTCTTCCGAAACTCTTCTGAACATACTCAATGACATTCTGGATTTGTCGAAAATTGAGGCGGGAAAAATGACCTTGTATCAAACGCCTGTTCGGTTGACTGAAATCCGTGAAAAGTTGATGAGTCTTTTTTCTCATCAGGCTATGGAGCGGTCTATCAAATTCGATTTTCAGATTCATCCAGACTTGCAGCAACCGTGGCTGCTTCTGGACGAAACCCGAGTGCTGCAGGTGCTGACCAATTTGGTGTCCAATGCGCTGAAGTTCACCAAAGCCGAAGGGCGGATCAGCGTGAATGTGAGGCTTGAAAAGGTTGTGGAGGACCTTATGGAGGTTCGGGTGGACGTCAGGGATACGGGAATCGGAATATCGGCAGAAAATTTACAGAAAATTTTTGGAAGCTTTAACCAGGCCGACATTTCAACTAGCAAGTCGTATGGCGGTGTCGGACTTGGGCTGGCTATCTCGCGTCAGCTGTGCAAAATGATGGGTGGAGATATCGGCGTGAATTCCAAAGAGGGGGAAGGCTCTTTGTTCTGGTTTTCTTTCAAAACCAGAGAAGCAGAAAATAGCGGGAATGGGTGCTCTTCGACGAACAAGCAAAAAGTACTTCCTCTGCAGAATTATTTTTCAGAACATGCGCCAAGAGTGTTGCTCTGCGATGACAATTCAGTGAATCGGATGGTAGCCGGCGAGATTCTTAAAAAGTCTGGCTGCCGGGTGGATTTGGCTGACAGTGGCTATCAGGCTATAAAAGAACTGGAGGAGAATATTTACGATGTGGTATTCATGGATATTCAGATGCCGGAAATGGACGGAGTGGAAACCGTAGGCCTGCTTAGGGAGAAAGAGGAGGGTGAATTGCCGCCTTTGGTGGCAATGACAGCTTATGCGATGAAAGAGGACCGGGAAAGATTTCTTAGCGCCGGCTTTGACGATTATTTGTCAAAACCTATCAAAGCTCAGGATTTGCTGAGGATGGTAAAAAAGCACGTCGGGGGAGCGGAAGTTCAGCAAGCCGAAGATGAACAGACTTCCGGTGAAAATTGTATTATTGATATGGCGGTAGTTCGCCAGCTGAGCAAGCATGTAGATGTTAATGCATTGTATGATATTTACAAAGAATATGAAATTGAAAGTGAAGAGCTGCTGATAAATTGTAAAAAATCAATAAGGCTTTCTGATTACCCAAAAATTTTAAGTAATTTGCACACGTTAAAAGGTAACAGCGGCACGCTCGGAATTCAAAAGGTTCATGAGTGGGCTAAGCATATTGAAAACAAGTTGAAAGCTGACCGAATAACCGAATTGGAAGACGACTTCTTGAGGTTAGAGGAAGCTTTTGGTAATTTTAAGGATAATTTTTCGGAAATATTAAAATCCTAAATAAGGTATGGCTGGAAAAAAAGTGTTAATAGCCGAGGACAGTTCAGTAATTCAAAACCTGACAAAAAAGATTTTGGCTATCCAGAATTACGAGATCGCTTCTGTGAAAAATGGAAAGCAAGTTTTGGCGAAACTGGAAAAAGGGCCTTACGATATCATTTTGATGGATATCAATATGCCGACAATGGACGGCATGGAATGTGCAAAAAAAATCAGAGCTTCTGAGGATCCTGCAATCAAGAATATCCCGCTGATTGCGATCACAGGCAATGCAAAAAATTATTCGATGGAGGACTTCAAGTCGGCAGGCTTTAACGAGTACCTTCAAAAGCCTTTGGACTTTGACCGTCTGGTTGAGTTCGTAAAGGAATATACCGAAAGCTAAAAAATAACCGATCAGTTTTGATCGGTTATTTTTTTGCGTTTTTTTTGATCCCATATCGACACCATTAGGGAGCAGGTTATTGTCCAGATCAGCGCCCACACTCCAGTTGATACGGTTCCTGAAACCAAGGCAAAATCGGTCAGGCCGATTTTTTTTCTGCCTTCCAGCTGCTCGGAGTAAAACGCTTCTCCCTGGTCTTCTTCAATCTGTTCTTTCTTTGATTCCCATTCTTTTATATAACTTTCTTTTGCAGTTTCAAACTTGTCAGGTGAAAAGCGCATCAGGCTGTATTCGCTTGCGGTGTATATTCCTGAGGTTAAAAAAGCAATGAGTGATGTGACAAATATTGCTTTGGGGTAATTGATGGTCTGACTGGGAAGAGATGAGCGGAATTCGAGCATTCCGAACAGCAGAAAAACCGGGAGAACTGCAAAGTGAAGCAGAGTTCGTCCGGTATCGACAGGGTTTGGGTCAATAAAATAGAATCCAGCCAGAATGAGACTGGCGAATGCGCCGCCGGTGAGGCCGTATTTTACTGCATATTTTGTCAGTTTGTTTCTCATCAGTTTGTTTTAGGTTTTCAATGGCTAGAAGGAACATCCATGTCATTTATGCCTTTTGGGTCAAGCCCGCTTACCGTGGATGTTTTATTTAAGGGATTGTTGATTGATATGAAATGCTTGTATAAAAATACAGGAAGTTTCTTTTTTGCAATATGCACAGAGTTTAGAGATGTGCCGAAAAGAAAAACGATTCCGGAGAATCGTTTTATGAAATAAATTTTATGTTGCTTTCTAAAACTGCTCGCAGAATCCGTTGTTGAATACAGCTTTCACTTTACCGGTGAGTTCTCTTTCCCAGAAAGGCGAGTATACAGATTTTGAATGGTTGGTTTCAGCGTTCAGCGTCCATTTCTGGGCGGGATCAAACAGTGTTAAACATGCGCTGGCTCCTGTTTCGATTTCTGGTATTTCTTGTTTCAAAATTCGCCGCGGTGCGTAAGCTAGTTTTTCTACTATTGTTTCAGCATCAAGATGTTGGGCCAGTACAGGATAGACTGTCTGGAGGTTTGCTGAGCCGAAGTCCGCCAGGTCGAATTCCAGTTTTTTCGACTCCTCGTCATGTGGCGCGTGCGCCGAAACCACTGCGTCGATGGTTCCGTCTGCCAGGCCGTTTTTCAGAGCTTCAGAATCGTCCAGGCTTCTGTAAGGAGGCATAACTTTCAGTCTCGTGTCGAAGAGGGAAAGGTCGCTGTCGGTGAAATGAAGCTGATTGGCGGCTACATCGCAGCTAACTTGCAGCCCGCTTTTTTTGGCTTTGCGGATGGCTTCAACTGCTTCTTTGGTTGAAAGATTAGAGAAGTGGATTTTACCTCCGGCATACTCTAGCAGTTTCAGATCGCGGTCGACGCATATTTCTTCCGAAATAGAAGGAATTGCCTTGGTTCCCATAAGTGTGCTTTGCACGCCTTCGTGCATCTGGCCGAACATACTCAGGTACTTGTCCTGAGGTGCAGTTACGAGCAGACCGTCGACTTTCTGAAGGTACTGCAGGGTTTTGAGGGTGATGTCGCTGTTGTATTTTTCAGTTTCTCCGTCGCCAAAGGCAAGCGCGCCGGCTTGGTGAAGATCGACCATGTCGGTAAAGTCCTGCCCCTTGGTTCCCTTGGTTACAGCGGCCTGGCTGAACAGCTGAACAAGCCGAAACCGGTTTTCTCTTCCGATGTATTCCACCATACCTTTGCTGTCAATGGCAGGCTCCGTGTTGGGCATTACCATAACGTGTGTAAAACCTCCTGCCGAGGCAGCTTTGCATCCGGTTTGCAGATCCTCTTTGTGCTCGAATCCGGGATCTCTCATTTGTGCCTGCAGGTCAAACCACCCAATGGAAAGAAGGCATCCCCGGGCATCAATCAGCTCCGTGTTTTCGGTTGCCTCAAGGTTTGAGCCGATGGAAGCGATGATTCCGTTTTCGATTAAAACATCTTGCTGTGTATTGTGGAAAGTGGATTGTGGAGCGATAATTCGGGCAGCTTTTAAAAGTGCTTTCATAGTTTGTATTCTGCTATCTAATCAGTCTGATAATTAATATTTCCAGTAGTAAAAAGCAAAGGCTAAGGAAAAGAGCGTATTGCCAGAGTGTTTTCCCTTGATATTGTTCTTTCAGCAAAGAGCCGAAGGCCATGTTGTTTTTAGCTTCAATGAGCTCAGCGGCTGGCATGCGGCTGGCCAGTTTTCTTAGTTCTTCCCTGTTCCAGGGTTCCAGTATCGATTCCCGTTTTTGGTGGTTCAGCGCAATCAAGTCAAGCACTTTGCCTTGGTGAGCCACCTCGTAAAATCCTTTTTCCAGCCGGTGGGCAGGCAGGCTGATAAGCATTTGTTTGTTCTTTTTTTGCTGCGAGGGAATGAACTCCTGCATCTCTTTTCGCAGCTTAAGAACCTGGTCGGCTTCCAGGGCTTCTGCATTGACCACGGCATTCGGATCGTCCAGGGTGTAAGCAATTTTTTTCTGAAGAGTATTTCGGTGAAGCGAAGCCAGCTTATACATGACAGGCACAAAAAGCGCGTGGTTGTGGAAGTCCGTGTAAAGGTCCTGAAGCGGGCTGGCGAGCAGATGAAAATTGGTGTAGTGCGGGGATTCGAACAGGAACGGGGAAGCGTTCTTGAGTACCAGTTTGCTTTGTACGCCAAACTGCGGGCGAATCAGCGGACGGGCTTTAGGCAATGCAAATTGCTCTTCAGTGTTTTCAAAAATATTGTAGAAAAAAGGATCATTCCAGTCGGGTTGCTGAAATTCAGCAAGAAGGCTGTCTCGGCTGATTAGCAGGGGAGGAAACAAACTGGAATTGCTGTTAGATTCGCTGAACGCCGGAGACGGGATGAATAATAAACCGTTTCCCTGGGCAAGGTAGCTGCGGATAGCTGAAGACAGCGCCTGATCGATGTCGTTTACTTCATTTATAACAATAAATTCGGCCCATTTAAACTGGCTGTAGTCCATGTTTTGGGTCTGAGCCTTTCTGAAAGCGAACATTTCGCGGTTGCCGTATACCTGCTCAAGCGGCGAAGTGTTTGCTGTGCTTCTTATTTCCAATATCCGAACGGGATCAGCTTGTTTCAGAGTAAAGAAATATTCGTTGTCGTAACTGACGGGGAAGTCCTGAAAGCTCAGTTTGCCGCGGTTGATTTTGGAAAGGCCCGCAGGCAGGTCGAACAGCAGTTCGCCGGTTTTTCCGGACGGAAGATCAAGAGAGGCATTAGCGATTTGTCTGCCGTTGATGACGAGTTTTACAGGAATTTCTGCCTTGTCTTTAGCTCCCGCATTGCGCAGACGGACATGCAGCTTGTTTTTTTCTTGCCGCGTTAGGTGCGGCGCTGAAAGAAACAGCGTGTCCACAAAGATGTTGGATTGTTTTTTTGAAGTTAAAGGAATGAGTTTTACTGAATTTTCCTTTTCGTTTTCAAGCCATTCCAGATTGCCAGAAGTGGATTTTTGAAAATCGGAAACGAAGTAGGAGACCGGAGCGCGATTGCTTCTGGACAGCCTGTTGGAAATCTCGTGAAGGCTTCTGGAACTCGATGAGTAGTTAATTTCAGTTAACAGTTCTTGGATGTTTTTTTTACTGTGGTAGCGTATCGAACTGGGCGAAAAATCATTGGTAAGCAACCTGAACTGCGTTCCTTCGGGGTAGGATCCAAGCAGGCTCTGGATGTACTGTATGCCGGCATCCAGCACCGTTTCATTTTCGTTTATCTTGTTGCTGGTGCTGAGCGAATTGTCCAGATAAACATTCACAAAGGACTCCTGCAGTGTTTTTTTGGAGGCGGGAATATACGGCTGGGCAAAAGTGAAAACCAAAAACGCAAGGCTGAACAGCCGGCATGCAAGGACCAGCAGGTGTTTGAGCCGCTGCCGGTTTTTCTGTTGGTTTTTGACTTGATGAAGGAAGGCAGTATTGGAAAAATAGATTTTTTTTACTTTTCTGAAATGGAAAAGATGAATAAGAATGGGGATGATCAATACCGCTAGAGCGAAAAGAAATTGAGGGTATAGTAACTCCATGAGGCGTAAAACTACGAAAGATGATTAAGTTGTGAAAATTTCATATCATGAAAATGTAAGATAACTTTTTTCATTGAAATTTTGCAAAAAGGATACCTTGACCATTGCGGAATAGAGTTCTGCTCTTTTTTTTGAGCAGGACATGTGTTTTTTGCTTGACCGCAGGTCAAGATGTTGCCTTGGCAGGCATTTTCATTACGTATAACTTTTTACGCTTCTTATGATAAATCACGGTTGGCAGTCAATGGCAAAAACATGTTATTTTTTATGATTAATCGAGGTGTTTGTGTAATTTTTTTCGAAAAATCATTTTCCTGCAAAAGTATATTTCTTGATAATCTCTTGTCAATTATGTCTATCCTCATATTAGCGTCGTATGAGGATCCAATATTATTTCTGCATTATATTTTTGATTATTATATATTATTATGTACTGTTGTTTGTTTATTGGTTTACCTATTAGATATTTCTTTAATATAGTAGTACTATGTTTGCGGAATTTATATTGGAAAGTATATGGAGCTAGACAGGGCACTGGCGGTTGCGATTCGGTTGGGTGATGAAAAGTCTTTCGAGGATTTGGTGAGGGGGATGTATTCTTCCGTTCATTTTGTTGCCAAAGAGTTTGTGGGAAATGCAGAAGATGCGGAGGAGGTTGCGCAGGACACTTTTTTGAAAATATGGGAAAGAAGGCGCTTTTTGGATGAGGATGCGAATTTTAAAGGTTATATCTTCGTTATAGCGAGGAACTTAGCGCTGCAGCGTTTGAGGAAAAGGAAGATGAATACCGTTGGTTATGGGAGTGAATGTTTGGAGCTGGAAATAAAAACCCTTGAGGCTTTCGATCCTGAGTTGCCGATATTTATGGAAGAGACTAGGGATAGAGTTAGGGAGGTGGTTAGGACCATGCCAGAACAGCGAAAGAAGGTATTTACACTAAGCCGTCGGCTTGGACATTCCCATCGGGAAATTTCGACGCTTTTGAATATATCAGTGAGAACTGTTGAGAGCCACATCTATAAAGCAATGCAGGAGCTTAAGGATGCTTTGGCAAAGGATTGTGCGTTTTACTAAATTTTTTTATACATCATTTAATTGTTGATAATTAGATTAAAGCCTTTAGATATTGTCATTTTTTAAAATGTATAGCGTGTCTATTGCGATTCTTATAATTTTGATTCTTTAATAACGTCTTTTTTATTAATATATTTATTTTTTTTGAAATATGACTAAGTACTAATAGCGTAAATCGCATATATATTAGTGATGAGCATAGAGAAAGATACAATATATAGATATCTGAATGGCGATCTGTCAGGACAAGATAGAGAGAAGGTGGCTCGCTGGTTGCTGAAGAAGGAAAATTTTTCAGATTATCTTCACTGGAAGCAAATATGGCTGGAAGCAGGGTTGTGTTTCGCTAAAGAGGAGGTGAATGAAGAGGCCGCTGGTGAAGTCCTCCGAATGGCAAAAAGAAGAGAGGGGAAGAAAGAGAAACGATTGGCCTACCTGTTTTTCTTTAGCAAAGTGGCTGCTGTTTTTGTGCCGATTATTTTTTTTGTTGCTTGGTGGCATTATAACCGTTCTGATCAGGTCGGAAATTTTGCTGAATATCAGACTGCTTTTGGGGAAAACAAAGAGTTTGTTCTTGCGGATGGTTCTCGAGTGCGTCTTAATGCAATGAGTAATCTCAAAGTTGTCCGTATGGGGGATATACGCGAAGTGCGCTTGCAGGGCGAGGGAATGTTTCATGTTAAATCGGATCCTGAGCATCCGTTTATTGTTAGTGTACCGGACTTGTCAGTGAAAGTGACCGGAACGGTGTTTAACATAAAGGCTTATTCTGATGATGAAGAGATTGGAACAACACTGCTTGAGGGATGTGTCGGAGTGAAATTGGAAAATGCTGAGTCCTATGCCGAGCTTCGGCCAGGAGAAAAAGCTTCCTATATGAAAGCACTCAATTCTTTGGAGGTGAGTAAAGTGGACGTGAGAGATTGGGTCGCGTGGCAAGATGGCCGGATTGTGTTTAAAAATGAGCCGCTGGAGCAGATCGTTCGAAGGCTGAAGCGATGGTACGGAGTGGATTTTGAGCTGGAGAAGGCACTTCAGACAGATGAGCGCTACCGTGGAATCTTTTTAAAGGATAAGTCTGTGGAGCAGGCAGTTCAAGTTTTGTCAGATATTGTCGGATGTATTTATAAAGTGAAGCTTGACAATGGAAAGCGGATTTTCATGTTGAGCCGGAATTAATATTTTAAAACAAATAAAACAAGATGAACAGCTCTTGAGAAAAGTGAAAAAAAGAAAAAGAGACAAAATAAAGGGGGAACTTTATTTGTCTCCGTTAGGCAAATACAAGGGTTGTGTTTTGCCTTTGTATTGGATGCTAAAGGTTCAGCTTAGCATTCAATACAGTATCTAATTTATTAAAATGCAAATATATGAAAAATTTTTATGAAGCTCTATTTGGGGGTAGAGGTTCTTGGGCTCTGCCGCTTTTTTTCCTTTGGGTATTTATACTTGCGAGCTCACATTACTCCCATGGAACCGAAATTAATAAAATTTCAATTAATAAGGAGAATATAACAATCCGGAAAGCTTTTGAATGGCTGGAAAAAGAAGCAGGGTATTCGATCTTTGTAAAGGAGGATCAAAAGCTGTTAAGTCAAACCGTTTTGTTCAAGTTTAAAGACGCCTCTCTTAGTCAAGTGCTAAAGGAGATCTTGAAAAACAGCCAGTATACTTATAAAATAACCGACAAGTATATATCGATTATCCCTAAGAAAAAACAGAAGCCCAAAGAAAGAGCCTCTTTGCTGAAGCAGCCTCAGAAAGTGGTGGTGCAGGGTGTTGTTGTGGACATTCAGGGAGAACCGGTTGTGGGTGCGAATGTGGCTGTTGTTGGAACAACTACAGGAGCGACTACAGGTATTGACGGCAAATTCATTCTAAAAACACAGGTAGGAAAAATATTGACAGTTTCCTTCATTGGTTACAAAACGAAAGAAATTGTAGTAAAAGGGGCCAAAAATAATCTGACGGTGGTGCTGGAAGAAAATGACGAGGTGCTTGATGAAGTGGTGGTTGTGGCGTTCGGCGAACAGAAGAAGGAAAGCGTGCTGGCATCGGTGGAGACCGTTAAACCTTCCGAACTGAAGGTGCCAAGCAGCAACCTGACCACAGCGCTTGCAGGACGAATGTCTGGAGTGATCTCTTACCAGCGAAGTGGCGAACCCGGGCAGGATAACGCTCAGTTTTTCATTCGGGGGGTTACCACTTTTTCCAAAAATGTTTCTCCGCTGATATTGATTGACGGAGTGGAGCTTACTAAAGAAGACCTGGCCAGGCTGCAGCCGGATGATATTGCGAGCTTTTCGATAATGAAAGATGCTACGGCCACGGCGCTTTACGGAGCCAGAGGTGCAAACGGGGTGATACTGGTGACAACAAAAGAGGGAAAAGAAGGAAAAGCCAGAGTCTCGGTTCGGTTTGAGAACTCGGTGAGCATGCCCACTCGAAATGTGGAGTTTGCCGACCCGATTGCATACATGAGGGGGTTTAACGAAGCGATATTGACAAGAGATCCTAAGGGAGAGCTAAAATACTCAAAATCAAAAATTGACAGAACGATTGCCGGAGAAAATCCGCTGCTTTATCCTGCAGTTGACTGGCAGGAAATGTTATTTAAGGACTATACTAATAACCAGCGGTTGAACTTCAACGTAAATGGCGGTGGTAAAGTTGCTCGTTATTATTTAGCCGGATCCATGACAAACGATAACGGAATTCTGAATGTGGATGAGCAGAACGATTTTAATTCAAATATTAATTTGAGAAGGTACTTGCTTCGTTCCAATATCAACATAAATATGACGAACTCTACAGAGGTGGTTGTTCGTCTTCATGCAACGTTTGATGATTACAAGGGGCCGATAGACGGCGGAAAGTCACTTTACGATAAGGTGATGAAATCGAATCCGGCGCTGTTTCCTGCTGTTTATCCGAATGTCGGAGAGTACAGCAAGTTGCAGCATTTGCTATTCGGAAACTCAGGAGCTGGAAATTATTTTAACCCTTATGCGGAAATGTTAAAAGGTTATAGGGAAGAGACTCAGTCCCGAATGCTCGCTCAGTTTGAACTGAAGCAGAATCTCGATTTTTTAACAAAGGGCTTAAAGGCTTCAGCTATAGCAAGTGTTAACCGTTATTCCAAAAATTCCATATCAAGGGCATACAATCCCTACTACTACCAAATGGCCTACTTTGATGAGGAAAGCGAGAACTTTTTGCTTTTCCCGCTGAATTCTGGAGAGGGTTCGGATGAGTTGGATTTCGCTAAGAATGAAATGGGTGTAACCAGTAATACTTATATTGAAGGACGCGTGTTTTACAACAACACTTTTGGAGAAGTTCACAGCGTAAGCGGTATGCTTGTTGGGATGTTGCGCGAACAGGAGCTTTCCGGAGGGGAAACCCTGCAAAAGTCTTTGCCACACCGGAATTTGGGCTTGTCTGGCCGGTTTACTTATGCTTTCGATTCAAGATACTTTGCGGAATTCAATTTTGGGTATAATGGCTCGGAGCGCTTTGGAGAAGATCAGCGCTTTGGATTCTTTCCCTCTGGAGGGATAGGCTGGGTGGCTTCCAACGAGAAATTCTGGGAAGGCCTTGAAAACGTGGTTTCTCTGCTAAAATTCAAGTTTACCTATGGGCTGGTTGGAAATGACGCCATAGGCAATGCCGAAGACCGTTTTTTCTATTTGTCTGAAGTGAATATGGATAAAAATAGAGGCATGGCTTTTGGCAAAGACCTTCGATACTTTTCTAATGGAGTAAAGATAAGCAGGTATGCCAATAGAGACATTTCTTGGGAAACGGCGACAAAAACAAATTTGGGAATCGAATTGGAGCTTTTTGATCAGTTGATGATCCGTGCAGATGTTTTTCATGAGGACAGGACAAATATACTCGTTGAGCGGGCTAATATACCGGGAACAATGGGATTGAGCGCTAAAACAAAAGCGAATGTAGGCGAAGCCAAGAGCTACGGAGTGGATGTGTCAATGGATTATACGCATTCTTTCAACAACGATTTGTGGCTTACTTCCAGAGGAAATTTCACATATGCGACCAATGAAGTAACGACTTGGGAAGAGCCGAATTACAACAATCAGAACAGTCCGTATAAATATTATGTAGGCAATAAAATCGATCAGAAATGGGGTTATGTGGCTGAGCGGCTGTTTGTGGATGACCAGGAAGTCAGGAGTTCTCCTGTTCAGTTCGGAGAGTACGGAGCTGGTGATATAAAATTTAAGGATATTAATAAAGACGGGGTGATCAATAATTTGGATATGGTGCCGATGGGCTATCCGACAAAACCTGAAATCGTGTATGGATTTGGAGTGTCTGTGGGCTACAAGAATTTTGATTTATCAGTCTTTTTCCAAGGCTCTGCCCGTTCTTCTTTTTGGATTGACGCAAAGAAAACAGCGCCGTTTGTTGATTATCACACTGAAAAGCCTTTTAATAAAAAAATTCACAACAATGCGTTGCTGAAAGTTTGGGCAGACGACCATTGGTCGGAAGAAAATCAGAATGTATACGCTCAGTGGCCGAGGTTCAATACGATTATTTCTGGTAACAATGCCCAGCAGAGCTCCTGGTTTATGAGAGACGGTACTTTTCTCCGTCTTAAATCAACCGAGTTGGGATACAGTCTTCCTAAAAGAGTTGTTGAGCGTTATGGCC
>JAKSBZ010000212.1 GCA_022360875.1 Cytophagales bacterium | reverse complement strand
CTACAGAGGCTGGAATCGATCCCCGCCGCTCTGCCAGCTTGCTCGATATCTTTTCCTGTGTGGTGCAGGGAGTGATTCCCTGGGGTGCACAGGTTCTGCTGGCGGGGTCTATTGCGGGTCTATCTCCACTGGTTCTCGCCGGTTCCGTGTATTATGTCTGGGTGCTGGCCGCAGTAGCCATACTGGCTATTATCACCGGGTTTCCCCGGTTGGGAGATTCAGACCGAAATTTGTAAATCTGGAGCCGGTAGCCACTGTTCGGACAGGCTGACTCCAGCAACTCATTTCTCTAAAGCCGGTTTATCAGAAGCTGGCTTATTAAGAGCCAGGAGAGTTCATGCTGAGACGAACAAAGGTTGTTGCCACACTTGGGCCAGCAACAGACTCTGACGAGGTCATGACCTGCCTGATTGAGGCGGGGGTAAATGTGGTGCGGCTGAATTTTTCCCATGGTGTTGTTGAAGATCACCGGCGGCGGGCGCAGCAGGTTCGTCGAATCTCCGGGCAGCTGGGCCGGGCGGTAGCCCTGCTGGGGGATCTTCAGGGGCCAAAAATTCGAATTACCCGATTTGCTGAGGGTGAGATTACTCTCGCGCCTGATGATGCCTTTGTTCTTGATGCTGGTTTTGACACCAGTGCCGGTACCGCCCAGAGGGTTGGCCTGACCTATAAAGATCTGCCTGGAGACTGCAGTGCGGGCGATATGTTGCTGCTGGACGATGGCCGGGTCACCATGCAGGTGGAAAAGGTTGTAGGGAAGGCCATTCACTGTCGAGTGGTTATCGGTGGCAGGCTGACCAATAACAAAGGCATTAATCGCCAGGGCGGCGGGCTGTCGGCACCGGCCCTGACCGAAAAAGATAAAGAAGATATCAACACCGCCGCTGCCCTGGAGCTGGACTATCTGGCTATCTCCTTCCCTCGCAGTGCTGCTGATATTGCCCAGGCCCGACAGCTGCTCTATCAGGCTGGCGGGAAGGCCGCCCTGGTCTCCAAAATTGAGCGGGCTGAAGTAGTGAATAACCGTTCGACCCTGGATGAAGTGATTCGGGCTTCTGATGCGGTTATGGTGGCCAGGGGCGACCTGGGGGTAGAGATCGGCGATGCTGAACTGGTCGGTATCCAGAAACTGATTATCGACCAGGCCCGGATTTATAACCGACCGGTGATTACCGCAACCCAGATGATGGAGTCGATGATTACCAACAGTCTGCCGACCCGGGCTGAGGTTTTTGATGTAGCCAATGCGGTACTGGATGGAACTGATGCAGTGATGCTGTCGGCGGAAACCGCAACCGGTGCTCATCCTGACCGTGTGGTGAGAGCCATGACCCGAATCTGTCTGGGGGCAGAAAAACAGCCGGCAGCCCAGCTGTCTACCCATCGTATGGACTGGAACTTCGCCCGGGTCGATGAAGCGATAGCCATGGCCACAATGTATGCCGCCAATCATATGGATGGGGTCAAGGCGATTGTCTGTTTGACCGAATCCGGCTCAACGCCCCTGTGGATGTCCCGTATTAATTCTGCTCTGCCGATCTTTGCCCTGACCCGGTCAGAAACCAGTCGGCGCAAAGTCGCCCTCTACCGTGGTGTGGAAGCCCTGCTTTATGATCCCACCCAGAAATCAAATGGACATGAGGTGAACCAGGGGGCGCTTGATCTTCTGCTTGAAAATGGCCTGTTGAATCCTGGCGACCGGGTTATGATGACCAAAGGAGATACTATGGCTGTTGTTGGTGAAACCAATACCATGCAGATCCTGAAAGCCTGAGACGCTTGTCAGAGTAAATAATCTGCTGGAGAAAATGTCACTTTCTGCCGGTTACAAGTCTTTGTTTTTCTCTATAAAATAGCCTGTGAACAACAATAAGAATGCAAGACAGGGGACAGATATGAACCTGCACAATAAGGTTGCTGTGATTACTGGCGGTGCCTCTGGACTGGGACAGGCAACGGCCCGGGCACTGGTCGCAAAAGGCGCTCGGGTTTTTATTTTTGATCTTAATGAAGTCGCTTCCCAGGCAACGGTTGAAGAGCTGGGCAATGATCGGGGTGCCTATGCCGTTGTGGATGTGACCGACGAACAGTCAGTCCAGAGTGGTATTGAGCAGGCTATGGAGAAATACGGCGAGTTTCATTTGGTCGTCAACTGTGCTGGTATCGGCCCTCCGGGGAAAGTTATAGATCGTGAAGGTCGGGCACTTCCCCTGGAGCAGTTCAAGAAGATTGTTGATATCAACCTGTTTGGAACATTCAATGTTGTGCGGCTGGCTGCAGAGCAGATGGTGAATAATACCCCCTTCAACCATGACAATGGCCGGGGTGCCATTATTAATGTGGCGTCGGTAGCAGCTTTTGATGGCCAGATTGG
>JAKSBZ010000194.1 GCA_022360875.1 Cytophagales bacterium | reverse complement strand
TGACTTCTTCATAGGATGCTTTGAAAGCACCCGGCTGGTCAATCTGATTGAGGATATCAAGGGCTTCCTGGCCAGTCTCACCAGGCTGGGCCAGTATGACCCGGGCCAGGCGCATGCGAGTGATAATCGCCAGCTCACGGTTCGGCTTCTGCTGCAGCACCCATTCCAGCTGCTCCCGGGCACCAGCCAGATCACCACTGGCAACAGACTTTCCAGCTTTAAACAGCGCACCAAACTGCGCGTAAACCGTACTCTGATGTTCATCTTTCAAAGTTTTGAGCAGGTTATTGAAGCTGGCTTGCTGCTCCTGGGTGAATGGCTGGCCAGACTGGGAAAGGGTCAGGTCAACCAGCTCCTGATACAGACCAGAAGAAACCTGGGCCTGTTCCAGCTTATAGTTGTTCCATGCCTTCCAGCCATACACAGCTCCCAGCGAAAGGACCACCCCAAACAGAATGGCAGATCCATAGTCCTTCCAGAACTGCTTAAGGGCCGCGACCTGTTCCTCTTCGGTACGCAAACTTTCCACTCTGAACTCCTGAGTTCTCATTACCACGAAACCCTGTTTTCATGTCCCCACAGAAACAGAGTCTCTCCTGATTTCCCATGCCTCCCTAACCATGGGAAGCAGGATCATTATTCTTCTGGCTACTGGGAGCCAGACAACGCCTGCAGGCGTCCGCCTTCCGCCACCAGCTCATCAACTGTACAGGTGACCTGAGGCTGGTCATCACGCAGCGACTTTACGGTCACCTTGCCATCACGCATCTCATCTTCACCGATGATCAGTGCCATGGCGGCACCGGAACGGTCTGCCCGCTTCATCTGCCCCTTAAAACTGCCGCCGCCACAGTTCACCATCAACCTGAGCTCGGGGCAATAGTCCCGGATACGCTCTGCCAACACCATGGCATAGGTCTCAACATCACCAAAGGTGACCAGAGCCATATCAACATGGGTTCGAACCGATTCGGGCACCAGATCACAGGCTTCCAGCAACAGTACCAGACGCTC
>JAKSBZ010000154.1 GCA_022360875.1 Cytophagales bacterium | reverse complement strand
CTCTCAACTTAAAGACAACCCAATTTTAAAATCACTATTCTAACCGGAAAACAAAATCCGGAAGCTACTATTCCCAAATATATGAAATTAAATTTATATAAGGATATCAATAGACTTTCATCTGGTTTTCTTACAGAATTAACCCCGAATGAACCTATTAGTTTTTAAAAAAAATCCTGTATCCCAAAGTGCCTGACAAAAAAGAATTTTGTCACCTGACAAGCAACCGCCGGACTTCTTTATTATCGTTGTCCCTTACCACTACGAAAACAATTCCCTTCGCAAACATGGAAAGGTCAAATTGATGAGTCTGATTAAGCGCGCCGTCAATATTTTTTTCGAATAAAAGAGTGCCCCGAACATCCGAGAAGCTCACCTTTACAGATTTAGGGCTTTTATAGTTGAAATTCAGATACACTTGCCCGAAGGTTGGATTGGGATAAACCGTAATATTGTTTTCCTCAGCTTCCACAAGTTTCGTTTGAGGCTCAACATTTGAATCTGTATTCCATTTAAAGCTCTCGTAAAACTTCAGGTTGTCCAGCTGCAAAACACCGCTTGCCGCAGGAACAGTAAATTTCATAGCCAAACGGACTTTGGCGTTCTCAGAATCGGTCAAATCGTCTAACCGATTGGAAAATGTTGTCCAGCTGTTTCTTAAAGGCACTTCCGCTCTTGCCGGAACTTCCTCATAGTTCTCTGATCCGATGCGCAAGGCAAACAGCTCGAGAGTCCCCGCATTTGCAGACCCAAACTTCGTATCAAGACGCAGCAATGCAGAATCCATTTCCTCAAAATTCAATACAGGAGAAACCAGCCACACCTGCTCGCTTTCGTTGACACGCAAAAAATCCAGCTGCAGAAAATGAGCGCCTTCCTCCTCCTCGCTGGTCTTCTTCCATTCAAGATCCGGATTCGTTGAAAAACTCATCCAAGAGCCAAGCCCTTCGTCGAAGCGAAAACTAAACGGAGCTTCTCCCTTGTCTGAATTTATCACAAAAGAATGCGCAATCCTGTTGTTCTCAGTCTTTTCATCAGTTTTACCGCTCGGCAGACTCAAACTCACCTCAAATGCATTCAGCCCTTTACCAAACTCCCCGAATTGCTGCGGCAGCTGCGTTTCGAATGTCTGTTTTTCTCCCATAACCATATTCAAGCCCGTAAACTGCTGCTCGTGTCTTGACTCTCCGCGGACAACCAGCAATTTAAAACTTTTCAGAGGCTGCTTTCCCTTGTTCTGAACCTGAAAGCGAACCTTGGACTGAGAACTGCTCTGAACCACCGCCGGAGAAAGAATACGGACCAATGCCACGTCGTAATCCTTCGGTTTTTCTTCCGGATCCTGCGTTCCAGGGGCGTTCACAAGGGTGCGCCTTCGCGGACTGTTCGCCAATACTGCCTCCATACGTTCTACTTGGTCCGCTGTAAACAAATTCATACAGTCGTCCGGACTGTAATCCATATAATTCTGAACCTGGTTGATCTGTCCGCAGGTATTCAGACTGAGATTGCACGTATAGTTTTCTGCGTTCTGCGGCGGCGTATCCTCACAGTAATCCCCTCTGCCGAAACACGATTTTCCCACAAATGTATGGAACAACCCTAAGTAATGTCCCAGCTCGTGAGTCAGCGTCCGGCCTTTGTTTGAAACCGTCTGCCCCGACAGCGAAGGAAAAAGAATATGCTGCTCAGGTTTCTCGTCTTCTATTGATCCGAAAGACTGGTAATCCACAATCACTCCGTCTCGAGCGGCACCGGTATCATCAAACAGTTCGTCACCCTCAAGCCCGGACTGGACCGGCCAGCTGGAGTACCCGATAACGGAATTGGCAATATCTGTCACCCAAATGTTCAGATAATGCTCCGGATCCCACTGGCTCAGCTTTTTCAGATTCCGTTCATCATTGGTCAGAATATTCCACTCCGCTTTTGAGCCGCGCAAGCGCACTATTCCATTCGTTGGGTTGCCGTCCGGATCCTGCTTGGCAAGAACAAACTCCACGTTCAGACTAGAAGCAACGCTTTTAAATATATCCAGAGTCTGCGAGGCGTCTTTGTTTCTCCGGTTATAGTCCTCATTTATGACCCTGAGCTGAGAGTATACTTGCTCATCGGGAACATTTCTTCCAACACCGTACGGCTCGCCGATATGGACAATATGAAAAACCATCGGAATCTTCATTGGCCCGCTGGCCGCGCTGTTTACGGCTCTTTGCAGTCTCCTTTCACTAATTTTTCCGGCTAGCCATTTTTCAAACGACTCCAAACGCGCTTTCTCTTCCAGCGGATCAGATGAGCGAAGCACCACACATTTTTTTTTCTGCGCAGCGGCTTCAAAAGCAATAAACAGAAAAAAGACAACTCCCAACTTCTTAAATAAATCTGCCATAAGCATTCTTCTAAAAATCAGTATGCAACATTAGACCCGCACCATTTTTTATGATGCTATACAATATCAAGTTCTCATTTCAGGCAATTCGCTATAAAAAAATCATCATTGCTCAGTTCGCTTTCTTTTTTCATAAAGTTACCGAGCAAGGAATAAAACAATCACTCAAGCTAAACCGCCAACAAACGATCACTAAGAAAAATAATACGCTGAACGATGTTCATCAATCCAAAACCTCAATCTTGATCACAGAAAAAACGCTTTCAGCATGCGCTTCAAAAAATAAACAAACTGGTTAATTCAATGACACAAGCACTGCGCATTTCGCTTAAACGCCCGCAATTGTATTAACGCTCCGCAGCTTCACCACGCTATGCCGCGGTAAAGTAAACCACATCCAAACTCTGTATAAATCTTGTCATTCTCCAATATCCGTTTTATCACACAAGTCTGAGCTGTCTGACACAACACCCATAAACTTCAGAAAACCTTCAAAAAGCTTCATGGGACTAAATGTGAAAAACGGCATCTATCTTTTATCCGCTGTTTTACCTGCTTAAACTCACGACAAAACGTAACCAAAAGCGTTTCTGCTCAAAATTATACGGTAATCTACTGAGTAAAAAAATGGAATCAAAAAAACACGCAAACAATCCTCAGGCTTTGCTTTCAGATTGCACACAATCACTGAATCACCCAATCAGCGCATCATAACCTGCCTGACAGCCACGCCGTCCTCGGTAATTATTCTTACAATAAGAATACTTTGCATCTCTTCACCCAGCTCATAGCGAAAAGTCTGATTCAATACCCTGCCGTACTCCTCCCGCAGCAAAAGTCTTCCTGCCAGATCCAACACCTCCACTTTTACACTTTTCTCCGCCTCGTAATTGAAGTTCAAATTAAAAACTCCCTGAACAGACGGATTAGGAAAAACAGCAAACTGTCCCAGGGGTGCTTCAACAAGCTCGTCAGGGCGCTGCGTATGCCTTTGGTAACTTTCATAAAAATTCAAATTATCCAACTGTACGACGCCTGCATATGCCGGCAGCTCAAGCCGGAAAGCAAGCCTGACATGCCGCTGTTCACCATTTGCAAATTCACTTAAATCCAAGAGATGTCCGTTCCAGTCGGCGGTCACTTCAGCCAAATCGAAGATATCACCTGTATAATATTCCGGAAACCCGCTTACCACAAATATTTCCATCCGAAGCGATTCCTGCTGTCTTCCGCGCAATTCAAACCTCAGCAAGCCATTTGCAAGGACACTGAAATCAAAAATGGGTGAAACCAGCCAGACTTCCTCTTGCGCATCACTCTCTTCATGCTCCAATTCAAAAAAATACTCTCCATCTTCCTCTCCCCTTTCCCAGGAAATACGCTTCTCCGAAGAAAAGCTGGTCCAATCGGAAAGCAGCTCATCAAACCGCTCGCCAAAAGGCAATTGTCCTTTCCGATAAGCCACCTTGAATCGGTGAGCTTTTCGGTTGTCCGAAAGATCGGCATCCTCTTCACCGTTGGGAGACGAAACCATCACATCAATCTCATGCTCTCCTTCTCCAAAACCGGTCACTTCACCAACACTAACTGCGCGCACTGAATTCGGCGGAATTCGAAGATTAACCAGCAGCTGACGATGCAGGACTTCCTGCCCGCGCAAAAGTTCAAAAACCAGCGAATTCACTTCCAGCGTCCCTTTGTTCTCCACATTCAGCACAAAAACCGCCGTGTCGCTGCCGTGCACCACCGATGGACTCGCCACGGACACAATCCCTGCATCAAGAACCCTTTCCGAAACGGAAGGATCTTGAGCGCCGATAGCATTAACCAACGACCAGCGCCTCGGACTGTTCTGCAAAACCGTTTTCATGCGGCCGGTTTGATCGCGGGTAAACAGATTCATGCACTCGTCCGGACTGTAATCCATGTAATTCTGAATCTGCATGGCACCCGATTCGCACGACACCCGCAAATGATTGCAGCCCTGACGATTCGGATTCCGCTGCGCGGGAGTATCCTCGCAGTAATCGCCCGGGCCCCTGCACAAGCCCTCAGGGTTAAACGTGTGATACAAACCAAAAAAATGTCCGAGTTCATGGGTCAGCGTCCTTCCACGGTTGGCACCGGCAGAACCGGCCAGTGACGGAAACAAAATTCCGGCAGCTTCATTCTCATCCTCAGCCGAGCCAAAATGCTCCGAGTGAACAACAACCCCGTCCTGCTCCTCGCTTTCCTGCCCATCGTCCGACAAGTCATCTAGTCCGCTTTGGACAGGAAAAGAAGCATATCCCAATAATTTACCCTCAGCCGAAGAACTCACAATATTCGCGACCCAAATATTCAGATAGCGATCAGGATTCCAGCGGCTCAGCCCTTTCATGGTCAAATCCAATTCCGGCTGCATCCAGAACGCTCTCCCTCCGTCAAGCCTTACTATTCCATTCGAGGGCTCGCCGTCCGGATCCTGTTTAGCCAGCACAAAACGCACAGGAATACCCCGGGCGACGCTGCGAAAAGCATCCGGAGTTTGAAGCGTATCCGGATTTCTCCGGCTGAAATCTTCATTAATCACCCGGATTTGAGAAAAAATCTGTTCATCCGGCAAATTACCGCCCATGCCGTAGGGCTCTCCGTTGTGAATGACATGCACCACAACCGGAATAAGCATTGTATCCTCCATAGAGGATGCTTCCTGAAAAGCTGCTTCACTTTTCTTCTCCAGCCATTTTTCAAAATCCTGAGCCTGTTTCCTCTGACTTCTTTCTGTTTTGGGAAAAAGCACAACACAGTTTTTCTGCCCCATCGCCCGGATCGCAAACAGGACCTCCAGAAGCAACAACAGTATGCACGCAGGTTTATAAAATATCATCAGCAAAAGAAACACCGCCCCTCCCTGTTTCTGCCCAGGCATCATTTCCGAAAAAACCTTACCTTTGCGGACTGAGAAAGAAAGAGAGAATGGATTTAGAAAAATTTAAAATCGAAACGGCAAAAAGACAACCAGCATACCGGGAGCTGCTGAAAAAATTAAAAAAGCAAAACCCCAGACAACTGGATAATGAAGTGCATGCCCTTCATGAGGAAAGCTTCGAGGACATTGACTGTCTGACATGCGCCAACTGCTGCAAAACGACCAGCCCCATCTTCAGGCAAGGTGACATAGAACGTTTGAGCAAAGCGCTAAAAATGAAAGTTCCAGCCTTTATTGACAGCTATCTGCACCTTGACGCCGAAAACGACTATGTGCTGAACGAGGCTCCATGTCCTTTCCTTGCCCCCGACAACACTTGCATCGTTTATGAAAGCCGACCGACAGCCTGCCGGGAATATCCGCACACCGACAGAAAAAAGTTCCGCCAGCTGCTTTCCCTTAGCCTGAAAAACACGCAGATTTGTCCGGCTGTCAAACGAATCTTTGACAAATTAGAAGAAGCCAGAAAGTAGAAAAGCTACCCTCTCGGATAGCTTTTCTGAACATATATAAACGATAAACTTTTAAATCATCTCGCGAAGCATGCGAAGCTCTTTTTTAAGTGCCTGGATCTCCGCTTCCGCTTTCTGAATTTTCTCGTCAAACTCCACGCGGAGTTTATCGGCTGTTTTAGAAGAAGCAAAAAACTCCAGATTGTTCTTCCAAAGCACGATGTCATTCTCCAAATCCGCAATCTGCTTGCGGATGTCCTGCTCTTTCTTGCGAAGCTTCGAATTAGCGTTCGGTCCGCTCTTGATTTTATTGAGCTTGGCCAGCATCACAAACTGGTTTTTCTCCTCGTCTGAAATACCCTCAACCGAATCAAGGAAGTTCTGACAAGCCTCGGCATAGCGCCTCTGGATAGACTTGATTGCCTTGCGCGGCACAAAACCGATTGAATCGAACTCTTCCTGCAAATGAACGAACTCCTCCAGCACATTTTCCGATCCGCTTTGAAGCGCATCAATTTTTCCACAAACCGCTTCTTTTTTTGCCAAGTTGTCTTCAAACTCAACTTCCACCGATTTGTTTTTATCGCGCTTGCGATCAAAGAATGTATCGCAGGCTTTTTTGAATCGCTCGTATACCTCGTTTCTCTTTTTCTCCGGAACAGGGCCGATTTCTTTCCAATCCCGCTGCAGCTGCTTAAGCTTCTCAGCCGTCTCGAGCATATCCTCGCTCTGGCTCAATGCTTCAGCCTGAGCCACCAGCTCTTCTTTTTTAGCCAAGTTGTCCGCTCTCAGCGCTTCCAGACGCTTAAAAAACTCTCCTTTGTGACTGAAAAATTTCTTGAACGAAGCCCAAAACGCGCGGTTCACCTCGCGGCTCTTCTCTTTCGGCATGCCGCCGATCGCATCCCACTGCTTCTGAAGCTCCATCAGCTCCTTCGACTTTTCATTCCAGTCGTTGATCCTGTCGGAATCAAATGCCGCATAAGGCACTACTTTCTCGACCAATGCCTGCTTCAGCTCAAGGTTCTCCTTCAGTTCTTTTTTCAGAACTTCAACAAACTCTTTTCTGCGAACATACACCTGATCGGAAGCCGACTTGAAACGCTGCCAAAGCGCTTCTTGCTCGTCTCTCGACACAGGTCCGATTGCCTTGTACTCCTCGTGCAGTTCATTAAGCTTCTGGATCGCCTCCTGCAAGTTTTCCTCAGACACAAGCGCCTCAGCCTTTTCACAAAGCTGAATCTTCAGCTTGAAGTTCTTCTTGCGGTCCAGCTCCTTAAGCTCAAAATATATGCTTCGCTTGTCGTAGTAGCGGTCCAGCAAAGCTTTGTAATTCGCCCACAGCGTCTGCACATGCTGCGACGGCACCAAACCAATCTTCTTCCATTCCTCCTGAAGCTGACGCACCTCAGACAAACTGTCGGTGGTCTCGTCGGCCTCCGTCAGCTCACGCAGACGGCTCAGAATCAGATTTTTCGCATTCAGGTTGCTTTGTTTGGT
Source organism: Cytophagales bacterium (assembly GCA_022360875.1). Classification (GTDB taxonomy): domain Bacteria; phylum Bacteroidota; class Bacteroidia; order Cytophagales; family Cyclobacteriaceae; genus JAKSBZ01. Next base: position 7,846 of record JAKSBZ010000154.1, on the reverse strand, counting down.
TTTCTCCAAGTTGTCATAGTATGCCTGCTTGCGTTCTTTCAGTAAACGGCATATCTCGTCAAACCGAATGTCTGTTTCGTCTCCCCTATAGTAGAAATCGTCTTTTTCACCGCCTTCTTCCACATACTTCTGAAGAGCGGCCTCCCTCTCTTCGCTCCGTATCCTGTTGTAGGCTTCGCGAACTACCTTTACGAGCGCATCAATATATTTAAACTGATTCGAACTCTTCAGAGGGCTAAGTGCCTTGAGAAGCTCCTCCTTGGTTTTCCCTTCATATTCCTCCGGATGAATGTCTTCAACCGAAAGCGTTTCCTCTTCCGCTTCAGGCTGACTGATCTCTTCCGCCGCCTCATTTGCCGCTTCCGAAACTGCGCTGGCTTCAGACGAAGCTGCTTCTGGTCCTCCTTGAATTTCTTCAGGCAGTGACTCCGAACTAGACGAAATAACTTTCTCGTTTTCCATAACTTGATATTTATGTACCGTTACTTACCTATGCGACAAAGTTAATAAAATTGTAAGGATATAAAAGGAATAGTTAATCAATTTAAACGAGGATCAATTGGATAATTAGCATATACTTTGTACTTACCGCCCATTTTTAGGAGAATAGACTTCCAAAGTTCCTGACTGGGCAGCTCAAAAATGTCTTCCGATTTTGCTCCCCGGTATACAATCCATGAATTTTCCTGAAGTTCCTGCTCAAGCTGTCCGTTGCTCCAGCCCGAATAGCCAACAAAAAACTTCACATGGCGCAGCAGCTTCGGATCCTGCTCAATAAGCGCCAGCGCCTGGTCAAAGTCGGCCCCCCAGAACACCCCTTCAGTAACTTCCTGGCTGTCGACCAGAGGAAATGCCTTCGTATGCAGGAAGTGCAGGGTATTCTGCTCCACAGGACCTCCCACAAAAATCGACGTCTCCTGCTCAAGTTGGACTTTAACAACATCCGACAACTGAAAAATGGTAGGTTTGTTGAGAACAAATCCTATGGAGCCCTTTTCCGAATGATCGGTAAGCAGCACTACGGACCGCTCGAAATTCACGTCCGGCAACATCGGCTCGGACACCAGAAGGTCTCCGCAGCGGGGTTTCAACTCATTGGAATAGCTAAAGTATCGCATAAGCAAGTTGTTTGAGAACTTTTGTAGGGGAACTCCGAAAAGTGAGGCTAGATTCCCTAAAAATGACTTAATTTACGAAAAACTTACTGATCTCCTATATATTAAGGATTTTGTAAAAAAATAAATAACATGAATGACTTTTTCATGTCTGAAGTAAAATTACAATAGCATGAGTATAGACATAGCGGCTTTAAGGAAAGATTACTCGAAAAAAGAGCTGAAAGCCAAGGACTGTCTGGAAAATCCAATCGAGCAGTTCAACAAATGGTTCAAAGAAGCTCTGGATTCGGAAGTGCTGGAGGCTAACGCCATGACCGTTGCCAGTGTAGACGCAAACGGGCGCCCGTCCTCGCGCACCGTACTGATAAAAGGAGTTGAAAACGGTTCATTTGTCTTTTATACCAACTACAACAGCCGAAAGGGACAGCAGCTGCAGGAGCAGCCTTTCGCCTCCCTTACTTTTTACTGGAGAGAGCTGGAGCGTCAGGTGCAGATAGAAGGAAAAGTCGTCAAAGTCTCCGAAGAAACATCCGACCGGTATTTCGAGAGCCGTCCCTACAAAAGCAAAGTAGGCGCCTGGGCTTCGGAGCAGAGCCAGGTAATTTCCTCCAAAAACGTTGTCACAAAGCGCTTTGTTGAGCATACCATGAAATTCCTCAACAAAGTGCCCCGTCCGCCCCACTGGGGAGGTTTCGCCGTCATTCCCGACCGGATTGAATTCTGGCAGGGACGCCCGAGCCGTCTGCACGACAGAATCGTTTACACGATGGACGAAAACGGAAATTGGAAGAAAGAAAGACTAGCTCCCTGAACCATGAGCAAAAAAAACGTGTACCTGGAGCGCTATGCGTATCCGGATACTTTCATCAATGAAAAACCCCACGACGGCCTGCAAACGGTCGTCGTTTTGCCTTCGTACAACGAACCCCGCCTGACCGACAGCCTGGAGGCGCTGCATGCATGCCAGGCCACTGAATTTCCGCTGGAAGTTCTTGTTGTGATCAACGAAGGATGCCATGTTTCCGAAGCGGTCAGAAAACAAAACCGGCAGAGCTGCAAGGAAGCCAGGCAGTGGGCCGAAGCGCACAGCACGCCGGAAAAACGCTACCACATTGTATTTGCGGACGGACTGCCAAAAAAACACGCTGGAGTCGGGCTTGCGCGGAAAATAGGCATGGACGAAGCGGTCCGCCGACTTGAAGCTGTCGGGCAAACGAAAGGAATCCTGCTGTGCTTTGATGCCGACAGCCTGTGCGAGCCAAACTATCTGCGGGAAGTCGAGCAGTTTTTCGTACACAAAAAACCGCAGGCCAACGGATGCTCTATTCACTACGAGCACCCGCTCACCGAAGAATATCCGGAAGAAGTCATAGAAGGAATTATTTCTTACGAGCTTCATCTCCGCTACTATGTAAACGGACTCCGATACGCGGGCCATCCTTTTGCCTACCAAACCATTGGCTCAAGCATGGCCGTGCGGTCAGACGTTTACCAAAAACAGGGAGGAATGAACAGGCGCAAGGCGGGCGAAGATTTCTATTTTCTGCAGCGCATTATTCCGCTCGGAAAATTCTACGACCTGAACACAACCTGCGTCATCCCCTCGCCGCGCGAATCGGACAGGGTGCCTTTCGGAACAGGCCGGGCGATTCAGGAATGGCTCAGCAACCGCAAAAACATACATGACACTTACGACTTCCGAACTTTTGAAGACCTCCGGGAAGCCGTAGCATCCTGCGATTCTTTTTACAAAACCGACTCGCTCTCGGATGCCTACGAGCGACTACCCCTTTCTTTTCAGGCATTCTGGGAAAAAGAGCTTTGGATTGAACAGATCTCAGGAATAATAAACGACTCGCCCGGAATCGAGACTTTCAGGAAAAAGTTCTTTCACTGGTTCGATGCTTTTCAGGTGCTGAAATACGCGCATTTTGCCCGCGACCACTTTTATCCTTTGCTCACCGTGAACGAAGGGCTGCGGTGGCTTTTTGAAGCCTACATCAAACAGAAACCAGCCGACAGCCTTAAAAAGCAGCTTTTCCAGTTGCGGGAATTTGACAAATCGAATCTTTATCCAACATCAAAGCAGGCCTAAGCGCCTGCTTTTTTCTTGCTGTACTCAAGCTGCGCGAAACCGTTCGAAAAGCTCTTGGCTGACTTAAATTTGAATTTATGCACGGTTTTGCCCGGAGCAAAAAGCGGAATTCCATCACCAAGCGTAACCGGCACTGTGGTCAGAATCATCCGGTCAATGAGTCCGTGCTCCAAAAGAAGCGCGTTGATGATACCACCGCCCACTAGCCAAATGCCTTTGCCTTCCTGTTCTTTCAGCTTGCGCACAAACGACACAGGATCTTCCCTGACAAATTCCACGTACTCATGCGGTTCAGAATTCTGATTTCTGGTGAATACATAATTCTTCTTTTCCACATAAGGAAAGGGAACATCGAAACCCAGAATTTCCTGAAAAGTCTTTCTACCCATCAAGGTTGTGTCGACGCTGCCGTAGAAGTCTTTGAATCCGAAATCTTCATCGAGCACCGCGTACTCCTTGTCATGCAAAAAGTCTACAGCGCCATTTTTTTCGGCTATAAAACCGTCGATACTTACAGCAATATACAAACTCAGCTTTCTCATAATGAAGTTCTATGCTTTTCATCTTGTACTAAAACAATTTCAACTCAAAAGAATCGCCCGGCGTCCAACAGTGCACAGCCATCAGCCAAAACGAAATTTTCACAAATTCGTCCTTACTCTTCCTGTTTTTCTGTTTACAAAAAATAACCAAAAAAAAAGACAACGGAAACAGTCCCGTTGTCTTTAATTGGTTTGAGCAAAACAAAAAGATCACTCCGCAATCCTCGGTTTTCCTCTGCGGATTTCAATCCACCCGTTAAGTTTCTGTTTTCCGGTATCCAAAGAGAAAAAGTACACCCCGTCCTGCTCTCCATCAGCATCCCAAGCGTTCTCTTTCCAATAGTCCGCCGATTCGTAAACAACTTTTCCAAAACGGTCCATAATCTTCATCTTCCATCCCTTGCCCGGCTCTTCCGGCATGTTGCGTATATAAAAAGTCTCGTTGAAACCGTCGCCGTTCGGAGTGAACAAGTTCGGCGCCCAGATGCTCAGATTTTCATCAAGGGTCACTTTCACCGTGTCCGAACAGCCCGCCTTGTCTTTTACAATTACATCGAACAAACCCGGATAAAGATCTGTAAATGTATGTTCATGCGGGTTGCTCGAATCCCTGTCCGGTCTCAGCTCCTGCTCCTGAATCATTTCGCCGGCCGAATACCAGTCCGATTCCACAGCCTCAATAGATGCTGTGTAAGCCGGCTCGCCGCTGCGCACGATGTTATTCAAAAAGATCCTTCCCAAATTGCCGGTTGCGTCATTGTACGGTTTGTTAAGCGTGTCGGCCGAGGCTTTAACTATTTCCAGCTTTCTCAGCGGCCGTTTCAGCTTAATGCTCACTGTATCGAAAATTGTACAGCTTGCCTGGCTCTGGGATACCTTAACACGATACTGCCCGGTTGGCAATTCCTTGCTTTTGTATTCGTACTTGCCGGCATCGAAGCTGTGCGTATGCACCGCCGCGCGGTCATTATTGTTCGTCAGCTCAAACTGATACGGCTGTCCTTGCTGTCCTTTTACATCATAAACCTTGATCACGGCTTCAGCCGATTTGCATGTCGGGCTATTAACCTCAACCTTAAACGCTACGTTGGTTTTTCCTCCGGTCACTTCCGCCACTTGCTGGTTCGGACAAGCTTCAGAGGAATTCTCTTTGCTTACCAGCACTTCATAGCTTCCCTGCGCAAATCCTTTAAAGCCGTGAACCAGCGAAGTCATTGTCTTCTGTGCCGCCAGCACTTTCTTGCCCTGCGCGATAGTCACCAGGAACGGAGGATTAACCTTTGTCCGGGTCGCATCCACTTTCACGACAATGCTTCCGTCGAGGCCGTTTCCGTCGCAAGTAGGCTCAGTGGTTTCCAGATCGAAATACACCAAATCAGGTCCGCCGGCGCCAACCATGAACACTTCCTTGCAGCCTCTGCTGTCAACAACAGTGAATTCCTGCGGCACGCGGGTCAGCCCCGTCACTATGCCGTCTTTCGGAAGCGTGTAGGCGCTTCCTCTGAACTCGTAAGTGTACGGACCTCCGGCGCCTCCCGTCGGCGTTTTGAACCGGAAGCTGCCGTCGTTGCTGTCGCAGCTCGCCGGATTGACGATTTCCGGAACTATGACAATCGGATTCGAAATATCCGGCTTGACGTTCATCGCCAAAATATAAGGACAATCATCTTTCTCTCCGGATCGGAACCGAATATCATATTCACCCTTCGGCAGCTTGAAAATCGTCGGATAGGTATCGAAGTTCTTCCACTCCTGATAACCTTCCTTATCTACGTAATACTGATAATTGCCCGGCCCGTCAATTTCAAAGCTTGCCGAAACATTGTTATAGCACGTCTGGATTTGCTTGCTGAGCTTCACAACTTTTACCAGTCTGCTGGTTTCAATTTTTTGAATCTCGGTTGACGCCTCACAATCCGATGACCTGCCCAGATCCTCAACTTTCACAAAATAACTTCCCGCTTCAAGACCGGTAAACGAAGCCGATGTTTCCTCTGCTTCCAGACTTTTAACTTTGTTGTTTTCCGAATCATAAAGCGTATATCGGAACGGTCCTTTGCCATTTTTAATTCCAGCCACTGCAAAAGTTCCGCCTTCGTCATCTCCGCTGATACAACCCGCCTTAGTAATTCCTGTAGAGCCTATCTCAATGCACGGACCTGCTGAAGGACAGTCCTCCGGAGCCGTAATCTCGATTTTGTCTTTTTCAAACGCGCTTATCTTAGTGTAAGATAAATAGTTCATCGTAAGCTTGTATTCGCCCGGCGGCAAAGATTCAAAAACCAGCTTGTCTTTCCCTTCTTTGCTTTTCAATTCACCCTTCGCGTTTTCAAGCTTAACCACTACTTTTTCATTCGGAGTATTAGGCGTCAAAGTAATTATTCCGTCGTTCAGCGCGCAACTTGCCGGAGTCGCTTTTATGGATGCGCCTTCTTTCAATGCATCCAGTGTAAAGTCAAACGGCTCACCCTGGCATAAGGCGGTTTCATCCTTCACAACAATCTGATACTTGCCCGCTTCCATTCCGACAAACGATTCCTGAAACGCCACATTCTCTTTGATCACTTTCTTTTCGTCTCCAAATTTCAAATCAAATGTATATGCGTGCTCATCGTTCCCCCAGGAGTCCTGAGTAATATAGAAAATTCCGCTTTTCTTTGATTTCTCAGTTGGATGCTTGATTATTATATAACTGTCCGGAGTGATCACAAACGGATCCGTTTCCAATTCAACCTCTTCCGTGTAAACGCAGCCCGTCAACCGGTTTTCAACCGAAACCGTATACTTGCCTTTGTTCAAATTTTTGAAAACATTAGGCTGCCCGGCTTCCGCCAAAACAGCTGTATCATCCTCTTTGAGCAGCTTGTACACAATATCAGACGCATTGCCGCTGCCGGCCACTTTCACAGTAACGGCACCGTTGCCATGTCCGCAAACCGGGTTCGTTTTCTTAACCGACTCCAGAACTATTCCCGCCGACGCTGTGATTTCAATATCCTCCTGTTTGTAATCTTCAATGCCTTCATAGCCCGTGTACGTCATTGTCAGCTTGTACTTACCCGGTTTCAGCGATTCAAAAACCAGCTTTTCAGGAGTTTGCTCAATTGAATTGTTTTCTTTGTCTTTCAGCACCAATCCAACTGTAATTCCCTGCGCATTCGGCACGACTTCGATCTTGCCGTTATCCGAATTGCAGCTCGTCGCCGTCACATTGATTTTCGCACCAAGCTTCAGTTTTCCCATTGCAAAAGACTTCGGTTCGCTCTGGCATTCAAGCGTCTTGTCCTTCACAACTATTGAATAGTTTCCTTCAGCCAGGGCCGTAAATTCAACAAAATTCTCCTTCAAGCTTTTTTCCTCTTCCTTTCCGTCAGGCTTGGTCAACACCACCTCGTAATCACTTCCCTCAGCAACCCAAGAGCCTTTTTTAAGACGAAGAATTCCGTTCTCTGGAGAATCACCCTCAGTAGTAACCATAAACAATTCAACACTCTCGTCCGGAAGCACAAACGGCTTCGGATTCAGAAAAACATCCTCCTCGTAAGTGCAGCCGGTCTCATTGCTGGTTACTTTAACATGGAAATTTCCACCTCCCAGTCCGCTGAAAACGTACGGATAATCGCCGGCGGCAATGGACTGGTCAGAACCTTCTTTTTTCAACTCAAATTTATAATTGTCCGGATTGCCGTTCAAATTGACCTTCACCATTCCGTTTTTCTGCCCGCAAACCGGAGCAACCGTTTCCACGCTTGCCTCCAAACGGTTTACCGAAGCAACATTCGCGTCTACTTTCAGCCAATCGCAAGCCTGGTCTTTTTTTATTCGAATCCAAACTTTGTATGTGCCTTCCGGCATGTTTTCAATTTCAAGAATATCCCATTTATTGTCAGTCGCAGTAAATGTTTTCTCTACTTTTTTATTGTCATCCGAATCACGAACCTGGTATTCGTAATATACTCCTCCGCGCAAGGTCACCACAATCGTTCCGTCCTCCTTGCCCGCGCAGCTGGCCGCATTTGTCGATACAACAGCCCGCATTTTATCGCAGTCAAAATTATTGCAGTCGTCTGCCGGGTTTACTTTCACGGCTT
>JAKSBZ010000217.1 GCA_022360875.1 Cytophagales bacterium | reverse complement strand
TCCGTAAATATTTCATTCTTTACCCATAGCCGCCGGAGTCTCTTAAGTTTCGGAACATAAAAATGCACCCAAAGCGCGTCTTCCTCCCGCTCAACACCCAAAAACTCCAGTGCCGCCTCGCGCCCGCTGACCTTTATGTGAACCATCTCCCTAACATACTGCTCGATTTTCCCGCTCTCCTGCGCATAGTTCACCGCCAAATCGAACGGCCGCTTATGTTTTTCTTTCAGAACATTCTCCAGGTCATCAACAAACAGCCGCGCGGAACACTCGATTGTTTTTTCCTCCTTGTTCCACCGCATGTCCAGCACCGAAACATGAAAAGAATGAAAAAAAGAAACCAGACTGAAAGTCAAAAGTAAGTTCATCATTGGAAATGCTTCAATTATAATATATTTTTATAGTTTATATCTTCGCACAAAATACACAAAGAATATCCATTTTTTAACTTTGCTAACCGATTTTTAAATATGTCTGTCTTTTGGCTGTACTTCCAAATGGGCTGGGAGCATATTCTGGACCCGAATGGCTACGATCACTTCCTCTTTCTGCTGGCGCTCTGCACCCTCTACAGTTTCCGCGATCTCAAGAAAGTTGCCCTGCTGGCCACCGCCTTTACCCTGGGGCACACGCTCACGCTAATCCTCTCTACGCTCAAAATCATTCATTTCAACACCTCGGTGATCGAGTTTCTCATCCCGCTCACCATAATGCTGACAGCCTGCGCCAACCTGTACAAGTCGCGCCACAGCAGTCCCAATTTTATTCCGCGCAAAAAAACGAACTACGCCGGCTACACGCTCACCGGAATTTTCGGACTCGTGCACGGAATGGGCTTTTCGAACTACCTGAAAAGCCTGCTGGGAAAAAGCGAAAACATCGCCGGAGAGCTTCTGGCCTTCAACCTGGGAATCGAAATCGCACAGTTGCTTGTCGTGCTGGGGTTCCTGATCTTATCGGCGCTCGTAGTCCGCATGCTCGGCATCAAGCAGCGGGACTGGTCCATCGGCATTTCCTCAGGAATCATTGCGCTGGCCGCCGTGCTGACCAAAGAAGCCGCGTTTTGGTAATAATAAAATAGGCTCTTATCCCGCACCAAAAGGTTGGGCTATTTGAACCGAACTAAAAGACAAAACAAGCTCTCAAAGGTGATTCGGAGCATATAAAACTTCGCATTCGACTTAAAAATGCTTAGCCCTCCGATCCGCCTTATGGGCCTTTTTAATTAATCCTTCAATCTGCCATAAGAGCCAATTCTTACAGGCTGAAAAAAATGA
>JAKSBZ010000195.1 GCA_022360875.1 Cytophagales bacterium | reverse complement strand
GGGCAACACAGGTGCGGCCGCGCAGAACGTCAGCGAGGTTGCCTCGCAGATCAACACCTACTCCAGCCGCATGAAGGCGCAGGTGGACGTCTTCCTCAACAGCCAGCGCTAGGCGCTAGCGTCTAGAGTTTAGCCCCGGTCAGGAGACGCGGCAGGTCGCCGACCAGGCCCATGGCATGCCGCATGAAAAGGCGCTTGAGCGGCGGCACCCGGTCGACCGCCGCCAGCCCAAGGTCGCGGGCCAGACGAAGCGGCGGCAGGTCGTTGGAAAACAGCCTATTGAGACCATCGGTCACGACGATGAGCGTCATGGTATCGCTGCGCCGCCAACGCTCGTAGCGCGTCAGCGGCGTCGGCCCGCCGATATCGAGGCCGAGACGCCGGGCGTCGACCAGGGCCTCGGCCAGGGCGGCGATGTCGCGCAGCCCGAGATTGAGCCCTTGCCCGGCGATCGGATGGATGACGTGCGCCGCATCGCCGATCAGCGCCAGGCGTCGGTCGATGTAGCGCTCGGCATGCAAGAGCGACAGGGGATAGCACCAGCGTTGCCCCGCCAGCGTGATCTCGCCCAGCGAATCGCCGAAGCGGCGTTGCACCTCCGCCGCAAAGCGCTCCGGTGAGACCTCCATCATGGCCGCCGCCAGATCGCGCCGTTCGGTCCAGACCAGGGACGAGCGCGGCGTGCCGTCGGACGCATCGGTCATCGGCAGCACGGCGAAGGGCCCGGACGGCAGGAAGTGCTCATGGGCCACGTTCTCGTGCGGCAGGCTGTGATGCAGGGTCGCCACCAGGCCCGACTGGGGATAGTCCCAGGTGGTCACCCCGATGCCTGCGGCCTCGCGCAGTGACGAGTTGCGCCCCTCGGCGGCGACCAGGAGCGGCGCCCTGAGCCTTTGCCCGTCGGAGAGCGAGACGAAGACGCCGGCCGCACCCCGCTCGGCCTCGGCGATCTCGGCCGGTGCGATGAGCGTGAGACTCGGCAGTTCCTCGGCACGGGCATAGAGCGCGATGCGGAGCGCCTGATTCTCGACGATGTAGCCGAGCGGGCGATCGCCCTCCGGCTCACCGAGCTCGGCGCAGTCGTAGTGGAGAAAGAGTGAGGAGGCCGGCCGGCCCAGCGCGCCGTCGGACACGCGGATTTCCCGGATGGGGCAGGCCGCCGCTTCGGCATGCGACCAGAGACCGATCGCCGCCATCATCTGTTGCGAGCCCCGGGCGATGGCCGTGCCTCGCCCGTCGAAGGGCGCGGCAACCGCCACGGCGGGGTCGAGCCGGTCGATCACCGTGACCGTCATGCCGGCGTCGGCCAGGGCGATGGCCAGGGTCAGGCCGTTGAGACCGCCGCCGGAAACGATGACGTCGCAGGCCTGTTCTTCGTCGATTGCCTTGAACATTCGGGCAGCATTCCCAGTCGGCGCCAGCCTGTCCAGGGGCGCTTTGCCGCAAAGCTGCCTAAGAATTAGGCGGCAAATTTCGAATGATTAAAAAAGCGGCAACACGACCATTCGGCGAGCGGTCTTCTCTCCAGACCTATTGACACAGGCCTTTGTTCCGCTTGCGCATTTTGCGCTGCACAAAAGATGGCACGGAACTTGTTACAGCAGCCGTGATGCGGGGGCCGCCGAGCTGGCAGCCATCAGCGAGACAATCGCCGACCGGTCTCTCCGGAACGGCGGGCGCG
>JAKSBZ010000238.1 GCA_022360875.1 Cytophagales bacterium | reverse complement strand
CCCAGATCCGCTTCCATGTCCATGCCCATTTCAAGCATTTCTGAAGGATAGCCGGTTTTCTCTGCGATCACTTCCATCAGCGAAGCTTCGATTTCCGCGTTGGTAACGGCGCTGGTTGAGACGGTGCTTGTATTGTCTTCCACCTGTGCTGTCACTTCCTGAACCGCTTGCTTGGCAAATCCATTGTTTGAATGTCCGTTAGCCGAGTAACCGTTAGAAGAAACTTCAGCCTGCGCCAACTGAGCAACCGGCTGCGCTTGCGCAGTTCCTTGCCCTAGCTGATTTTCCGATTGCATACTGAACAAGGCCGTCAGCATTTGTTCGATTCGGGACTGTTGATCGGTTAAACGCTTAATATCCTCTTGGATTTGGTTAAGCAACTCTTTTTCTGCCATGGATTCTTCTAATTCTTTATTCTTCTTCTCTAGAATTTTTTCTTGGAAAACAGCGGCCACATCTTGCGTCTCCACCATCACCGTTTCAATTTCTTCCGCAAAAGACTTCTCTTCAGTCTTTTTCTCCCCGCGACCTGCGGCAGGAGCATCAAGCAAGTCCTGGTATTTCTTTTTATATCCGTCCGAAACGTAATTCGCTCCGTTGATCGTAATGCTGATTTTCGCCTTCGGCTTTTCCAGCACCTTATTCAAAGCAAATGTGTCGAAGCCCTGCACCTCAATGCCCAACACAGCCAGCTGTACAACAGCTTCAAGCAAAACGGCTTGACTGTTTTTCTTTGGATTGGCATTCAAGGTGATGCGCTGATGAGGTCTGTCACCCAAAATGTCCTTCACCAGGTTGGACAAAATATTTTTCGGCCCAAACTCAACAAACACGCGTCCGCCGGCTGCGTAAATATTTTCAATTTGGTTTTTAAACAACACCGGATTCAGCATATGCTGTGTAAGCACCGCGCTGTATTCACTTGGATTGTTTGTATAAGCTTTCCCGCTGGTATTGGAGAAAACCGTTTTGTCTGATTTCTGAAAGTTGACCTGGGCCACCGCTTGGGCAAATGGCTTTTGCGCATGTCCGACAAACGGTGTGTGGAAAGCCGCCGAAACAGGAAGCAAAGTAGAAAGAAAGCCCTGCGCTTTCAATTCGTCTTTCAGTTTCGTCAAGCTGGCGGTTGAACCGCCCAAGATGGTTTGCGTCGCCGAGTTCACATTCGCAACCTGAACATCCGCATAGGCTTTAATCTTCGCCTCGATTTCCGAAACATCTGCTTTAACGGCCAGCATCGTGCTCGCTTCGCCGCTGTTCGGCGCGCCCATCGCTTCTCCCCGGGCTTTCGAAAGCTGATAAAAATCTTTCTCGCTCAGAACGCCCGATGCCCAAAGCGCAGTCAGTTCACCGTAGCTATGCCCGGCAAAAAAATCGGCATCGAATCCGGCATTCTTCATCAACTGGAACATACCGGCACTCAAGGCGCCGATGGCCGGCTGCGCATTTTGAGTCTGCGTCAGTTTCGTTTGCTGCGCTTTTCTTTCTTCTTCAGAAAAAACAGGAATCGGATAAACTGTATCGGTCAAAGGCTTTTCGCCTTTTCCTTCAAAAGTTTCGTTTGCTTTATAAAACGCCTCTCGAATGGCAGGATAAGCAACGGCCAGCTCCCGGCCCATATTGGTGTACTGCGAACCTTGTCCGGCAAAAATCGCTACTACTTTTTCGTCGTTTGCTTTGGCTGAAACGCGGTAGTAAATACCCATCAGCGGATGCGCCCATTCCGAAGCGCCCGCCTTCTGCTCCAGCATTTTCGCTGCGACATCCAGCTTGTTTTCAGCTTCTTTTACGGAAGAAACCACAAAGCCTAAGCGGACATGAGCTGCCGGTATTCTGTCTTTCGCCGAAGCAATCGCCAATTTCTTCAGATAAACCGCCGGATCGTCGGCTTTCGCCAAAGCTTCGCTGTGCTGGGCAACAATTGCCTTAAGCGCCTGCTCGTTCGGCGCTTGCAGCAGTACCGTTTGATGAACAGAATCGACGCGGTAGGCTTTTTCCTGCTCCGCTTCATATTCCTCCAGTACAAAGTGAAGGTTCACGCCTCCGAAACCAAAGGCACTGATTCCTGCCCTTCTCGGAGTTTTTGAATCTTTTCGGAACCACGGACGCGTTTCGGTATTGACGTAAAGCGGCGAATTTTCGATATCCATCTTTTCATTCGGCTTTGTGACATTGATTGTGCCCGGCAAAACCTTGTGCTGCAAAGCCAATGCGGCCTTGATCATTCCCGCCGCTCCGGCCGCCGATTTCGTGTGTCCGACCTGCGACTTCACGCTGCCCAGCGCAATATGATTTTTCGTATTGTCATTCTCGCCGAAAACCATCTTCATGGACTCGCCTTCCGCTGCGTCGCCGGCGTTGGTTCCGGTTCCGTGCGCTTCAATAAGCCCGACGGTAGAGGCACCAAAACCAGCTTCCTCGTACGCTCGGCGCATGGCCAAAGCCTGTCCTGCCGGGCGCGGCGCATAAATACTTTTGAATTTTCCGTCGGAAGAACCGCCTATTCCCTTGATCACGGCGTAAATCTTATCTCCGTCCCGCTCGGCGTCCTCCAGGCGCTTCAGAACAAGCATTCCAACGCCTTCTCCGATAAGCATGCCGTCGCCCTCGTGGTCAAAAGGACGAATGCTTCCTTTTTTCGAGAATGCCGGCGTTTTACTAAAACTCATGTACATGAACGGCGAGTTGTCTGTGTCAACTCCCCCGGTCAGCATCATATCGCACCGGCCCTCGATCAGCTCGGCTACGGCCATTTTAATTGCCGAAAGCGAAGCCGCGCAGGCCGCATCAACAACTGAGTTGATTCCTCCCAGGTCGAAACGGTTCGCCACACGGCCGGCGATAACATTGCCCAGCATTCCCGGAAACGAATTCTCCGTCCAAGGAATGTAAGCCGCTTTTATCTTTTCTACAATCTGGTCGATTTCGGCTTCAGGCAAATTGTGCTTCTCCAGCGCTCTTCTCCAAACCGGCTCCTGCAGGCGTGATGTCAGAGGCGTGATGAGCTTCTGTCCTCCGCCGACACCGAGAATACAGCCGGTTTTCTGACGAAGCTGCTCGTTGAATTCTTCCGAGCCCGGCGTGTAACCTGCATCCGTCAGGGCGTCTCTAGCCACCAGCAAGCTCAACAGCTGCGAAGCATCAGTCACCTCCAGCAAGTTTGGCGGCAGACCAAACTCCATCGGGTTGAAATCGATATCCGGTATGAAGCCGCCCATCTTACAGTACGACTTGTCCTTCGCCATCGGATTTGGGTCATAAAGGTCTTCCACCTTCCAACGGTCCCCAGGCACTTCCTTAATGCAGTCAATGCCCTGAAGGATATTGTCCCAATATTTTTCCAGGTTCTCTGAGTCAGCAAAAATCGATGCCATCCCCACAATAGCTACAGGAGTTTCCCGAAGCATGTTATTTATCTTTGCCATGAAAAAGTTATCTATGGATTACGATCAATCAGTAGTTTCCGCGAAAAACGCGCACACCCCATAAGACAGGCTGCTTTTTCATTTGTGACATATTTCGGTTTCTTTTTTTGAAAAAATTTTCAATTGAACGGTTTGGGTAACTTAAAAAATGAGTTCCCACTTTATTAAATACTGCTGATTGCTTCTATCAGTTTTTTTTAACAAAAAACGCAGAAGAATTCGTTTACCCCTTAATACTGAAGCAAATAGACCAACCTTTTACATGTGTTAATATTTTTTTTCTAAGAAATTGCTTTTTTCAAAAAAAACAGTTGGCTTGCACTGAAACTACTTTTCATTTTTCTAAAAAAAATAATGAACAATCAGTAAGATGAGGTCTTTACAAGAACTTTGAAACGAAACGCAAACAACTGCACAAAGAAATGAAGAAAGTCAGAAACGAAGTATCGGGCGCCGGCAAGCGCAACGAAACATAAACAGTTTGCCAGCGAAAAAAAATGATGGAATCAAAAGGCTTCGGGTATTAAAAACCGCATAGCTGAGAAGGCCAAGCATCCGACCAAAGGCAAACATACCATCGAACCAGAACAACGGGCCGGCTAATTTCCAATCTGCCACAAATGCAAAAAAGCCCGCCTCAGCATCACTGAGACGGGCTTCTGCCAAATTATTCACACTGATATCCAATAGACAAAAAGGAAACTTGTATTAGAAGTCGTATTTCGCACCCAGCATAAACTGGAAGCCTCGTGTCGGATATCTGTAATACAGCGAATTCTCCTGGCCCAGAATATTGTCCAGGTTCAAAAAGGCGCTTATTCTTTTGTTGACCTGATAAGTTCCTCTCAGCTCAAGATCAAAAATTGCATCCAGCGTTTCGGTATTATCCGGCCCATGCCATGCCTTTATGCCTCCAAGCATTTCACCGGCCATTCTGACGTTCACTTTTTTTCCCGCATTAAACGATGCAAATGCAAGCACCCTGCTCGTCGGATACGACCACAGCTCTTCCAAATCTTCAGAATCGTAAGAATTAAAATGCGCCTGAACTCCCATATGTATGCTGTTCTGGAACAAATAGTCCGCGTCAATAAAAAAATGGAACACCTGCGTCTGCGAATCATCGTACTTTACCAAAAACTCTTCGGGCTTGCTGCCTTCAAAGTTATTCACAAAATACGGCAGGCTGGTTTGCAGGCTATAGTCGAAGCCTGTACGCAGCTGCAGTCCCTGCAGCAGGCTTGCGCTCACTTTTCCGTACAAAGAGTAATCCTGAACGGAATTCTGCACAAGGGGAACAGGGCTTATAAACGGATTTTTATAGCTTAAAGAACGGAATGTGTTATTCGTCGCTCCGCCGTCCAGTCCGAAGTGAAAGTCAAACTGGTCATTAAGCAAATACCCTAGGTCAAGAACAGGAAAAAGCATCGCCTTTGAAAAGGCCGAAACCGAATCGCTTTGATAAACAAAAGCAAGACCGCCTGTTACTGTCCAGTCTCCAAAATCTACGACAGCCTCAGGGCGAAGCTTCAAAAAGGCTCTAGACTCATCTTTTTCCAGACTATTCAAATTAGTGTAATTCAATTCCAATCCCATTTTCATACCCCACTCTGTACCCCAGTCACCGTTCAGTACACCATTCAAAAGTACACCTGTCTCCTTTGTATCATAAGAATTGTTAAAGAAATACGGCTCTAAAGAAAACCGATACTGCCAGTCGGAAGGTTTGGCATTGCTGACAACGCCAAGATAGGAAATATCATTGTAACTCTGCTTGATGTCGTTCTCATCAAAAGCTCCTCCGTTGGACGCATAATATTCTGGCTCCCTGTACCCGTAGTAATTCAAGCCTCTTCTTTTGAACGACAAACTGTTTTCGATCTTGGCGCGGGAACCCGTCCAGTTAAGAACACCCCGGAACTGCTGCAGATCTTCGGACGAATTTGCTTTGTCCTTAGGACCTCTAAACCAAAAAGAGGAATGTCCCTTAAGCCCCCAGGTCATCCTGCGACCTTGCTTGCCTCCGACAAAAACCTCCGCCATAGTCCTGTAATAATTTCCCAAACCCGCCTTTACATAATTAGACAAGATCTTCTCTTTCTTTTCCTTCTTTATTTTCAGC
Source organism: Cytophagales bacterium (assembly GCA_022360875.1). Classification (GTDB taxonomy): domain Bacteria; phylum Bacteroidota; class Bacteroidia; order Cytophagales; family Cyclobacteriaceae; genus JAKSBZ01. The sequence continues at coordinate 4,677 of JAKSBZ010000238.1, read as the reverse complement.
ACTCGGAAATAAGGCTTAAAGTCAGGCAGCCTTACACTAAAATCTTTTTGCAAATATTCAAGCCGAGGCTTTTCCACTTCCAGATTAGACTGAGGGGGAATTTTCTCAAATCTTCTTTCCGCCTCTCCTACCCTGTTTTTTCTTTCCTTGACGATCTCGAATTTCGCGTCTTCCACCGTCTGTTTTCTGCCTCTGTTATCCTGGGCCAAAAGAACATTTGCCCATAAAACACAGAGAAAAAAAACGGAATGTATTTTCATTAATCTGTTCATCTTGAAAAAATTTCTTATTGGCTAATTAACGAATCAGGTTCTTGCGCCGCCTCTTGCTGAGTGGAATCGTTTTCTGCAATTATTTCCTTTTGCTTGGCATCCAGCACTTCCATAAGCTGTCTCGCCTCGTCTTTTACCGCCCCGACCGACGAGTTTTCAAGCAAAGACTGCAAGCTGGCTTTGGCCTGAAACCACTCCTGCTGCCCCATATAATTTTTGGCGACAAGCAATATCCCTTTGCTCAGCCAAAAGTCGTACGAGCTGAAATCTTTTTTTAGATCCTTCAAAGTCTCAAGCGACTGCTCGTATTTCTTTTGCTTGTAAAAGATTTTCGCCAACAGGTACTGCGCTTCTGCGCCGTTCACGTCCTTGGCCGTATTCAGCGTATTCAAAAACTGATCGATCGCCTCCTGATCGTTTCCGGCTCCCATCTCCGCTTTCCCTTTGTACAGATTGGCTAAATTTGTGGCGTTGGCCGATACATTTCCTTTTTCAAGAATGCGCTGTGCATACTGACTCACTTTCTCATACTCCTGAAGGAAATAGTACGATCGCATCAGGGCCGTCCATGCATTCAGCTGGTCGCGCTTCAAGGCGGCGTTTCCTTCCAGCGTCAATGCGACGTCCACAGCCTCCTGATATTGTCCCTGTTTATATTTGATATCAATTATCCGGCTAAGCGAACGGTTGACATAACGGTTGGTAGAATGTCCGACCACTTTTTCAAACCACTCGGCGGCCTGTTCCAATTTGTTGCTCCTGTAGTAACAATCAGCCAAATAATACGAGGCTTCCACTCTGAACGGCGTATTCGGATAATCAATCAGGTAGGATGTGAAACGCTGGGCTGCCTTGGCATACTGCTGCGAAAAATAAAGGTCCTTCACAGTTTCAAATTCAATGTTCTGGACCTGCTCATTTTCAGGATTCGCTTTTTTGTACATTGAAAGATACTTCGGAAAATCTTCTTCTTTCCCCCGTTCCTTCAGCACTCCCTGTAGGCCCAGAAGCGCGCTCTGCGCATTGGTTGCCTGCGGATAATCCGTCAGCACGCGCGCATAGTCAGCAGTGGATTTTTTGAAATTTTTCAAACTGAAATAACTGTTGGCCCGAAGCTCGAGCGCCTCGGCCATCCGCGGACTCTGAGGCGATTCCTTAATCAGCGACGAAGCATAATTCACTGCGCTTCCGTAGTCTCCCCGGCTGGCCTCAAAGCTTGCAAGCTCGTAAACGGCAGCGTCATGAAGATTGGAGCGCGGCACCGCCTGAATAACCTTTTCCAAATATTGCTTTGCATCGGAGTAATTTTCTTCAATACCGTGCACGCGGCCAATTTGATAGTAAGCATAATCCACGTCAGGATTGTTTTCCTGTACCGCCTGAGAGTACAAATCCAGCGACAACTGATAGCCTTTTTGCACAAAATAACAATCGGCCAGGCGCATAAGCGCATCATCGTAAAACATCGGATCAGACTGGCGCTTCATTGCCTCCACATAACTTTTGAAATATGCTATTGCCTGCGCGTAGTCTTGAGTGTTGAAAAAAGCATAGGCCAAGCCATAGGTTGCTTTCCATTTGTTTGGCGACTCGTCCAGACCATGTTCCAGCACCCACTGATAATCGGCTATAGACTCGGCATATTCCTTCTGCAAGGACCTTGCTTCTGCTCTCCAAAGTCTCGCGCCCAGCTGCAGCTCGTCTGATTCTGGATAAGCAAGCGATTTGTCAAAATACCGAAGTGCTTCCGCATACCGGTCTTTGTTAAAATATTCTATACCTTTTTTGTAAGTAAGTTTCTGAACTGTGAGCCGAAGCGAAGGCGACCTCCTTGCAACCTTTTCGATTTCCCTGATCGCCTTGTTAAATTCGCGGCCCCGAAGATACGACTGGCTCAAAAGCTCCCGGGCTTTTTCCTGCCCCTTATGCCCCGGATATTTTTCCTGAAACTCTCTGAAAATCCGAATGGCCTGGTCGTAATTATTCAGTTCAAAAGCCAGCTTTCCGGAATTGAATGTGCTTTCGGCCGCAATATCCGGACTCATTGATCCTTGCCGCGCAGCATTGAACGCCGTCTGAGCAAACCGTTTGTTCCCCTGCTTTAAATAAAGCTGGCCGAGATAATAAGAAGACAGATAACCCAAGGTGTCTTTCACCAGCGCAACTTTCTTGAAATCCCTTACCGCCTGCTCGTCTTTGCCTGAACGCAGCGAAGAAAAAGCGGAGCGGTACAGCACCTCTGCCGAGGCTTTGGATTTACCTTTCAGATAGCCGTCGAACCACTGCGAAGCCTTTTCAAATTCCCTTTGCTTGAAATACGTTTCGGCCAGCATAAGCTGCATCTCTGCCCGGTTGTCCAAGCGTTTCTCTTCCTCAAGCAATGGCAGCGCATACGAAAACAAGCTCTGCTCATCTCCCTGGTTAAAATATACCGCGCTAATCATATAAGGCAGCGCTGCTCCATAAGCCGGATTTTGCGTGGCCTGTTTAAAGTCCTTAACCGCCTTCTGATATTCTCCGTTCTGAAATTCAATATATCCGGCGTAATAAGCCGCATCGTGCCTCCACTCATTTTCCAGATCTTTTATTTCATTAAACAGAGGCAAAGCCTCCTGAAACCGTTTCAAATTGAAGTTAGCATAGGCTCTTTTAAAAGTCATTTCCATCTGCTGCCTGCGCGCCAGCTGTGCCTTTTCAACATTTTCGTAATACAAAGCCGCCATCTTGAATTTGCTTTTCTCAAAAAAGTAATTAGCAAGTTCAAAATACGCCGTGCCTGCCAAAGGATTGTCCGGGTAATCCTCTACGAACTGTTTTACCGCCATATCCGCATGCGGCCTGCCCAGATACAGCCGGGTCATCGCTTTGTAAAAATGCGCGTTTTCTTTCAGCGTCGGGGTTCCGTCGGTCTGCAGAAAACGGCTGAACAACGGCAAAGCCGCATGGTATTTCTTCTGATGAAAATGATCTACCGCTTCCCAATAGACCTGAACCGAATTGCCTTGCAATGCGGTATGCTGGCCCATTCCCTTTTGAAACTTAAGGCAACAGCCAAAAAATACGACGGCAATTAAAATTTTTTTCAACATAGTGCTTCGTTGAATGATACGATAAACAAAAAGCATTTCAAATCAAATGCATCGGCCGGCAAGCTGTGCATCGCTTTGGCCAATCCATTGAGTATACCTGTCTGCAGTAACCGCAGGGGCAATAAAACTAGTCAACAGCTTTTCTTCACTCAGAAATGTTCAAGACAAACGCCCCCTCACAGTTAATCAGTGCATTAATTTAAAAACTAGTTCCCTAAGTATGTCTTTTTCAGACAACTTTGGGCAGTCTATGCCTTTACTTCTCAAATCAGCCTCTTTCAGATATCGAATGCAAGCCACCACTTTCTTAAGCGAATAATTCTGAGCAGCCAGCCTGTACTCTTTCAATATAAAAACATGAAGCCCGAGTTTTTTCGAAAGCGCCGCATCCGATTTGTCGTCAGCATGGTGAATGAGAAGCAGCTTGGAAAAAAAGTTAAAAAGAATGCTTATAAGAGGGATAACGGGGTAGTCTTTGGGATTATTACCAAAAAAATTGATTATCCGGTTAGCCTTCATCAGATCCCTGAAGGCAAGGGCCTTCTGCAATTCAAAAGGGTTGTACTCTTTGCTCACTCCGATAAACGACGAAACCGCCTGCTCGTCAATCAGCTTTTCCTCTCCCTTAAAGTTTAGAAGCATCTTGCTGAGCTCATTGCTGACGCGCTCTAAATCCACCCCGACGTATTCGGCTATCATATAAGCCGCGCGGTCGGTTATTGCAAAATTCTTTGCTTGAACCTGCGCTTTTATCCAATCGGGCAGCTTGTTGTCATACATTTTTTTGGTTGTGAGCACCACCCCTTTTTTGTCGATTGCCTTAATCACCTTGGTGCTTTTAGGCATCGACTTGCGCTTGTAGGCAAAAACCAGCACAGTGCTTTCCAGCGGATTTTCCAGGTAGCTTAGCAAGATCTTCAGAGATGATTCATCCTTCCAGTCCGCCAAATCCTGCGCCTCCTTTACTAATACCACCTGGCGGGATGCCATCATCGGAAACCGGCGCGCCTGCGAAACAATCGTCTTCAAATCCGAATCCTTTCCGTAAAACGAAACCTGATTAAAGCCTTTTTCTTCTTCCGGCAGCGCATGCTTTTCGATAAACTGCAGCACCTGATCAATAAAAAAAGTCTCTTCCCCCTGCAGAAAATAAAGCGGCGAGTATCTGTTTGCCCTAAGATCCCTGATTATACTTTCATGAGTGTGAGCCATAGTTCATTTTTGTTCCAAAAACAAATATAAAAATCCCAACCCGAATTTCTCAGTAAAATCGCCTACTTATCGCCTGCCTATTCCTGCTAACTATATGTCTTGCT
>JAKSBZ010000173.1 GCA_022360875.1 Cytophagales bacterium | reverse complement strand
GCTCCAGAAACTGCAGGTAGACGTTACAAAACTGCTTGAGCCAGGTCAGGGTAAGGTTCAGACGGTTAAACAGAGAAGATTTGTCCATTAATGCCAGTCTGCTGTTGACGGAAGCAAAATCCATCTTGTCTGCTTTGAAGTTGTTGATTAACGAAGTAAGACTGCCAAGTAGCCGGTTTGGCAGACCCGGTGATGTCTGGACAGAAACTGGCTCTGAAACTGTGGCCTGTGGGATGGAAGTGGGAAGGGGTTTCTCCCTGTAGCCTACTATCTCGCCCCCGTCCGTTACAGGTATTCTAGTTATATTCCCGGTCTCTGTTTCTGCTGATGTGGTTAACGTGGGAGAGAGAGGCACTCGATTCTTCCCGTTATATTTGCTCTGATGTGCTTGCAGGTCGTTTAAAGTTGCAGTTTGCTTTCTACACTTTTCACCGGTGTAGGGCTTGTCCTTCTTATGAACGAGAGAGTGGCTTGTTAGAGCGCCATTAAGAGTAAAACGTTTCCCACATTGTTCGCATTGATAGGGGCGTTCCCCTGAATGGGTTGCTATGTGCCTTGACAGGCCTACATAGGCCCCACCACACTGTCGGCATAGCTTTAACTTTCTCTGCTCATGGGCTAAAAGGTGCAGGTCGAGTTGTTTTTGGCTTTTGAACAATCGATTACAATACTGACAGCTCAATTTTCCTTTTTGAGGGGTTAATAACAACAGTTCTTTTGAGGGAGGCAGTGAATTTCTGGCAGGTTTGTCACTGGTGCTGCCATCCGGTTCGCCATGATCAGTTTTGTTGTCGATGGTTCTGCCGTCATTCTTCATCAACTGAAAATCCGAATTTTTTTTCCATTTATCTAAGTGGTTCAGCACATAGCAGGTCTCATTGGTCAACAGCTTGATCCACTCTGTGACCGTATGGCTTTGAATATTGTGGTCCGCCTGGTTTACACCTGTACTTTGAACGGGATGTCCCCCAGCAAATTCCCTGCTCTTTATCTCAAACAGTGGTGACAGCCACTTTTTGGCTTCAGATAGAAGAGGCTGTTCTTCTGTATCAATGGTCAGCCAATAATTTAATCTTTGAATCAGTATTTCATGGGCCTGCTCTGGGATTCCCTGGCCGAAATTGACCGGTGAGGAGCTTGGCATGGCCAGCTGCCGCAGCCGGTTGAAGGCATGAATCCGGTCTGGGGGGGGGATCAGGTCGGGATAAAAAGCCTGTTCAAGAAGGTCCATTGCCACTGGAATCCAGGTCGGCAG
>JAKSBZ010000202.1 GCA_022360875.1 Cytophagales bacterium | reverse complement strand
CAGATCAATACAAAGCCTGGGTAGATGCCTATGGCCCAAAAAATACTGAAATGAAAGCAGCCAATTTGAGTGGCCAAGAATTGGCGTTGTGGAAATACAATCGCTATATACGGGATTACCTGCGATGTGTCCAGTCTGTAGATGACGGAGTAGGCCAGGTGCTGGATTACCTGGATCAAAACGGACTAACCGATAATACTATTGTGGTATACACTTCCGACCAGGGCTTTTTTCTGGGTGAACACGGCTGGTTCGACAAGCGCTTTATGTACGAGGAATCTTTCCGAATGCCGCTGATGATGCGCTTTCCTAAAAAAATCAAAAAAGGAACGCGGGTTAAGGAATTCGTCATGAACCTCGACTTCATGCCTACTTTTCTGGATTATGCTGGCATCGATGTTCCTGAAGACGTTCAGGGAATGTCTTTCCGACAAGTGGCCGAAGGCGACGCGCCAAAAAAATGGCGCAAGTCCGTTTACTACCACTATTACCATTTTCCGGGCACCCACAGCGTCAAGCGGCATTACGGCGTGCGCACCGACCGGTACAAGCTTATCCGCTTCTACCACGACAACAGCGAATGGGAGCTGTACGATCTGAAAAAGGATCCGCACGAAATGCAAAACGTCTTTGACAACCCGGATTACGCGGAAGTTGCCCGCCATATGAAGGAAGTGCTCAAAGAAAACCAGGAAATGTACGGTGAGACCGAAGAGTCAGGCCTCAAAGCATTCGAAGACGAGCGCAAAGGCCGCAACCGGCGGCATTCATAAAACAATTGTTTTCCAATAAACAAGCCGGAGACTGCACTCGCCCTGCTGTATCCGGCTTTTTCTTTTTTTGCGCCACCCCACTCTTTCCTTAAGAAGGAAACAAAACCGGAAAAAAGCGCTTGGCTTAGCCTCTCGTTGAACTTATGAAAAAATCATCCGAACTGATTCTTATCAGGCCGCCCAGAAATTCTATTCCCGAATTTTGACATCATTCGGAATACAATTAGTTTTGTGCTTCAGGCTAAAAATCAAAAAACAAGATTAATAAATATAATATCATGGGAAGAGCATTTGAATTCCGCAAGGCCAGAAAGCTGAAACGCTGGTCACACATGGCAAAAACGTTTACCCGCCTGGGCAAGGACATTGTTATCGCCGTAAAATCAGGCGGACCTGATCCGGATTCCAACTCCAAACTGCGGGCAGTGATTCAAAATGCCAAAGCGGCCAATATGCCTAAGGACAATGTGGAACGCGCCATCAAACGCGCGGTTTCAAAGGACACCTCTGACTACAAAGAAGTCCTGTTCGAAGGCTACGCACCGCACGGAATCGCCATTCTCATCGAAACGGCAACTGACAACAACAAACGCACGGTAGCCAACATCCGCAGCTATTTCAACAAATGCGGCGGCAGTTTGGGAACCAGCGGTTCGGTAGAATTCATGTTCGACCACACCTGCCACTTCAAAATCGCCCAGGGAGAACTGGACGTGGAAGAACTGGAACTGGAATTCATCGACTACGGCGCTGAAGAAGTGTTTGAAGACGAAGACGGCATCATGATTTACGGCGCATTCGAAAACTTCGGTTCCATCCAGAAAGCGCTGGAAGAAAAGGAAATCGAAATCATCTCTTCTGGCTTCGAACGCATCCCTCAGGTAACCAAAGAGCTTTCGGAAGAAGAACAGGCAGACGTTGATAAACTTCTGGAAAGAATCGAAGAGGACGACGACGTGCAGAACGTCTACCACTCGATGGCATAAAAAAAACATCAGCTATTACGCAAAACCCGGCCGCTTCCTAGCCGGGTTTCTTGCCTTTCCGCCATTTCAGTATTTTGACGAAAATCGAACAGCCAAAAGCGTATTAAAGTTTTTCACCAGGCACTATTCAGCTATCGATTATGAACAACCCTATCAAATTATTCGGCATCATCAACCCGATATCCGGAACGGGGAAACAAAAAAACATCCGCCGGCTGCTTGCCCAACACCTCGATCCAAAAAGGTTTTCGCTGCATGCGGAGGAAACTGAATACGCAGGACACGCCTCGGAGCTGGCAAAAAAAGCCATCAGTGAAAAATACGACGCCGTTCTGGCCGTAGGCGGCGACGGAACAATCAACGAAGCGGCCCGTTCGCTGGCCTTCAGCAGACTGGCCCTGGGCATCATTCCCTGCGGATCGGGCAATGGACTGGCCCGTCACCTGGGCATCCCGATGGACACCGTGAAGGCGATCCAGTGGCTCAACAGTGCCCGCATCGGCAGCATGGACACGATCACGGCCAACGGCCAGCGCTTTATCAATGTGGCGGGCATCGGATTCGACGCCCTGATCAGCCATCAGTTTGCCAAAATGAACAGCCGCGGACTAAGCTCGTACGCCAAAGCCACGTTTCAGAGCTTTTTGGATTATCAGGAAGAAACCTACCGCATACGCATCGGCAAACGAACAGAGGAAGTGAAAGGCATGATGCTCAGCTTTGCCAACTCCACACAGTTCGGCAACAATGCCTGCATTGCTCCAAATGCCTCTTTCTGCGACGGAAAAATGAATCTCTGCCTGGTCCGAAAACCTAAGTACAACCAAATTCCGGATTTGATGCTGAAAATGTTCACCAACAAAGTGCATCTTTCACCGCTGTACCGCGAAATTGTATGCGAGCAGGCAACCATAGAACAGGAAAGCGAGCTCGGGCATCTTGACGGAGAACCGGCAATTTTTGGGAAAACCGTTGAGCTGAAAATGGACGCGGGCAGCCTGAAAATTTTCAGCAAAATTTAGCAAGTCTTTTCCATTTGCCAGTCTGCCCTTTTCTGATTTTCCCCATTCCCATTCAGCTACTGGACACGTTCAATTCTCTTATAGCCAAGATTGGCAGCTGTTGATTCACGGACTTATCAATATGCGAGAATCAGGCTTTTTTATGTAAATCGCCAACCTGAAGCGGCAAATTACAGCATACCTTTTGAACCTGCCTTTCAAAAAACTCTCAGGAAGAAATGTTCTCCCCCCGGTCCATTGTACACAAGCATGCAAAATCCGCTAATTCATCGAGGGGAAAAACTGTACAAACCTTCAGAATCATAAAACCAAGCCAATACACTCCATCTGCTGAAGGCATGCGCACTCGTTCTTTCGGAAAAGCCCTGCGGAAAGAACTTTTTGAATGGACGGAAACCGAGAGCCATTTTTTCGAAAATCCAACAAAAAACAGCGCCAAACAAAAAGGATACTGGGACTCCAGCGAAACCTGGAAAAACACGCTAGCACTCCTCCCGGATATAAAGGTTTCGGACGACGGAAAAATGGCAGTTGAACATACTGAGGATTTCACGCGGCAATTCTTCGCAACTCCCGAAACCGTCAGGGAATCCAACCTGATGCTGCAAAAAATCGCAAGTCCTCTCAAACTGGAAATCAGCGATAAGCCTGCGCTGCGGCTTAGTGAAAACGGCCAGAACCTGCATGCTATAACCCCTGACCTCAGCCAAACAGAATATGCTTCTGACTGCCAAGAGATGGCTGAAAAGGTTATGGGGCATGCCCAAGAACTGGCCTGGACAGCCCTATTTCGTGCAGAGAACACATACCGGCAGGTTCCCACTTTTTTCGAAATGGATTTTTTGCTTTGCACTCATATTTCTTTAAGAAAAGGAAAGTCACCCGAAGGACTATACGCCCAAGCCAAAAATCTGGGCGTGAACGAATTCGCAAGCCCTAATGTAGGCGAAGCCTTTTCTATTCAATCTCCCTACTGGGCAAAACACGAAAAACCAATGAAAATATGGGAATATTATGCAAATCTTCGAAAGGATTACGACGACTACTTACCCGTGCCAGAAGAAACCACTCCTTCCGAAATGCTCAAAAAACAAAGCCACATCGAATGGAACCTGCATTTCGGGACAGTGGTCGCCAAAAGCGGGAATGACTGCATTAGCCTGGAAAGCGTCAATATGACCACCGGCGCCACCAAAGAGTATTTGGCTGCTTTTGACCGACTGATGCTGCGTTATGACTCATTCATTGCCATAGTGCGCCAATTTTATTCGCAACACCCTGCATACAGCCACTTTTTCCCCTTATCGTCTTATGAAAAAGAGAAAAGAATAAATGAAATTTTCAGGTTTGCTGAAGCCGTTATTGAAAAGGGAAGCAAACTGCAAGAACGACTCCTTCGACTGGAAGATGAATATGCCCAATCAATGAAAACACTCAAAAAGAAAATTCCCGTATTCTCTTTCCGAATGTACGGGGCTGAAAAAGGGCAAACATTCCACGACATCTGGCACCCGCAGCTTCCCGAAGGATCCATGACATTCCATGTTAAAAAATCGCTAGAAGTCTACTGGGTCAAAATCATTGAAATATTTGATCGTAAAATCAATTTTTTAAGCCGTGCATTTCACATAACTCACAGTAGTAAAACTGAAAAATGGTCTAAAAGACTGTTGGAAGACTTAAATGCAGAAAAAATACGTCTTGAAGAAAATGCACAAAGGATTTCTGCAGAAGTAAACAGCTGGCCGATAACAGCCGAAACGCTTAAACGCGTGATTCCTGAACAACAGAGCTTCATTATGGAAAGGTTGCAATGCTACGAACAGGAACTTCACGAGGGTTCGAAAAGCCAAACTTCTGCTTCTGCACAAATTCAAGAACAAGAAAAGGAAACAGCAGACTTTCTAGCTTGGAAAAAAATGGTCCTTAACTTAACAAGGCCCGCTGCCGGCGCAGCTGCCTCATCGATCTGAAAAACACACTCGAGGAACGCCTTTTGCAACCTCCTAGCCGATGTTTCACATGTACAAAACAGACCGCTCGCTCTCCTACCCGCTTGCAAAAAACACCTCAGCCTCGGGCACTTCCAGCATCCGTCAGGCCATGATGAACCACCGAAAAAAACTGCAATTATCTCCTGAGGTGATTCAGCGGGCTGTGGGCTTTGAAATTGAAATAGGCTACAGACCGTTCAGAGACGAATTTCACCGCGATGCCACGCTCAAAAGCAACATTCCTGCTCGGTCTTTGCCCTACAAACCCTTCGAGAGAAACGATGTGTTGCTAAAAGGCGACGGGTTTGAGGTTCGAACAGATGTATCGACTTATAACCAATGTCCCTATCTGGAAATTGTCACTGACCCTTTCGAAGAAGGGCCGCAAGGACTCCAAAAACTACAGCACATATTTGACACCTTTGAGGAAATAATGATGGAATTGTCGGAAACCGCAAAAAAAAATCCACATATCAGCTTCAATGAAATATTCAGACAGTACGGAAAAATTCAGCCTCAGAACAAGGAAATTACTCTATGGTTATTCGATGAGCCTGACAAAGGCTATTTTCAAGTAACTGCCGGCATCGACCTGGCAAAAATCCCGCTTCTTCTCCAGGACTGGGCTTGGCCCTATGAGGACGAAGATGAAACACTCCTAAAAAGAAGAGCTGCCGGGCGAAAAATATTTGTAGATTGGGAAAGAGAAAACATTGCCTCCTATTCAGGAATAAAAGTACTGGCGCTCTCACTCCTGAACATCAATCAAACTATCAACATACTGCAGAATAGCGGGATGCCCAAAGAAGAGGAAAAAAAAATGACCGGCCCCGTAAAATGGTCGGACGCACTAGCCGGACTGCTCAGCATGCTTGCCTTATACCTGGACTTAGCCCAGCAGAAAATAGTGGCCTATCCGAAATCCTTTGCTTTTTTGCTTAGCCGAACAGACTTTGTCGGTTTATTCCAGAAACTTGACCAGGAACAAAAAGACTTCTTCAGCATCGAAGAAAACTGGCTTACCCTGCTTCAGGCAATCATCCAACGGCTGGAAATCGGGGAAATCACCGATCCCTTCTTTTCACAGGGAATTTTTCACAAGTATGGAAAACGGTTCCTGGACAAACGGGATGTCCTTGCACCGTTCTCTCGAATCGAATGGCTTATGCAAATCCCTAAAGGAAAAGATCTGCTGACAGAGCACTATTTTCCAATCCCCGAGTACAAGCACTGGATCCAGTCTTTTGGCGAATTCGGTAAAAAAACCGACGTCATCTACGTCAACGGACAAAGAAAAGAAGTACCCATCTTCGAAATCCGTTTCGACAACCATGATTTTGTCTACAACCAATGGAAGGAATTTGCCTGCCAGGTCCATGAATGGATCACCGCTCTCAATTCCGGTGCAGACCTGAAATTCGGAGAAACCAGCGGTCAAGAGCTTCATCAACAAAGTCCCTAACATCAATGGCTTTTCTTGCCTGCTGTATGGCTTTATTATGCTAAAAAAATATGCACAGCGCACATACCGCCCTAACAGGCAAATTTCCAAAACCGGAACTTCCAGCATCCGTCAGGCCATGATGAACCACCGAAAAAAACTGCAATTATCTCCTGAGGTGATCCAGCGAGCGATAGGTTTTGAGATCGAAATCAGCTATAGGCCTTTCAGAGACAAAAACCATCACGACACCACGCTCAAACACAATATTCCGGTCTGGGCCTCGCCCTACAAACCCTACGAAAAAAACGAAGTATTGCTCGAAGGCGAAGGATTCAATGTCTGCACGGACATCTCTTTCTACAATCTATGTCCTTATCTGGAAATAATCACTGACCCTTTTGAAGAAGGACCGCAGGGATTCCAAAAACTAAAGCATGTATTTACAACTTTTGAGTTGATGATGACAAAGCTGACACAGGCAGCAAGGGAAAATTCACAGATCGGCTTTAAGGACATATTTTGGCAATTCGGCAAGATTCAACCTCAGAACAAGGATATTTCTCTTTGGTCGTATAAAAAACCTGACATTGGGTTGGTTCAGGTTACCGCTGGCATCGACCTGGCAAAAATTCCGTTTCTCTTTCAGGACTGGGCCTGGCCCAGCAATGAGGAAGACAAAACGCTCCTCAAAAGAAGGGCTCCGGGACGTAAAATTTTCGCTAAATGGGAATTAGAAAAAATCCAAGATTACTTAGGGAAAAAAGTTCTGGCCCTCTCGCTCTTAAACATCAACGAGGTTATCAGCTCGCTGCGGAATAATGGAATGCCTGAAGAAGAGGCAAAAAAAATGACCGGACCCGTAAAATGGTCAGACACACTGGCCGGACTGCTCAGCGTAATTGCCTTGTATCTGGATTTGGCACATCAGAAAGTAAACGCCTTCCCGAAATCCTTTGCCCTGTTGCTAAGCAGAACAGATTTTGTCGGTTTATACCAGGAACTGGACCAGGAACAAAAAGACTACTTCAGCATCGATGATAACTGGCTTGGCTTGCTCCAAGAAATCATCCGGAAGCTTGGAATCGGAAAAATAACCGATCCGTTCTATTCACAGGGAATTTTTCACAAATATGGAGCAATGTTCGAGGACAAACGTTATGTTCTCGCTCCGTTTTCCCGAATTGAGTGGCTTATGCATATCCCAAAAGGAAAGGATCCGCTTACAGAGCGGTATTTTCCAATCCCCGAATACAAACACTGGTTCCGGTCTTTTGGGGAATTCGGCAAAAAAACCGATGTCATACACGTAGACGGACAGAGAAAAGAGGTGCCCATCTTCGAAATCCGTTTCGAAAACCATGATATTATCTACAAACAATGGAAAAATTTCGCCTGCCTGGTCCACGAATGGATCTCCGCGCTCAATTCCGGCGCAGACCTGAAATTCGGAGAAACCAGCGGGCATCACCTTCCAGAGTCTGTGCCCTGAGCCATAAAGACGCTCCTTGCCTAAAGAGCAACCACTATGTTTAAAAAACATGCGCAACACCCATACCGCCCAAAGCCGCAGGCTTCCATAGCAGGAACTTCCTGCATCCGGGAAGCAATGGCCAGCCACAGACAGCCGCAGCCGTTTTTTGACGAAGTAATCCAGAGAGCCGTGGGGTTTGAAATCGAAATTGGATACACCCCTTTCAGAAACCAGGCGCACCGCGATGAAATGCTTAGACAAAAAGTCCCTATTCGGCATTCTAAATATGAAGCCTTCGAAAAAGACGACTTGCTAATGAAAGGCAAAGGATTCGAAATCCGGATAGATGTTCACACGAAAAAGCAAATTCCTTACCTGGAAATTGTCACCATACCCTTTGATGAAAACGCCACCGGCAAAGAAAAACTCCAAGAAACTTTTCCGATTTTAAAAAACATGATGCAAAAGCTTTCCATAATGGGCAACAAACAAGACAACCTGAGCCTATATAGTGTGCTAAATGAATTCGGAGAGCTTATCCCCGGTTGCGAGCCCATGCGTTTACAAACGCAAACCGGCATCGAATCCGGATTTTTTCAAGTAACTGCAGGCGTTGACCTTTCCCGGCTGCCGGCACTGTTTCAGGACCTGGCCTGGCCGGAACAGGACGAAGAACCGGCATTAGCCCAAAGAAGAGCTCTGGGAAGAAAAATATTCATGAACTGGGAAAAAGAAGGCTCCGAGGATGACATACCTTACCTGAGCAACGCCTTCGCTTTCCAGGCAATCAACAAAACGCTTTCTGGCATTCAAAAAAACGGTCTCCCGCCTGATGTTTCAGAAAAAATGACCGGTCCCGTACCCTGGACCGACGAACTGGTTGGCCTGCTGAGCATGATTGCCCAGTACTTAGTGCTTGCCCGAAGGAAAATCAACGGAAATCCCAAATTCTTTGCTGTTCTTCTCAGCAGGAACGACTTCGGAAGCCTTTTCCAAAGACTGGGCACAACTGAGAAAGACTATTTCATGAACAACGCAAACTGGTTCCACTTGCTAAATGAACTGATCAGACAGTTGGAAATCGGGGATATCGATGAACCGGTTTATGCCCGCGGTATTTTCCACGGATATGGTGAAACATTTGCCTCCAGGAGATATGCCCTAAACGCTGTTACACGATTCAACTGGCTAATGGAAATTCCCGGCGGCAAAGATCTGCTGACTGAAAAATATCTCCCTGTTCCGGAAATGAAAGAATTCTTCGTTTCCATGGGTGAGTTCGCCGACCGAATGGATACAATTGAAGCTGACGGACAAAAAAAGCAGGTGCCTGTTTTTGAATTCCGGTTTATTAAAAATCCAATACGATATGATAAATGGGAAGAATTCGCTCTGGCCTCTTATCACTGGATCAAAGCCCTTAATACAGGCGCAAATCAGAAATTCGGAGAGACGAGCGTATAAATATAAGAATTGATTTTCTTTTCATTAAGTCGTTTTCTTCAGACTTATTTTTCCCTTCAGTCTTTCTATTCCCATTATTTTCAACTGGTCCAGAGGAAACATCCAAAAAAAACAGTAACCCCAAATAATGGCGATGTATTTCCATTCGATTGGCGTAACCAGCCCAAAGCCCAAACCCGCGAGCAGCGTCACGGCCAGCTTGGTAACAATCGCCGACCACAGCAATGCCGGCGAAGGATAGGGCTTTTGCCAAAACCGTTTTTTAGTCCTGGTAACAAAAAGCGTCATGTGACCAGCTACAGCCAGCTTAAGAAAAATCAGCGTCTGCAGCTGCCCCTTTCCCAAACCGAAAACGTCTCTCCCGATCAAGACAAGAGCAATGGACGCTCCCACGCCGAACACACCCATAGCTAACGCCAGCTTGACGATGCGCCGGGTATTCCAGCGTACAGGTCTCCGGCTTATTTCCACACGGTCGGTAGCCAACATCATAATCGGAATGTCATTCAGCAAGGCCAGAAGAATTATCATAACCGCTGTAATCGGATAAAAGTTGAAAGCAATCATCGCGAAAACCACAAAACACATGATGCGGATGGACTCGGTAATACGGTAAAGCGCGTATCCGTTCATTTTTTCAAAAATAGCGCGCGCCTCCCGAATGGCTGTAATAATCACACTGATGCCCTCCGAAAGCAGCACGACGCCCGCGGCAGTGCGAGCCGCATCGGTTGCGCCTTTCACCGCTATGCCGCTGTCGGCCTGTTTAAGCGCCGGCGAATCGTTCACCCCGTCGCCTGTCATTCCCACAATGTGACCGTGCTCCTGCAAAGACTTCACAATGGCGAACTTGTGTTCGGGAAACACCTCGGCAATCGCCCCGGCATCAACAATTTTTTTCGAAATCTCCTCCGGAACGCGCTTGCCTTCCTCCCACTCAAAGTCTTTAAAAGTCTCACTTGAGGAAAGCACATTCTCTCCCAGCTCAAGCTCCCGGCAGACTTCCCGCGCTATCGCATGATGATCTCCGGTGATCATTTTCACCTGCACCCCCATCGATTCCGCTTCACGAATAGTCTGCACGGCATCAGCGCGCAAAGTATCCGAAAATGCCAGCAAACCCAAGAAATGCCGCTTTCCGTTTTCTTCTT
>JAKSBZ010000183.1 GCA_022360875.1 Cytophagales bacterium | reverse complement strand
CCGGTAGGAACAATGTTGGAGTAGTAGGTAGTAACCTCAAACTTCACATTGTCACAGCGGTACAGAGGCAGAGACAGTGCAGGCGCGTTGCTTGGCACGGTCAGAGCGTGGTTACCGTAAGGACCGGTGTTAAAGCGGTAGTTCACTTCAACAGCCGTGATAGTACCGTCTTTCTTGGCACCCAGTTTAATATCCATCTTGG
The DNA here is from genome assembly GCA_022360875.1 of Cytophagales bacterium. Classification (GTDB taxonomy): domain Bacteria; phylum Bacteroidota; class Bacteroidia; order Cytophagales; family Cyclobacteriaceae; genus JAKSBZ01. The sequence continues at coordinate 1,618 of JAKSBZ010000183.1, read as the reverse complement.
CGACGTGACGGGAAGAGGTTGCGATAAACTCTTCTTCACGGGTGTGACGGAAGTAAACAGTACGGCCAGTCAGGTGAGTGGCATAGGAACATACATCTTCAACCAGGATATCCTGCTTGGAACCAAAGCCGCCGCCCAGGCGCTCCTTAATCACATGAACCTTGTTCTGCTTAACACCGATGATGTTGGCAACCTGACGACGTACATGCCATGGCACTTGAGTCGCAGCGCGAACAACCAGACGATCGCCTTCCATATAAGTCAGGCACAGGTGTGGCTCGGGTGGGCACTGCTGAGCCTGCTTGGACTCATAGGTGCGCTCCAGAATCACATCAGCGTCTGCGAAACCTTTATCAACATCACCGATAGAGCCATGGCCCTTGGCTGCGATGTTCTTGCGTGGTTCACCACCGAATGGGAAGTTAAAGTGGATGCGACCGTCACGTGGGTCAGCATCGGCATTCTGTTCGTCCAGATCTTCAGGAGCACCAGCGCCGTAGCTGATCAGCCCCTTGTGGACGATGGGCGCGTCTTCGGCGGCGGCTTCATCAACATCCAGAACCGGCTTCAGAACTTCAAACTCAACTTCAATCAGCTTCAGAGCAGCTTCGGCAATCTCTGGAGTCTCGGCAACAACGGCAGCAACACGGTCACCGAAGTGACGCATCTTCTGGCCGAATAGGCGACGATCCAGTGGAGAAGGCTCAGGAGCAGTCTGGCCACCTGGGGTGTAGTAAACGTCAGGAACATTCTTGTAAGACAGCACAGCAACCACGCCGGGCATGGCTTCTGCTTTGCTGGTGTCCAGCTTGGAGATGTAAGCGTGAGCGTGGGGGCTACGCAGCATCTTCAGATGACAGGCATCAGCAGGAACGAAATCTTCTACGAAAGCTTTCTCGGCTTTCAGGGTGCGGGCAGCATCCACCTTGCGGGACGCCTTGCCGACAAAGCGCATATCGCGGTCAAAGACTTTGTTGAACTCAGGGTTAACGTTGGCAAGGTACTCAGGATTGGTCAGACGCTCTTTGGCGATTTCAACAGCAGTAAATACCTGCTCGTAGGCGCTCTCACGCAGGAAGATACCGGACAGTGCATCGGTAACCTGAGCACGATCAGCAACAGGGTTGCGTTGCAGCAGATCGGTCAGCACCAGGGCCACGGCAGGATCGTTATAACCGGACTGAACCGCACCGGCGTCGATCAGGGCAGACTGTACTGCAGACAGCTGACCATAGACGTTCAGTGACTCGGCAGTGACAACTTCACGGCCTTCCAGCTGACCGGCGATCAGCATGGTGGCGTTAACGGCATTGCCATCCAGCAGAATGGTGTCGGAACCGGCAAAGCCCCAGCCATCATCACTGTTACGAACCGAGTTCAGACCCAGCTCTCGCAGCAGGGTCTGGACATTCTTGCCTGGCTCAACCTGAACGATTCTGGGAGCCCCGTTTAAAGTAAAACTGATAGACATTTCCAAGCTCCCTCTTAAGCGCATTCGTTAACCAGCCGGGCAACCACAACCCCGCTGACGGTGCTGCGATATTCAGCACTGGCGCGGAAATCAGTCACCGGCTTAATGGAATCAGTTACCACCTTCTGCAACTGCTCCAGCCTGCCT
>JAKSBZ010000193.1 GCA_022360875.1 Cytophagales bacterium | reverse complement strand
TTTTCATCAAAGTTTTGATCAGGTTTACGAAGGTATCAGCAACCGCCTCGCCTCGACAAGCCGTGAAAAGGAACTGGAAAAGGCCGAACAAAAAAAAAAAAAAAAAATGGCATTGGTTTTCAAATCGTACTTCGACTACACTGCCGGGCTGGCAATAGAGGGCGGGACCTGGGACCGAGTCAACTTCCAGGTGCATTGCGGCCCGGCGCTCGGGGCGTTTAACCAGTGGGTAAAGGGAAACTTGCTGGAGGATTGGAGAAACCGCCATGTGGATGATATGGCGGAGATGATGATGACACAGACGGCAGTGCTTCTGGATGAGCGGCTGAAAGCCATGACATTCTGCTGCAGTTAGGGGCCTATTCCTTCGGGGACAATTGTTAAACTAGCCCATATCCCATTCAAACCGTGTGATGAGCCAGCCCTTGTCCGCTTTTTCAAAGTCGAGAAACAGCATGGTTTGCCAGCGGAGAATCGGCGTTATAAATTTCAGAACAGCATGGGCTTTCCGACCTTCAATCCGGATGACCGGATCGAAAAAATTGCCGTCCAGAAAATTGCCGTTCAGGCTTTCCCGGCTATAGGCCCGGGTTGTCATATTGCCGGACTTCAGGTCTGTCCAGAACCCCGGCAGCCTTTTTTCCAGTTCTTTTTTGGAGAGCATGGGGGAGCCGGAAAACATGAACCGGCCTGATTCGCTCAGGCATGAAAAATAGTTTTCCGGATTATATTCCGCTCGCGCCCTGTGAAATTTTTTTATTAAATCAATGAGCTGTTTCTCTTCCGGATCACGGGGCATGTATTGATCAATGGGTTTGCCTTTGGACAGGCCAAAGATGAGAACACCCAGGCAGGATGCGATAACGACAATTGTAGCGAGTTTGTCCTTGGTCATGGTTAATCGTTGGGACCTTAAGGTCTGAAAAATTTGAAAAAGATGAATCCTTAAATATACGAAGATACAGTAATTAAATTTTCCTATAAAGTCAAGATGTTGGAAATAAAATCAGCAATTCTGATCTGGTTGAGTTAGCCAATCATAGGAATGACGGCGGGGCATTGACATGTGTTAAGTGGGGGGATATAGCTTTTTTTCAGGATTGCCCAAATGTCTCATGAATCATGCCAAGCAAGGTTTTGCTCTCCATGGGTTTTGTGAAATATTTTTTTATGCCCAGCTTGAGTGCATTTGATTCGGAGATATTTTCATTGTACCCTGTACAAAGGAAAACGGGCAGGTCTTGGCGTATTTCCAGCAATTTTTTTGACAGTTCATCGCCGGTCATCTTCGGCATAGTCATATCCGTGATGACCAGATCAAAGCCGGTTGAGGAAAAAAGCGGAGGCGGATGATGACATTCCTGCTGCTATTCCAAATGAGATATCATCCAAAGAATCCCGGCAAAACTGGGCCAGGCTGATTCAGAAAATTTATGAAGTGGACCCGCTGATATGTTCAAAATGCTGGGGACAGATGCACATCATCAGTTTCATCGAAGAACTTGACATCATCGA
>JAKSBZ010000197.1 GCA_022360875.1 Cytophagales bacterium | reverse complement strand
TTCTTTTGGCCGTCCTTGTTAACCGCTTTTTTTTGCTTCCTTATTTGTTTTTCAGAAAAAGGCGAAAGCTCTATTTGGCTTCTGCCGCATGTTTAATCGCGGCGCTGGCAGCCGGTTTTTATTTTGCCAGCGTGTCTTTTCAGCAGGGAAGAGCCAGAAGGATGCCTCCGCACAGGATGTACCGTTTTGCGGAAAGACCCGTTCCGCCGCCGATTTATGCCAATTTGACCATTCTGGCGTTGTTGGTGCTGGGTTTCGATACCGGTCTTGTGTTTTATTCGAAATGGACCAGAGGAGAGCAGAAAAAGCTGAGGGAAGAGAAAGAGAGTCTGAGCAGCAAGATGTCTTTTCTCCAGCATCAGCTGAGCCCTCATTTTTTCATGAATACGCTCAACAATATTCATTCGCTGATAGATATTGATACGGAAGAGGCCAAAGACGCTGTAATCAGGCTTTCCCGGATGATGGCCTATATGTTGTACGAATCGCAGACCGATAAAATTCCCCTGCATCGTGAGCTGGAGTTTGTTAAAAGCTATGTGGAGCTTATGAGGCTGAGGCTTGCTGAGGATGTAAAGGTGGCACTTGACATTCCTGAAGATTTGCCGGAGGCTGCAGTTCCCCCTTTGCTGACTATTTCCTTTATCGAAAATGCCTTTAAGCACGGGGTTAGCTATGAACGGGATTCTTTCATTTTTATTAGTTATTCTGTTTCAGAAAAACATCTTTCTTTTTTTGTGAAAAACAGCAGGCATTCCAGACCGGAGCAAAAAAAATATTCGGGCATCGGGTTGCAAAATGCCCGCAGCAGGTTGGAGCTGCTGTATGGGACAGACTATTCGCTGGATATTAAGGAAAATGATTCGGATGTTTTTGAAGTGAATTTAAAGATACCTTTATGATTAATTGCATCGCAATGGATGACGAGCCCCTGGCGCTCAGGCAGGTCACTGGCTATATCGAAAGAATTCCTGCGCTGAACCTGCTGCAAAGCTTTAAGAGCGCGGCCTCGGCGCTGGACTTTGTGCAAACCCATGAGGTTGATCTGATGTTTGTTGACATCAATATGCCTGATTTGTCGGGAATGGAGTTTGTGAAGTCACTGCACGATCCTCCGAAAGTGATTTTCACAACGGCTTACCGGGAGTACGCCGCCGAAGGTTTTCAGGTTGACGCGGCCGATTATCTGGTGAAGCCGATTTCTTTTGCCGATTTTTCAAAAGCAGTCAGCAAGACCCTGCGCCGGTATTTTTCTGAGCTCGAGGGAGCTCCGGCCGTTAGCCGCAGCGATCGCTTTCTGTTTATCAAAATGGAATACAAAATTATCCGGATTGTGCTTTCGGACATCAAGTATATCGAAGGCATGCGGGATTACGTGCGCATTCATCTTGCGGATGAAAAGCCGGTGATGGCGCTTATGGGAATGTCCAAGCTTGAGCAGCAGTTGCCTGCCGATTCGTTTATGCGCGTTCATCGCTCCTATATAGTCAATCTTGACCGAATACGCGTGATTGAGCGAAACCGCATTGTATTTGACAGGAATGTGTACATTCCTGTGAGTGATCAGTATAAAGAGAGATTCCAGAAATACCTGGAGGAAAATTTTTTGAGCTGAAACTGCAGGCGGAAAGCAGATTTAGTTTTGGCAGCGGGAAAGTTTGAGGAACGGACCTCTGCAATAAGGTTTGTTTGAAGATTTTTTGATGAAGCAAAAAAAGCCCGCCGCAGCGGACTCTTTTCTTAGAGGAATTTTCT
>JAKSBZ010000191.1 GCA_022360875.1 Cytophagales bacterium | reverse complement strand
TTAAATTCTACGGCAATGACAGTCCTGACTAAACAGCTTATCAGATGCTTTGGCATCTTCTATTTCGCATTTTTGTCCGCGTGGAATCTTTGCGCGCAGAACCGCCCAGATGCAAACTCAGGTAACGGTAAAACTTTTCATCTAAGTTACAGAAGCAATTATGAAAATTGGAGTGATCGCCGGACATGGGACATTTATTCTGTTCCCGGAAAAAATGACAATATTATATTGGGGAATAGAACTTGGAGCTCCAGAAAACTCACTATCAAGAATAATCAAGAAGTAAATTGTATTTTTATTCAAAGAGCTTACCAGTCTTATTATTCAGGAAAAGTTTACATTACCATTAAATCAGGCGCTACGCTGACAGTTACTGGAGGTATCTGGCTAAAAGATCTTCAGTCTGAATACTCACGCGTACAGCTGATAATAGAAGAGGGCGGCAAGCTGGTTACTCCTACACTGACGACGAAAGGTAAAAAAGTTTTTCAGTCCATTGATGCGAAGGGAACGGTTGAATACCTGAGCAACACCAGCGTGATAAAAGCAAAAGAACACCGGATACTGGGCGGGCAGCAATACGGCGAACTGATCCTCCGGGGGGAGTTGGGCGTGCATTGGAAGTTCACGGAGGGTGTAACTACTGTTGAGAGAGATATCACAGTTATAGGAAAAGACAAGCCCAAAGACATAAATACCTATGAAGTTCTTGAAAATGACAGCCTAATCATTAAAGGCAATTGGAACGATCACCGGGAGGGGAGAGACGTCATAAATAAGGGGAAGGTGGTGTTTATGGGTGAAGGCGAACACGTTATTGACAACTTAAAATATTCGTTAACGGATAAAAACGGAACGATCACTTTTGGCCATTTGGTTTTTAGAGGCAATGTACTGCAAAGGCATCGCATACAGGTGCTTGGCGATGTTTGGATCGGCCAGGGAGTGAAGTTCCGTCAGGAAACCCAAAGACCGCTGGCCCTAAAGGGTGATTGGTTTGACGAAGGCGGAATTCACGAGTTTGTAGGATACAACAGCCAACAAGGCATATCTTTTAACGGAGAAGGCACACAAACCATTTACGGAGAACCGACTTTTTTGCGTTTTCTCACTTATAAGCCGAGTTTCAGGCAAAAACCAGAGTCCAAGCTGGTCATCGCGCCCAACGCAAGGCTTACAGTGATGCGGAGTATGCATCTCCAGACTGACAGAACATGGGGGGCGCTTCGCGGCACACATCTGGAAAACAACGGCGAAATCATTTTAAATGGAACCGCTGAACGAACGGCTTATTTATATCCAATCTATAATGCCGAGCATTTCAAGGTGTCGGGCAACGGCACCGTGTGCTTTCAGCACTATCTGGACAACAAAAAACCCGGGTGGTTTTATCTGGGATCTACTGTAAAAGACATGCCGCTGAAAACCTTGTCAGAGAGCTTTTACACAATAACAAATCCCTACACCAGTATTAATTCTTTTGATGAGAAAATATATGGCAACGATCCTGAAGACCAAACTGTACCGTGGTGGACGCCTGTCAACGATGCTGATCGAATCATGAAACCGGGCGAAAGCTTTAGAATCTATATTTGGCAAAAGCCTGCAAAAGACAAAGGCCTCAATGAACAGGGCGATTTAAGAATTGAGGACAAGAGTAAACCCGGAGGATTTTTTCACTACGGAAATTATGAAGTGCCAGTAACCCGCGGCGGAAATAAAGAAAACCACGGCTGGAACTTCATATCAAATCCCTATCCGGGCGCAATTAATTTTGACAGGTTTTTAAAACTCAAGGGCAGCGACGGATTAACCAACGGGTCCAAAATCAACAACTCTTATTATGTGTATTCTCAGCGCCTCCAAGGATATTTTGTTTATATGTCTTCAGAAGGCGACAACCTGGGAAACTGCGAAAATTTCCCAAACAACTTCTCAGATCCTGAATATCAAAACAACCCGAGCTATATTGCACCTGGGCAAGGTTTTTTTGTTAAACTGAACGATGACAGTCCCGACGCAACCACACTCTTGTTCTCTGAGAACGCTAAACCTATTGACCAAGCCAACTGGCTTAACAATATTTCCAAGGAGGAAAACTACCACCCCGTGCAGTTCAGGCGTTCCCAGCCGGAAGAAAAAGCGAAGGCAAAATCGGATTTTTCCGAGCATCTTTCCATAGCGCTGGAGAATGCAGAAACTGGCATTGCCGACTATTCAGTCATCCGCTTTGCAGATTGCAGCTCCTGTCTTTTTGAAAGCAAAAAGGACTATATAAAACTGCCTGGCTATAAACATAATGTATTTTCTTATGCAAAAATGGAGAACGGTGAGACCCCAAAAATGGTCATCAACACTCTTCCTTATCCCAAGCAAGATTCCATAATACGTCTCGGTGTGAACATTCCTGCCAAAAGCGGACAGTTTAAGCTTCATTTCAATACGAAAAGGAAACTCAGGGACTATCGTGCTATTCAGCTTCATGACAAGCAGCTCGGAAAACAGCAGGATATTCTGGTGAGCAGCACTTATGAATTTTCAGTAAATGAAGAGAACTATAATGAAGACCGGTTTGAATTGAGGTTGATGAACAAGCAGCATCTTGATGACTGGCCGCTGAACACATTAGCGGAAATAAAATCTCTAGATGAAAATCACGTAGAAATTGCCTACACAGCGGATTTCATTCATTCTGCGGACTCCGCTAGAGTAATATATGCTTTTGATACTGCTATTATTGATAATATTTTGGTTACCAGTAATGTATTGAAAAGTATACAGGGTAAAGTCAATAAAAACTTTGTGACAATTTCGTGGAAAAATAGCGATAAACAAGCAGCGTCCTCAGGCCAGCCCCTGTTCAGCATTAGGATGAAAGCCCGCAGTGGATACTTGGGCCAGAATAAGCTGGATTTTCAGGAAGGGAGCTACTGCCGAGGCGGACTAAAAGGCGAGATTGTCGCTCCCGATGCGTCTTTCAGCATCTATCCGAGCATTAGGCTGAACGCCAGCGTGAAAGATTTCCGCAAACGGCCTGTTAAGAATATCCTCTGGAAATACCGCACGGAAAACACGCAATATTCTGTGCAGGATGACAGCCTGTCCGTTGTTTTGCCAGCTTACAGCAACCTGGAACTGATTCCGGAGAAAGACGGAAATGGGCAGCTGTCAGTTTTCGACTGGCTGCTGGCTGAAGCGGTTCGAACCAGCAGCGGCGCTGAAGATTCTCTAAAGACAGCTATTGCTGATATAGACGGTAACGGCAAGCTTGAGGCTTCAGACCTGGACATTATACAGAGCCGGTTTTTTTCTTCAGATACTATTAAAAATGACTGGCTGATGATTCCTGAAGACGAAGCGAAACAAAAAAATCATACTCTTTTTCTGGAAGAAGACCAGAAAGAAATCGTTTTCACCGCCTATCCAAAGGGCAAACTATCCATCTTTTCTGAAGAGCCCACGGAGCTGGATACCGGATTTGTTAGTCTCGGAGAAATGAGCAATGGTCCGAAAGTATGGGAACTGCCGTTGCTATACTCAGGCAAAAAAGAAGCACTGGGACTGCAGTTTTCACTGGAAATTTCCTCGGACGCCAAACTGCTCAGCCACCAGCCGCGTTTCGGCGTTTCCGAAAAAAATACACTAAAAGACGGAAACTTGCTGCTGCATTATGCTTTGCACAAAAACAAGCTTGTTCCTTTTGTTCCCGGAGACACGCTGGCGGTTTTGAAATTCCAGGCAAACGGCAAGCTTAATGCAAAACTGCAGCTTATGGCGAAAAACGGTTTGAAAGCCGAAATGACGGACAGCAAGCTCAATAGGCATACCGCCGGCCCGGTAAGCCGCACGATTAACATGCTGACCGACTCCGAAGCGAGCAGCTTCCAGTACTTTCCGAATCCGTTTACCAGCATGCTGAAGATGAGGGGATTTTCTAAAAATGCTAAAAAAGCGGTGCTGCAGTGCTTCGATGCTTCCGGAGCAAAGGTCTTCGAGGCTGCGCAGCATTTTATCTCAGGAACGCCGGAAATTATCTGGGACTTATCCGTACTTCCTCGCGGCTGTTATATTTTTATTTTGAAAACCGAAGATCAAGAGCACAGAGGCAGACTTTTTAAATAATCATGTGCGGGAAAAGTCGATTTTTTAAACCGTCTAAAACGCACAAATAGACAACCTTATTCAGGACGGAGGCCTGCAATACCATGAAAGAATTCTTTATTCTGCTGTTTATGTTGGCGACTTTTAATTTTTCAGTTGCACAAAAAGGGCCCAACACAGAGCCGATCTCTAATGCACATCTTATGAGGCCCACTGTGGAAAAGAAAGGCAATGTCCACCCTCCTATCAATCCTGGCGGACCTCCTGGCCCCAAACCCAACGTGCCCATTGACGGCGGTTTGTTCTGGTTGGTTGCATCGGGAATAGCTTTTGGCGTTAGCAGGTTTTTCAAAAAAAACACAGTCTTCACCTGGAACGATAAAAAAATGAAATTATAGATAGGCTGGTTTACTTACCCGCTGATATTTACTACAAAAAAGCACCCCTGCTGGGGTGTTTTTTTTCTATAAATAAGTCTGATAACTTCATGCGCATTCGCCGGCTGTTTCTGAAATGACTATTGGAAAAAATAACTGATTTGATGGAAAACGGACAATAGAAAAACCGCGCAGCATATTGAATTTTGTAAAGTAAAACCTCTTTTGCCGCAGCTGTTTCCGGCAACGTTATTTGCTTATATTTTTTTGAAAAAAATATAGAAAAACTACAAGTATGCCTCATGTACCCCAAATGTAAACAGTTTTTCAATTGTCAGAAGGATATTGCAAGGGAAAAATTGTTTAGGTTATTTCTAAAAAATCAGATTTTCTAGAGACACATTCAAATTTTTTTGATAAACGGCATTCTTATGAAAAAGTACTTTTTAATGATCGGGGCGTTCGGCGTTTTATTAAACTCCTGCTCGTTGAAAGCGGAGCGAACAGTTCCACAGACAATAGACCCGGTTCAATATGCAAATCCGCTGATCGGTACAGCGGGCCACGGACACACGCATCCGTCGGCGATGGCACCGCTGGGCATGGTTCAGCTGGGCCCCAGCCAATACCTGAGAGGCTGGGACTGGACATCCGGCTACAATTATTCTGACTCAGTCATCCTGGGCTTTTCGCACAAGCACCTAAGCGGAACCGGCATCGGCGATTTGGGCGACATTCTGTTTCAGCCTGTAACCGGACCGGTACAGTTGAGCAAAGGAAGCCCCAACGCTCCGATGAAGGGTTTCGGTTCGCTTTTCTCGCACGACAATGAAGAGACCGAACCGGGCTACTACCGCGTAAAGCTTGACCGTTATGATGTTGGAGCCGAACTAACGGCCACCGAAAGAACAGGATTTCATCAGTATACCTTTCCAAAAAGCAACGAAGCGCATCTGCTGATTGATCTGATTTATGGAATCGGCTGGGATGCTCCGACAGAATCACATATAAAAATTCTTGACAACCGAACGATTGTCGGCTACCGGTTTTCCAAAGGATGGGCCAGTGACCAAAGACAGTATTTTGCAGCAGTATTCGAAAAGCCGTTTGTACAAGCCCGCTTGTTCAAAAGCGGAAAGAAAAAGGAATCAAATTCGGTCAAGGGAGTTCGCATGCAGGCTGTGGTTGACTTCAACAAAACAAAAGCCAACGAAAAAATCCGTGTGAAAGTAGGCTTGTCGGGTGTGAGCACAGAAAACGCGCTTGCCAATTTGAAAGAGGAAATCCCTCACTGGGATTTTGAAAAAACACGCACTTCAACACGGCAAAATTGGACCAAGGAGCTCAGCAAAATTCAAGTGGAGTCGAAACAGAAAGACGTGAAGGATATTTTTTATTCTGCGCTTTACCATACGATGGTTGCTCCAACGATTGATTCTGACGTATGCGGAGAATTCCGAGGCGCAGACCGCAAGGTGCACAAACTGTCCAAAGGACAATCGTACACGCTTTTTTCGCTTTGGGACACCTACAGAGCACTTCATCCTCTATACACCGTTTTTCAGCCTGAACGCGTAAGCGATATCGTAAATTCGATGCTTGAGCAATACGAGCACAAAGGCCTTCTTCCCGTCTGGCAGCTGGAGAAAAACGAAACCAACACAATGGTCGGTTATTCTGCCGTTCCTGTGATCGTGGACGCCTACCTGAAGGGATTCCCGATGGACGAAGATAAAGCCTTTGAAGCGGTGAAAGCCAGCGCCATGCAGAACCGAAACGGCTTGAAGCAAATGCGGGAAAAAGGATACATTCCTGCGGATATGGTAAACGAAGCAGTAGCCAAACAATTGGAATACTGCATTTCCGACTGGGCAATTGCTCAAATGGCAAAAAAAATGGGCAAAACCAAAGACTATGAATTCTTTGCCAAACGCGCCGAGAGTTTTGTAAATATCTATGATCCGTCCACCGGATTTTTCCGCGGTAAAATGGCCGACGGAAGCTGGCGCACGCCATTCGATCCACGCCGGTCCGAACACCGAAAAGACGACTACTGCGAAGGCAACGGATGGCAGTACCTGTGGCTGACGCCCCAGCATCCATACAAACTCATCGAATTGCTTGGCGGCGACGAAGCATTTGCCGGCAAACTAAGCCAGCTCTTCGAACAGGAATCGGTAATCACTGGGCAGGGCGAGTCACCGGACATTTCCGGACTGATTGGTCAGTATGCCCACGGCAATGAGCCTGGCCATCATACTTCGTATTTGTTTGCCTACGCCGGAAAACCTTGGAAAACACAACAGCTGGTGCGGAAGATTATGGCTACACAGTACCGAAACGATCATGACGGATATGCCGGCAACGAGGACTGCGGACAGATGTCTGCTTGGTATGTGCTGAGCGCCATGGGATTTTATCCCGTAAATCCGGCAAGCGGCATCTATGTAATCGGGTCGCCGGCAGTGGACTACGCAAAGATTGAGCTGCCGAAAGGGAAGACTTTCGAGATTTTTGCAAAAAACAATTCGTCTGACAATATTTACATACAATCAGCCAAACTGAACGGAAAACCTTTGGAAAGAAGCTATTTTACGCACAAAGAGCTGGTTGCTGGGGGCCGTTTGGAACTGCAGATGGGAAGCCAGCCCAACAAATTATGGGCAAGCCAAAAAGAAAACCGCCCGGCAGAAACAGCTGAATAAAATAAGATACGGATACGACTGGATGACCTTTTCCCGCGGCTTGGAGCGCGGGAAAAGGAATTTTTTTAATACACGGGATTGTAACTAGCACCATTATGAAAAAAACATTGCCCTTTCTGCTTGTTTTCTGGCTCGCAGGCAACTTCTGTTTTTCTCAAAAAATCTACCATAAGAAATGGATAGATTTCAACAAAAACGGACAGAAAGATATTTACGAAGATCCGGCACAGCCCATCGACAAGCGTGTGGACGACTTGCTCAGCCGGATGAGCATGGAGGAAAAAACCGCCCAAATGGTTACGCTCTACGGCTACGGAAGAGTGGCCAAAGACGAGCTGCCGGTTGAGGGATGGAAAAGCGAAGTGTGGAGCCAGGGACTCGGAAACATCGATGAGGCTTCCAACGGCGTTTACAAAGACGCCAAATATAAGCTTCCGTACAGCAAGCACGTATGGGCGCTGAACGAGATTCAGAAATTTTTTGTGGAAGAAACCCGTTTGGGAATTCCGGTTGAATTCACCAACGAAGGAATCCGCGGGCTCAACCACGCACGCGCCACTTCCCTGCCCTCTCAGAGCACCTTCGGCAACTGCTGGAACAAAGAGCTGCTGCGGAAAGCGGGAGAAATGGTCGGAAAAGAAGCCTACGCGCTGGGCTACCACAACATCTACTCTCCTGTGCTTGACGTTGTCCGCGATCCGCGCTGGGGACGCACGGTCGAAAGCTTTACGGAAGACCCGTACCTGATGGCCAGTTACGGCATTCCGTTCGTGAAAGCGCTTCAGAGCCAGGGCGTTTCGTCCACGCTCAAGCACTTCGCCATTTATTCATCTCCAAAAGGAGCACGCGACGGCCACTCGCGCACGGATCCGCACGTAAGTTTCCGCGAAGCGCACCACCTTTATCTCTACCCTTTCGAGCGCACTATCCAGGAAGCCGGCGCTCTGGGCGTTATGGCCTCTTACAACGACTACGACGGCATGCCGGTAATCACCAGCTCCTATTTTCTGAATACTCTGCTCCGCAAAAAATACGGTCTGAAAGGCGTGGTGGTGTCGGATTCGGACGCCGTGGCTTATCCGTGGTCGAAACACCGCACGGCCACCAGCTACAAAGACGCCGTGCGCCAGTGCGTGCAGGCCGGGCTGAACATCCGAACGACCTTCAACGATCCGAAAAACTTTGTGCAGCCGCTCCGCGAGCTTGTGCGCGAGGGAGCCATCACCGAGCAGACGCTCAACGAGCGCGTGCGCCCGGTGCTCTATCAGAAATTCTGGGAAGGACTGTTCGACCAGCCTTACCGAAAAGAAAAAAACGCGCGCGGCGTGCGGACAAAAGCACACGAAGCGCTGTCGCTTCAGGCCGCCCGCGAATCGCTGGTGTTGCTCAAAAACGAGAACCAGGCGCTGCCTCTGAAAGCAAAGGCGCTTCGAAACGTATTGGTTGTGGGCCCGACGGCCAAGCAAACCAGCAGCTCGGTAAGCCGCTACGGCGCCCTGGAGCTGAATGTGGTTTCTCCTTACCAGGGAATCAAAGATTTTCTGAAAAAAGAAAAAATAACCCTGAGCTACGCCAAGGGAGCGGAACTGCACGGCAAAAACTGGCCCGATGACGAAGTGTATCCGGATCCGCTGACTGCGGAGGAGATCAGTCTTTTGGAAGATGCCCGAGAAAAAGCGCGCCAGGCGGACTGCATCATCCTGTGCGTAGGCGAAGACGAACATATGGTGGGCGAAAACCTTTCGCGCTCCAGTCTGGACCTTCCGGACCGCCAGCAAGCGCTGGCCAAAGCAATGATCGAAACCGGCAAGCCGGTCATCACCGTGCTGGTAACCGGCCGGCCGATCAGCATCAACTACCTGCACCGCAAGTCCAAAGCGATAATGCTGGCGGGCTTCTCGAGCGAGCACGGCGGGCAGGCGCTGGCCGAGGCGCTGTTCGGCGCTTACAACCCGGGCGGAAAGCTGGCTGTAACCTGGCCGAGAACCGTGGGACAGGTAAAGCTGAATTTTCCGTACAAGCCGTGGTCGCAGGCCGGACAGGCGCAGGACGGGCCGAACGGAACGGGCAACAGCCGGATTGTGACGGCGCTCTACGATTTCGGCTACGGGCTTTCCTACAGCTCGTTTGAATACAGCAAGCTTGTCGTTGACAACCGGCTGGACACGGACGAGAAAAAGGTAATCGTTCAGTGCGATGTCCGGAACGCAAGCAGCGTTCCCGGCGACGAAGTGGTGCAGCTGTACTACAGCGACGAGTACAGCTCGCTGATCCAGTACGAGTGGCAGCTCCGGGGCTTTGAGCGCATCCGTCTGAAAGCCGGCGAGACCAAAACCGTTGCCTTTGAGCTCACGCCTGAGGACCTTTACGTGCTCGACGCGCAGGCGCGCAAGGTGTTCGAGCCGGGGAAATTCAGCCTGAGAATTGGCAGCTTCACGGACAAAGCCAAGCTGGAAGGAGAATTTGTCTACAAAGGAAAACCTGCTGTTTTGTAAGGCAAAAAAGCGAACAGCTTCGGAAAAAAAATGGAAGCCGTCCGGAATGGGCGGCTTTTTTTGGAACTGTACCAGAGAATCAAGAAACGGCTGGCGCTATTGCCGGGGTTACCAATCAAAAACCAAAAGAGGTTTTTTAACCTGCAGGCAGCTTGAGGCTGTGGAAATATGGATAACTTTTTTTGACGGCGC
>JAKSBZ010000184.1 GCA_022360875.1 Cytophagales bacterium | reverse complement strand
CTGGGGCAGTGTTTTTGGGCTGTGTGCACCGGCTTGACCGTCCGGTATCGGGTGTGCTGATGTTTGCGCGCACCTCGAAAGCCCTGGAGCGCCTGAATAAAATGTTTCAGGCGAAAAAAGTGCATAAAGTGTACTGGGCAGTTGTGAAGAAAAGACCGAAGCAGAAAGAAGGAAAACTTGTGCATTGGCTGAAGAAAGATCCTTCGAAGAACAAGACTACTGCTTTCGACCAGAAAGTGGAAGGCGCGAAAAAAGCTGAATTGCTTTACAAAGTGATGGGCAAGATGAACGATCATTACTTGCTGGAGGTCCGTCCGCTGACAGGGCGTCCGCATCAGATTCGCGTACAGCTGGCTTCGATGGGCTGCCCGATCCGCGGGGACAAGAAGTACGGTTTTCCAAAGGCAAATCCAGACGGAAGCATAAATCTGCATGCCAAAGATTTGATTTTCGAGCATCCGGTGAAGAAAGAAAAAATGTACATTCGCGCGGGGGTCCCGAAAAACCAGTTTTGGGAGCAGTTCCTTCAGTATGAGGAGCTCAACCTGAAGGCCAAATATTCGAACTTGCGCTTTGATTAAAACATTTAGCCACTCTTTTGTGGCTATTTTTTTTAAAGGAATTGGAGAATGAAGAAATCACTGAAATATACTTTGCCGCCTGAAGTGGCTTTTGACAAAGAAAAGTTGTCATCTTTTTTGAAAAAGAAAGTGCAGGCGCAGGAGAAGGACCAGTTTAGCTTTCGTCTGAAAAACCGCTCGATTGACGCCCGCGGGAAAAAGGTGAAAGTGAATGTAATGGCGGATGTATACTTGAATGAAGAGCCTGAGGCTTTGCTATCGTATAAAAAAGATTATTCGAATGTCAGTCAAGCTAAAGATGTCGTTATTGTCGGAATGGGTCCTGCGGGATTGTTTGCGGCCTTGCGGCTTATTGAACTGGGCATGAGACCCGTTTTGCTCGAACGCGGGAAAGATGTTCAAATGCGCAGGCGTGATCTGGCGGCCATCAACAAAGAGCAAACGGTAAATCCGGATTCCAATTACTGTTTTGGTGAAGGCGGCGCCGGAACCTATTCAGACGGAAAGCTTTATACGCGGTCAAAAAAACGCGGAGACTTCAAACGGATCCTGGAGATTTTCGTGGCTCACGGAGCAACGCCGGAAATATTAATTGACGCGCATCCGCACATCGGAACGAATAAGTTGCCGAAGATCATAGCTGAAATGCGGCAAAGCGTTTTGGACGCAGGAGGTGAAGTGCATTTCGATACGCGTGTGACTGATTTTATTCTTCAGAACGGAGAAATGAAAGGGGTGAAAACCCAGCATGGCGATTCGATAATGGGTGAGGCCGTTCTATTGGCTACAGGACATTCTGCGCGCGACATTTTTGAACTGATGGTTGCGCACCAGATAAAACTGGAAGCAAAACCGTTCGCATTGGGTGTGCGTGTGGAGCATGCACAAAATCTTATTGATCAGATTCAGTATAAATGCTCGCCTGACCGCGGGGAATATTTGCCGGCGGCGGCCTATTCTTTGGTAAGCCAAGTGAACTACAAAGCCCAGCCCAAAGGCGTTTTCTCGTTTTGCATGTGTCCGGGCGGATTTATCGTTCCTGCTGCAACTGCTCCTAACGAAATTGTAGTAAACGGAATGTCGCCATCAAGGCGCGATTCGAAATATGCCAACTCTGGCATTGTCGTTTCCATTGATGAAGAGGACTGGAAGCCTTATGCGCATCTTGGGCCTTTGGCGGGACTGGAGTTTCAGAAACAAGTGGAACAGGCTGCTTTCCGAGCGGGCGGCGGCGGACAAATTGCGCCGGCGCAGCGTTTGCAGGATTTTGTAGACGGAAAAGTATCGACAGATTTATTGGAAACATCGTATCAGCCGGGCATGAATTCCGTGGATATGCGAGAGGTGTTGCCAAAACAAGTTGCTCACCGCTTGAAATTTGGTTTCAAGTCGTTTGGTAAGAAAATGAAGGGTTATCTTACAAATGACGCACAGATTTTGGGTGTTGAGAGCCGCACCTCCTCGCCGGTGCGCGTGCCAAGAGATAAAGAAACGCTGGAACATGTGGAAGTGAAACGTCTGTTTCCTTGCGGTGAAGGAACGGGATATGCCGGAGGTATCGCTTCAGCGGCGATTGACGGTGAGCGCTGTGCCGAGCGAATAGCTGCGATTTATGGAGGAGTAGATGTAAACCATCGTTAAAAAACTTGAAAAATAAAGAGATACTTGCGAATATTAAGCTCGGGCGCACCCCGGGCTTTTTTTATGCAATCAACTGAAATACACAAAATGGCCAGAGAACCCTATAAACCAATTGTATGGTGGCTGCTGTGCGGTTGCCTTCTTATTTTCTTCATGGTTGTGATTGGAGGAATTACACGGCTGACTAATTCCGGCCTTTCGATGACCGACTGGAAACTTGTCACCGGAGCTTTTCCTCCGGTTACTGAAACGCAGTGGCTGAATGAATTTGAGAAATATCAGCAGTCGCCTGAATTTCAGAAAATCAATTATCATTTTAGTTTGCAAGAATTCAAATCGATTTTTTGGTGGGAGTATATTCACCGTTTGGTTGGGCGGGTGCTTGGGCTTGTTTTCATTATCCCCTTTGCTGTTTTTTGGTGGAGAAAAAAGGTTTCGAAAAGGCTGGCGCCCAAACTTTTTCTCATTTTTGTGTTGGGAGCGTTTCAAGGATTTTTGGGTTGGTACATGGTAAAAAGCGGGCTTGTTGATAAGCCGCATGTGAGCCACTTTCGTTTGGCGGCGCATCTGCTTTTGGCCTTCATTACTTGCGCGGTGGTTTTATGGACGGCCCTGGACGAATGGTACGAAGGCAGAAAAGTGTCAGTGCGTATTTCTTCTGCGCAAAGTGCCGGTCTGAAGTTTTTTGCCGCGCTATTGCTGGTTCAGATTGTATACGGGGCTTTTGTGGCTGGTCTTCGGGCAGGTTATGTATATAATTCTTTTCCAAAAATGGGAGGGAAGTGGATTGCTGATGCGGTGTTTTCGATCGATCCTTTATGGAAAAACTGGATAGAAGGCATAGCAGGGGTGCAGTTTGTGCATCGTTATTTAGCCTATTTATTAATGGCCGTCGGAATAGCTTTGTTTGTTAGCCTCTGGAAAAGACTTCAGGGACCGGCAAGACGTGGTGTTATGCTTTGGGGAGCAAGCTTGCTCGTTCAATTTCTGCTTGGGGTGTTTACACTTGTTTATAAAGTACCGATAGTGCTTGGTGTCGCACACCAGGTAGTTGCTTTTCTTTTGTTGATGAATTCTGTTTTCTTAATGCATAGGTTTTGGAAACCTGTAAGAGCAACAAAAAGAGTTAGAATAGAAGCTTCAAAAGCAGATTTTTAGCATGGGAAATTATTGCATCATGAAATAGAATCGTGCAAAGAAAGGCTTCATATTTTTCTGAAAAAATAATAGTGATATTTAATAAAAGCAGAATCTAAATGGTTTTTCGGATTCTGCTTAAAATGCATGGTTTCGGAAGTGCAGGGATTCCATTATCAAGTGCTGAAGGTATTTGTATTTTCAGCGGTTGCTGCGGTGATTTCTTAAAGAGCTTACATCAGGTTAACTTCCAGCCAGTGGTCGGCTTCCTGTAAGGTGTCAAAACGCTTAGAGTAGGAGAACGGGGCGATTTTTTTAAGCTTCGGATTGGCTGCCGTTACTATTGCTGTTTTGTTGAGCAATCCTTCTCTATCCCAAAGGGTTTCTACAATTTTGTGTATTTCCAGAACGTCCTCTGGGTGTTTTTCCATGTCACTGAGGTCGCTGAGGATATTAAAACGCTCGCCGTTTGTGAGGGAAAGAGCTTCTTCCCAGTGAGAAACATATCCGGAAATTTGGTCGGCGTGTGACCATAATCCGCAAATTTTAAGGTAAAACCGCCTTTTGTTGGAATTGTAAGTGATTTCGTAATGATGATTAAGGGCAACTTGTAGCATGTTATTAGTATTTGAAATCTTAAATTCTATAGCGCTCTCTGCTGTGTTGTTTTGTATAAAGCAGAAGGCCGTTAGCCAGAAACTCTGTTATTACAGAAACAACATATATGCCATGTGCAGCAGCAATGTTTATTGTAAATAATATTAAAAATAACGGTATTTTTTATAACTTTTAGTTTTTGAAAAAACTATTTAGCCGGTTTATTGTTGTATTCATGGAAAAAATGAGTTGTTTATGCATTTGGAAAATCTGCTTAACGAAGAATATTTTTTGGATCAAATTAATAAGATCCGGCTGAACAGCCAATTGAGTTGGGTGGAGAAGAACTCGAAGCTTTTGTTGCTTATTCAGAAAAGAGACCGTTTGCAGGCCAGAAAGAATAAAGATCTCGTTTCGCTGTTTTCGCAGGTGTCTTCAAAGGAAACCAGGATTCAGCCTCTGCACCTGAACTAGCCGGTTAGCATTAGCAATTCAGTCTCAGTTATAATTTTTTATTTTGGCCTTCCACTTTATTTTTTAAGGGAATCTGATATTTTTGACTTTTAGAAATCAATTGACTCAACTTGCCTAATTTTAAAAGAAAGTGGGATTCATCCTTATTATACGCTTTTTATTAATGGTAATTGTTTCATAGTAATAATCGGGAGCATTTTTATATAAAATCATGTTCCATTTTTCTCTTTTTTTTAAAACCCACAGGGAATGCAGCTAAGCCTAAATGAGATTCAAAAGCCCATAGAGAATGAAATGCGTCTTTTTGAGACCAAATTCCGGGAGGCGATGGCCAGCAATGTACGTTTGTTGGACAAAATTATGGGATATATTGTGAAGCGGAAAGGAAAGCAGATGAGGCCAATGTTCACTTTTCTGACTGCGGGGATGCTGGGAGACATTGGAGAGGCCAGCTATCGGGGAGCCGCCCTGATCGAACTGCTTCATACAGCGACTTTGGTGCATGACGATGTAGTAGACGATTCGAATTACAGAAGGGGCTTTTTTTCTGTCAACGCTTTGTGGAAAAACAAAATTGCGGTTTTGGTCGGCGATTATCTTTTGTCCAGAGGTTTGCTTTTGGCTGTTGATCATGGAGACTACAATTTGTTGAAAATTGTTTCGGATGCTGTGCGTGAAATGAGTGAAGGGGAGCTTCTGCAAATTGAAAAGGCCAGGAAGCTGGATATCACCGAGGAAGTATATTATGAGATAATTCGGCAGAAAACTGCTTCATTGATTGCTTCGTGCTGCGCGGTGGGTGCTGCGAGCGCCGGTGCAGATACTGAAGAAGTAGAGAAAATGAGAGAATTCGGAGAGAAGATAGGCATGGCATTTCAGATTAAAGATGACTTGTTCGATTTGGGTACCGATGAAATAGGCAAGCCTTTGGGAATTGACATTAAAGAAAAAAAAATGACGCTCCCTCTAATTTATGCGCTTCGCAACGCTTCTTGGGCAGAAAGAAAGAAGATGATTTTCTTGGTTAAGAATTTTAACGACAACCCGAAAAAAGTACAGAAGATTGTTGACTTTATAAAGGAGTCGGGGGGCGTGGAGTATGCAGAAGGCAAAATGGAGGAGTTCTATTTGGGCGCTTTGGATATTCTGAATTCTTTTCCGGAAAACGAACATAGAAATTCATTGAAACAGCTGGTAGAGTATACAATTACCCGAAAAAAATAGTAGGTACTAAAAAATACAAGTGGCAAGACCTCGCTATAAAAATTACAGGAGGTACTTGCCTTGAAAACCCAACATCAACCTGCGTGGATAGTTTCAATATTTGTGCCGGGCCAGAGTCTGTAGGCCTCTCTGCTATTGTCATTTGTCTGATTTTTATTCTCCTGTACTTCTCTAAGAGAAATTGAATAATTAAGCACCTGTGTGTATTCAGGTGTTTTTTTTGGTTCGGTCTTTTTTGAGAAACTGATGGCGGATTTCGAGTCGATTATATCGGGCAATTATTCATTTGTTATTGTTAGCTCGTTGACATAACCGATTGAGTTAAAGCGCAGCCGAAGATATGTTTCGGGAGTTTTGGCGTAGTGGCTTCCGCATTTTTTGTTAGGGGAGGTCGAATAGTAATAGTATTTTTGGTCTCTGTCGTAAAGTTGGTTTTTGTTGGGAAGCCCGAGGAGCTTGTGTATCTGAGTGGTGCTGAGTCCTTTGAGCTGATCCCGTTGTTCGATGAGAAGCCTGTAATGGGAAATTCGGTAGCCCAGGCAGGCATTTTTGTCTGTTCGCCATTTTTGGGAATCAAACCCGTTGATACGAGGCGTTTTTTGGCAGGATATAAAAACACACAGAGCTATAAAAGAAGGAATTAGTTTTTTCATGGCTGTATTGGTTTGTTTAAAAGCAGGGCTGCTGCTGCATTGGGTTTTTTCATTTCTGTAGAATTTCCTGAAAAATTGCTTAGGCAAAATAAGGTGATTTGGGCGGATGCCATTAAAGCTAGCATTTTTTATTTATTGTAGGGAAAAAAGAAAAGTTTAGTCATAGACTTCCGCTTGCTGGAATTAACGTGTCTTTTCTCGCCAACTAAGATTTCAGAACAGAACTTATCCCAAACGTGAATAGTGATTAAAATCATAAAAAAAGGAGATATTGTTGCTAATTATAATTTACGTGGTTATATTTGCCATGGAAATCAATTTATCATCAATCAAAAGAAACTATGAAAAAGCTATTAGCAGTGGCAATCACAATTTTAATTACACATTTTTCGTTGGCACAAACCAAATCTTTTCAGCTGGATGCGGCTGGATCAAAGATTAAATGGCTTGGCGAAAAGCGTATCGGAGGTTCGCATGAGGGTATTATCAATTTTCAGTCTGGAAGCTTTGATTTCGAGAAAGGTGCTCCCGTAAGGGGCGAGTTTGTAGTGGATATGACGTCTATTGTCTGTGTGGATATCGAGGACGAAGGAAAGAATGCCTATTTTGTCGGGCATTTGAAAGACGACGATTTTTTTGGCGTAGACAAGTATCCAATCTCGAGGATCGTGATAGAAAGCGTAAGCCCTAAGGATAATGCATACTTGCTTTCCGGAATAATTGAGATTAAAGGCGTGAAGGAAGCGATAAGTTTTCCTGCAAAAATTGAGATGCTCGGCGATGCTGTTAAAGCCAGTGCGAAGCTTAAGATTGATAGAACAAAGTTTGGTATCCGATACGGTTCTGATAGCTTTTTTGACAATTTGGGAGACAAAGCAATCTCAAACGATTTTAAATTGACAATTGATTTATTGATGAAGGCTGCAGGAAGCTAAGGTTTAGGCGGCGTTTAGCCGCATTCACTAAAATGAAACAATGTGTGACTAGGCGATTGCAGACAGTCCAAATAAAAAGAGAGGCAGGATTTACGTCCCGCCTCTTTTCATGTATATAACTTTATACGCTTACTTTGTCTCTTCCAGAAGAGCCATAGCTTGCTTACAAACATTTTCGGCTGTAAAGCCAAATTCCTTGTCCAGAATTCCGGCTGGAGCAGAGTAGCCAAAATGATCCAGACCGAAGACTTTTCCCTGTGCGCCCACAAGTCCTTCTAAATTGACAGGAAGTCCGGCGGTAAGACCTAGGGTAGGTATACCTGCCGGTAATACTTGTGCTTGGTAAGCTTTGTCTTGCTGTCTGAACAGTCCTTCGGAAGGAACTGATACGATTTGAATTTTCAGGCCTTTGTCTGCTTTCAGTTTCTCAGCGCCGGCTATTAGCGTAGACACTTCCGATCCGCTGGCAACAAAAACCAAGTCCGGAGTACCGTTAACCGCTTCGACGATGTAGCCGCCTTTTTCTGCCTGCAGCGCAGCCTCGAAACGTGAAGTTTTCTCTGCTACGGGAAGCGACTGAATGTTTTGTCTTGAGAAAATCAGCGCAGTCGGAGACTGGGTGTTTTCCATGGCCATTTTCCAGGCTACAGTTGTTTCGTCGGCATCGGCTGGACGCAGGGCTAGCAAGCTCATTCGGCCAGAGTGGTTTTTGATTTTTTCCATCAGGCGAATCTGCGCTTCTTGCTCAATTGGCTGGTGTGTAGGTCCGTCTTCTCCTACGCGGAAAGCATCGTGAGTCCAGATGTATTTTACTGGCATTTCCATAAGAGCGGAAAGTCTAACAGCCGGCTTCATGTAGTCTGAGAATACAAAGAAGGTTCCCACTGCCGGAATTACACCGCCGTGCAGCGCCATGCCGTTGGCAATTGCCGCCATAGTAAGCTCACAAACTCCTGCATGCAGAAATGCTCCCGAAAAGTCTCCTTTTTTCAGCGGAGTCGTTTTCTTAAGAAAAGCATCGGTTTTGTCTGAATTAGCCAAGTCTGCGGAAGAAACGATCATGTTTTCCACCTGGTCGGCCAGTTCGGCTAGTACAGTAGCTGAAGCTGCCCGTGTGGCTGTATGCAGCTTTTGATCAATTGCCGCATAGTCGATTTCAGGGGCTTCATTTGAGAAGAATTGGTGCAGTTTGGCAGCCAGTTCCGGGTTGGCATTTTCCCAGGCTTTTTGTTCAACTTGTTTTTTCTCTGCAGCCAGTTCCAGTTCTGCTTTTCTGGCAGCATACAGTTCAGCAACTTCCGGGAATACTTGGAAAGGATTTTCGGCCGATCCGCCCAGGTTTTCGATGGTTTTGGCAAACGACGCGCCGGCTGCGGAAAGCGGCTGTCCGTGGGTTGACACCTGTCCCTCGAAGTTGTCACCCGATTCGGTTACGGCGCCTTTGCCCATAATTGTTTCGCCTATGATCAGGGTTGGACGTTCGGTTTGGTCGTGAGCGCTTTTAAGGGCGCCTCTCAGTTCATCTGCGTCGTTTCCGTTGACTGTAATAACATGCCATCCCCAAGAACGGTATTTAGCAGCAGTGTCTTCTCCTGTTACTTCGTTTACTTCAGTAGAAAGCTGAATGTCATTCGAATCGTAGAACATGATCAGGTTGTGAAGTCCCAGGTGTCCGGCGATTCGGCCAGCGCCCTGTGCGATTTCTTCCTGAATTCCTCCGTCAGAGATGAACGTATATGTTTTGTGTGCCATCCATTCGCCAAAACGGGCAGCCAGAAAACGCTCAGCGATTGCAGCTCCCACAGCCATGGTATGTCCCTGTCCCAAAGGACCGGAAGTGTTTTCCACACCGCGGCCAAAGTCTACTTCGGGGTGTCCCGGAGTCGGGCTTCCCCACTGGCGGAATCCCTTGAGATCGTCCATTGTGTAAAAACCGGCCAGGTGCAGCACAGAGTATAACATGGGAGACATGTGCCCGGGATCCATAAAAAAACGATCTCGATTTATCCAGCGCGGATTTTTCGGATCGTAATTTAGAAACTCTGCATAAAGAAGGTTGGTGAAATCTGCTCCACCCATTGCGCCGCCCGGGTGTCCGGACTTGGCTTTTTCAACCATGGCAGCTGAAAGCATACGAATGTTGTCAGCAGCTCTATTAATAACCGAATTGCTCATTTTGTAAGATAGCGTTTTATGTTTGTGCAAATATAACAGGTCGATTGAAAAATCACTTATCAAGTTTATAAATTTATGAATGAGCAAATGATTAGATTTGGAAGTTTGAAGCATACTCGCTTAATTGCTTTTTGAGTAGAAGCTATTAAGGGATAGCGGATTAAGAATTAAAGCAGTGGCGGCTTTGTTTAAGTTTTTTTAATGCGACTTATACAAAATTTAATTATAATTCTGTTTTCTGCTTTTTTGTGAGGGTTTAGCAGATGGCAGGGCAAGGGAGATACAATATTTAGTTTTGTTGTCTGTGAATTTGATTGTGAAAAGAAGGCGGCTGATTCTTTTTTTACCAAAAAGAAAGCCTTATCAGGGAACTCATGATAAAATAGAATAGGAAGTAATGATTCGGAAACTAGCAGGAGTCATCGCCGGCAAATGGATGGTGGAATTGTAAATGGTTGCTTCTGGCGTATTGTCTGAATTTGTTCTTTTTTTACAAAAAAAGAAAACGGTGAAAGCAAAGTAAAGAAACTAAGAAATCTTTGTTTTATTTTTTATTTTGTATGAATAAATATATTTTTATGTAGTTGTTTTATTTTGTTGTGAAAGTTTTTTTTTAAGTGAGATTCAAGCGCAGCTTTTTTTACTCTATTTTTTATGTTAAGGCAAATTATCTTTTTACTGATTTTTACCCTGTTTGTTAATAACTCAAAAGCTCAGGTTATACAATGGGCCAGTTCCTTGAGCTATCATATGAATGACGATGAGGAAACAGGTTTTAAGGCTGAAAATGTGTTGGGGATTCCTGATGCCATGCCTTACGGGTTAAAAAGTTATCGTGCGGCTGGTTTCCGAGAAGGGACGGAGCATGTGACTCTTGTTGTTAAATTTTCGCAGCCGCAGCTAATCAACGCGATGGTGGTTGTCGAAAACAACGATCCAGGAAAAATCGTTGATGTTTCACTGTTTGATTTAAAGGGTAAAAAGCATCTGATTTACCGGAATAGATCCGTTACGGCGACGGAACACGCTCGTTCGCTGGTACTCAAAATGCCCACGACTTTGTATGAAGTGAACGAGGTCGAAATTCATATGAATGTGCAGGGAAAAGGCAAAGATGCCCAGATTGACGCCATAGGGATAGCCAGTGCCTTTGACCGTGTGCTGGTAAAAGAGCTAAAGGAGCTTCAAGTGCCGCCGCCGGTTTTCGAAATGGCTTTTTCGGCTGAGGCAGAGAACCTGGGGGAAGGTATTAATACCAGAGCGGAGGAGAAGAAACCGATTATTTCGCCGGACGGGCGTACACTGTATTTTGTCAGGCAGTTTGACGCTCAAAACACCGGGGGAGTGGATGATGCACAGGACATATATGTGGCTCACAAAAATGAAAAAGGAGTATGGGGTGAGGCGCAGAACATTGGACGGCCATTGAACGATCAGCATGCTAATGGAGTCTGCTCAGTGAGTCCGGACGGTAAAAGAATGATTTTGCTGAATGACTCTTTTGCCGGAAAAAGAAAGGCCAGCGGTGGGATGTCTACGTTCGAAAACGGACAATGGAGTATTCCAAAGCGAATAGAGATAAAAGACTTCGCGAATTATAGTGAATTTGAGGATTTTTATTTGACTAACAACGGTCAGGTGCTGTTGCTGGCAATCGACAACAGCGATGGATACGGTGATCAGGATTTGATGTTTTGCAGAAAATATTCGGGAGGCTGGTCGGCTCCTATAAATTTGGGAAGCCAAATTAATACTTCCGGTGCCGAGTATTCGCCGTTTCTGGCTTCTGACAACAAAACGTTATATTTTGCTTCAACCGGACACGGAGGAATGGGAGGAAGCGATATTTTTTACTCAAGGCGAATGGATGATACTTGGAAGAAGTGGACGAAACCCAAAAATATTGGATCAATTATTAATACCAAAAATAACGAGTCCTACTACGCAATTTCTGCAGCAGGTGATGAAGCGTTTTTTGTTTCTGAAGGACGCAATGGAACCAGCGAAATTTTTCGAATTGCCTTGCCTAAAGAAGCGCAGCCCGATCCGGTGCTTTTACTCTACGGCCGGGTGATAAATATGAAAACCAAGGAAAAAATGCGCTCCAAGATTGTGTTTACCGATGTTGAAAGCGACGAGGTGGCCGGTGAAGCCTTGTCTTCAGCCAGTGAAAAAGGCTATCAGATTGTTTTGCCAAAAGGGAAACATTATCGTGTTTCGGCGGAGTTGGATGGATATCTTCCAGTTGACGAGTGGATAGATTTGAAGGATTTTGAAAGTTATGAAGAGGTTCGAAAAGATTTGCATATGATTCCGCTTGAAATAGGGCAGAAGATGAAGCTCAGCAAAATTTTGTTTGACAGGGGGACCGTGGATCTGTCTGGGGATGCGGCTTACTATGTGGAGCGTCTGGCGGATTTGATGAAAATGAATCCTGCTATGCGGATTGAACTGGGCGGGCATACAGACAACCGGGGAAGTTTTCAGAAAAATTTGCTGCTTTCCAGAGAACGAGTAGAGTTGATTAAGTCTTTTTTAATAGATTTGGGCGTGGAAGCTAGCCGGGTTGAGGCGAAGGGATACGGAAGCACCAGACCTGTGGCAAGCAATGACAATCCTGAGAAAAGGAAGCTGAACCGGCGGGTTGAGTTTAAAATTATCGGACTATAAGAACTATTCAGAATATGATACCGCAAGGGATGGAGATAGGGAAAATGCCAAAAATGCTGATTATTCAGACAGCGTTTATCGGAGATGTTATTTTGGCAAGCGGCCTGATTGAAAAACTGCATGCTCATTTTCCTGAGGGCAAAATTGATTTTTTATTAAGAAAAGGAAATGAAGGTTTGTTGCTGGGGCATCCGCACTTGCACAGAGTTCTCGTTTTTGATAAAAAGAGAAAATACGCAAATCTCTTGAAGCTGGTGAGCGAGCTTCGGGCTGAGAAATACGATTTGGTGGTGAATGTTCAGCGCTTTGCCACTACGGGAGTATTGACGGCTTTGTCCGGGGCGCGGTACACTTCTGGGTTCGATAAAAATCCGCTGTCTTTTCTTTTTTCGCTGATTGCTCCGCATGTTATAAGCAACGATCCTGAGGAGGCGCTGCATGAGGTGGAAAGGAACCATGCTTTGATTGTTCCGTTTACCGACGGGCAGTATGAACGTCCGAAGCTCTATCCTTCCGAAGCGGATTATGAGAAAACAGCTCCTTATAAACAGCAGGAATATGTTTGTATTGCACCGACTTCGGTTTGGTTCACCAAACAGTTTCCTCAGGAGCAATGGGTTAAATTTTTGGATTTAATGCCCGCAAAATACAAGGTGTACCTGCTGGGAGCTCCGTCCGACACGGAGGCTTGCGAAAAAATCCGAAAGTCCAGCTCTAATGCTAAAGTGGAGATACTTGCCGGAAAAATTAGCTTGTTGGAAAGCGCCGCCTTGATGAAAGATGCCCGAATGAATTATGTGAATGACTCAGCTCCCATGCATCTTTGCTCAGCGGTCAATGCGCCGGTTTGCGCAGTTTATTGCTCAACGGTTCCGCGCTTCGGTTTCGGACCGCTGAGCGATGAGTCTCATGTTGTAGAAATAGATTACGATTTATCTTGCCGGCCGTGTGGTCTGCACGGCTACAAAAAATGTCCGGAAGGGCATTTCAAGTGCGGTTATGATGTTTCTTTGGACAGGCTGCTGGAATTGCTTGGGTAGAAAAGTTTGAAAAGCAATCCTGATTTTTCTTCTGCCGGCCAAAAGCTGCCATAGCCATACAGCCGGATTCTTTCAAGCCACATTCGCCAAACATTTGAAAATATGATAAGTTAATCAGTTTAAGCATGTCAATTCTGCTTGAACAGTTATCATTTCAAATTTTGGCTGAATTATGAAGGGATTAATACTGGGCGTATTCGTTATGGGAGTGTTGATGTACAGTGTGCCGGTTTTTGCACAGCAGACATCCTCCTGCGGTTCTGACAGAGTGCAGCAGCTGTTGCTGCAAGAGCATCCGGAATTGATGGATGCTTATCAGCAAGATCTTGAAAGACAGCGCTCCGGGGGGAATTTATTCCATAGAGATGTTGCCAGTAATTTCGTTGAGACTATTCCCGTAGTTGTACACATCATGGAGCCGCTTAGCAGGACGATAAGCGATGAAGACATATACCGCATGATGTCGATATTGAACGATGGGTTCAGGAATACGGAAGGAAATGGAGTGGATGTGGGTATTCAGTTCGTTCTGGCCAGACAGGATCCACAGGGAATGGCGACAACGGGTATCGTTCGGGTAGATGCGTCGGGTGTGTCAAATTACATTGCCAGCGGGCTGGTTACTGACGACCAGACTAATGGGAACCACTCAAGCTTGGTGGGTTTGAGCAACTGGGATCATCAGCGGTATTACAATATTTGGATTGTCCGCGATTTGGGGAATTCAGCAGGATTCGCATATTTGCCGCTGTCAGTTAATTTTGACAAAGACGGGACGGTGCTTGACGAGAATTATATTCACAGTTCAACTGTGCCGCACGAGCTGGGACACGCCCTGGGTTTATACCATACGTTTGAGGACGGCACATCCACAAACTGTCCCGGCCAAGGGGCTTCGGGGGATTTTGTGAGTGATACAGATCCGCACATGGACCAGGTATTAAGCTGCACTGACCGCGCGGTTACAAATCCTTGTACAAATAACCCCTACGGAGCTTTGGTTGACAACTTTATGGCCTATCTAAACATCTCTAGCTGTCGGAAGGTGTTCACCCAGGGGCAGTCTGACAGGGCAAATCAGCAACTCCTCAATTCTACAAGAAATTCTTTGCGCTCATCAATAGCGCTTCAGACTGTTCAAGCGCCTGTGGTGAACTTTTCTGCAAACAGAAAGCTGGTAGCAGCCGGTTCTTCTGTACGTTTTATGGACTTGACACGGAATGGAGCAAATAATCTGGAATGGACGTTCGAGGGCGGACTGCCGTCTTCATCGACCGACCGCAATCCAACGGTGGTGTACAACCAGGCTGGGCAGTACCGAGTAAGTCTTCGGGCGGCCAACACGCAGGGAGTCGATACACTAGTTCGTGAAGCTTATATTCAGATTTTGGCAGCTTCGCAGGTGGCTCCGCCTAGTTGTCAGCCTGCATGGCCGGCATCGAACAATTACGGAATTGGTCCGATATATTTTGGTTTATCGGAAATGGCTTCTCACACTTCGAATACCAGCACGGATATTCTCTTGGGCATAGCTAACAGCAATGGTTTTGTAGATAGAAGCAGTACCCATATTGCCCAGCTTTCGGTTGGGCAGGAGCATGAGGCGTTTGTGACTGTTGGCCCTACAAATTCAGAGAAAGTGCTTTTGTTCATTGATTACAATGACAACGGGACATTTGAACAGCAGGAAGAAGTAGGAAGGCTGACGGATAAGCTTAATGGACCGCACAGCATTCGATTTACTGTGCCGGCAAATGCAATGACCGAGCAGCATTTGAGAATGCGTGTTATTTCGGGCTATAACCTGGAAAATGTAGGGGCTTGTAATCCCTTTAGCGGTCAGGCGGAAGACTATGGTGTGTATATTATGCCAGCAACGGTAATTGAGCAGCAACCGCAGGCTAGTACGTTCTGCGAGCAGTCAGAGGGACAATTGACAGTACAAACGAGTCAGGATGCAGATTACCAGTGGTTTTTGAATGGAAATGCTTTGGTAAACGGGCAGGATTATGATGGAGTGGATTCTTCTACACTTGTTATTCGGGCGGCAAGGGGGCAGAATATTGGAAACTATCATGTGCGCGTTACAGGAATTGGCAACCAGATTTTGTACAGTGATACAGTGCTGGTAAATATTGATGGAATGCCGAGTTTGGTTGCGCATCCAGTGGATCAGGAAGTTGTTGAGGGAGATTCTGTGAGGTTTGAAGCTGTTCCTTCTCCGATTGCCGTTTACGATTATCAGTGGTACCAGGCAACCGATAATCAGGCTTCGTTCAGCGAGATGAGTTCTCAAACAGGGGAAACTTTGTCTTTTAGAACCGAAATGGTGCACACTCAGAACATGTACTTTGTTAGAATGAGCAGCGGGGTTTGTCGAAGGAATTCAGATACGGTTCGTTTAACGGTGCATCGCAGGATGGGCATTGCATCTCATCCGGTGGATGCAAGGGTCTGTGAAGATGGTCAGGCAGTGCTTGAAGCGCAGGCAGACCATGTGGAGACTTACCAGTGGTATTTCAATGGTCAGGCTCTTGTCGAAAGTCCTTTGTATCAGGGAGTGCAGACTTCCCGGCTTATCGTTCAGGACAGCGCTGCCACAGCCGCAGGTGAATATTATATAAAGCTGCGCGGAGTAGTTGGCCAGTTGCTGCACAGCGATACGGTAAATATTAGTGTAACGGCTTTTCCCGAAATATCGAGGCAAGTGACGAATTTTTCAGCCTTACCGGGTGACAACGTGCGCTTTGATGTAGGGGTGAGTAATTTGAACCAAGCGATGAATTTTCAATGGTTCAGACGCTTATCCGGCGAACAGTCTTTTGCTGCAATACAGGGCGAGGAAAGCAACTCTTTGGACTTTGTGTTAAATCCTGATTTGATGCTGAGCCAGTATTTTGTAAAGATAGCGCATGAAGGCTGTGCAGTTTATTCCGATACAGTAAACCTGTCTACATATTCGGTGCTGGAAATACAGCAGCAACCGGTTTCACAGCGAGTGTGTGATAACTCTTCGGTGAGTATTACGGTTTCGGCAGAAAATGCGTCTGCTTATCAATGGCACAGAAACGGAAGAGCACTGGAAAATGATTCGGTTTATCAGGGCGCTCAGTCGAATACACTTAGAATAAATAGGGCGACTCCAAATACAGTGGGAGGATATACAGTTAGAGTGGACGGCGAGAATAATCAGTCGGTCGTTAGTCAGTCAGCGGTGCTTACGGTACTTCCTTATCCAGAGATAAGTTTGCAGCCGGTGGATGTGCAGGCAGAAGACAGCACGGAAGTGTTTTATCGGGTTATGGTAGGAAACAGTCAGCCGACTTTCAGGTACCAGTGGTACAAACAGCTTCCGATAGGTCCTGTGTTCGAGCCTATATCCGATGCAGACAGTACGGTGTTAATGTTTCAGGCCCATCTCGGCTTGCAGGGCAGCAGATATTTTGTTAA
Source organism: Cytophagales bacterium (assembly GCA_022360875.1). Lineage (GTDB taxonomy): Bacteria > Bacteroidota > Bacteroidia > Cytophagales > Cyclobacteriaceae > JAKSBZ01. The sequence goes on along the minus strand of JAKSBZ010000184.1, from coordinate 45,615 downwards.
GGTATTTAATGAAGAGTGCTATGTTCGTTCAGATACTGCAAGTCTTCAGGTTGTACGCATGCTAAGCGCAAATTCGGCGTCAGGAGATGTTCAGCTTATGCCTAACCCGGTTCAGGATCAGCTGCTGATAAAGGGAGTGGCACAGGCCAAGTTAAAGATATACACCCTTGCCGGACATTTGGAAATGGAACAAGTTCTGGATTCGCCCCAACAATGGCATTCTGTAGATTTAAGTCAGCTTAGACAAGGAATATATGTATTACATCTAGTAGAGCAGACACGGACTCGTTTTTTCCGCTTGTCGGTAGAATGAGCCGTGTCATTTATGCCTATCGCAGCATGCTTTTGCACTGTTCTATTTTGAAGTGTCTGTCCATGGAGAATGTGCTTTCGTTTTGTTCAAGAAAGTTGAAAAGGACCAATGCCTTCAGATAGATCGTTTTTGACAGCTGGGGATCTACTGTCTTTTGTGCTAACAAATAGAGAATATCTGCCAGCGGGGCTAGTTGTTCGTTGGTGAGCTGGTATTCTTTTTCAAGAAAATTAATTAATTCCAGGCTGTTCTGAGAGAGTATTTTGTCTATGTCAAGATGTTCGCTGAACAGGCTGTCTCTGACTTCTGAAAAAAGCGCATCTCCTTGGCTGGGCGTATTCAGCAATCTTTTCAGCAGGTTGGCGAGGGCTTTGGTCAATTGGTCAATCTGCTTTTGGATATAATCTCTTCTTTCCATTTATAAAAAAAGGTGTTTGGTAATAAGATACAGCACGGCCAAAAGAAAAACGGCGATGGAAAATTTGTTGATGAAGTGCATGGCTTTCAGATAAGCATTCGAGGGCAGGGCTGTATTTTTTTTTCTGAAAAAATAACGAACAACTTCCCGAAAAGGACTGGCATTACCCATGGCATAATTGCTTTTAAGCTTCGAAATTTTTATTATTTTCAGATGTGTTTTATTGCCGGTGATTTAGTTAAATAATAACATAAGCTAAATTACTGGCAGTATTTTAATTAAAAAAACAAAAGTCACTTGGGAAAAGCAAGTGACTTTTGTTGGATTCAATAAAATCCAAATAATTTTATAAAGTTGTTTTCAGTTTCCTGAATTACTGCAATACTAATTTTCGAGAACTTCGGGTTCTCTCCATCGGTTGTCTTCTTTTATGAGTTCTATCAATTCATCCACTGCTTTTTCGGAGGGAACGCCTTTTTTTACGACTGTTTGTCCCCGGTAGAGAGTGATTCTTCCTTTTCCCGAACCGACGTATCCGTAATCGGCATCGGCCATCTCGCCTGGACCGTTCACTATGCAGCCCATAATCCCGATTTTGATTCCTTTCAGATGGTCCGTTCGCTGGCGGATCATGGCGGTTGTTTCCTGGAGGTCAAAAAGCGTGCGTCCGCAGGAAGGGCAGGAGATGTATTCGGTTTTGCTAATGCGCGTTCGCGCAGCCTGAAGAATTCCGAAGGCTACGCTGTTGAAGCGCTGCAAAAGTTCGAAGCTCTGGTTTTCTTTCGGATTTTGGTGACGCAGGCAGATGCCGTCGCCAAGGCCGTCGATAAGCAGCGCGCCCAGATCCGTCGAGGCATGTATCTGCAAGTCTTCTTCTTCGAGCGCAGGGTAATTCCTGAAAGCCGCTACCGGCGTTCGGAGATTTCTTTTTAGCAGTTCGAAGAAGAAACGCCTTTGCGCAGCCATACCGTGCGCGTTTTGGGTGCTAAGGGCGATCACAATACGTTTTTCGTTTTCGAGTACAGAGAAAAGTTCCTCACTCCAGCTGCCTGCTTCAACTTTCAGAAAATTCAGTTTTGGATGCGTATTTTTTTTCTGAAATTCTTCAAGTGTCAGCAAAGGAAAGCAGTTTGCTTTGTTTTCGGAAGTTTGCCAAGAGGAGAAGTCGAGGATTTCCTTCAAGCCGTTGGGAAGTACGAATGGAATGGCTTTTCTGCCAGAGTACACATAATCAGCGCCCAAATCGTTCATCTTCCATTTGTCTGTCGCCGACAAATAGAAATGTCCGATGCAGCCAAGCTCTTTTTTATTGGCGTTTCTACAGTTGAAGCTTCTGAGGTCAGCAATAACCCGCGGCACGTTCTGGCCGCCTATGTTGGCTACGGCATCCGTTGCCCGCCGCTGGTACTGAAAAGGATTCAGCGGCGATTCGTCAATTGGCGGGATTGAAGTATGTGCGTCTCGGTGCTCGTAACGGCGGATCAGTTTTTGGGCAACCGGAGCTTCAGCTTCGGGAGCTTCGGTTAGCGAAACGCGAACCGTGTCGCCCAGACCGTCTTCCAGCAAGGTGCCGATGCCCACAGCCGATTTGATGCGTCCGTCTTCGCCTTCGCCTGCTTCTGTTACTCCCAGGTGCAGCGGGTAAGGTTTTAGACCTTCTTCTTCCAGTTTGTTTACCAGCAGGCGGTAAGCCTGAACCATAATTTGCGTGTTGCTGGCTTTCATGGAAATTACAAGATCGTAATAGTCCATGTCTTCGCAGATCCGGATGAATTCAAGCGCGGACTCCACCATGCCGAGCGGCGTGTCTCCGTAGCGGCTCATTATCCGGTCGGAGAGCGAGCCGTGGTTGGTGCCGATACGCATGGCCGTGCCGTGTTGCTTGCAAAGCTCTACCAGAGGAGCGAATTTTTCGCGAATGCGGCCCAGTTCCTGCTGATATTCTTCCTCGGTGTAATCGAATTCCTGGAATTTCTTTTTGTCGGCATAGTTTCCCGGATTAATGCGCACTTTTTCCACAATGCGCGCGGCCACTTCAGCAGCTTTGGGCGTAAAGTGAATGTCGGCTACCAGAGGAACATTGCATCCCTTCTCGCGCAGCGCTTGTTTGATCGCCTGAAGATTTTCTGCGTCCTTTACGCTTGGGGCCGTAATCCGGACGTATTCACAGCCGGAGTCTACCATTCTCAGAATTTCTTCTACACTTCCCTGGGTGTCCATGGTGTCAACTGTCGTCATAGACTGCACCCTTATGGGATTTTTTCCTCCCATGGGAATTCCGCCGATATTCACTTCTGTCGTTTCGCGTCGGCGGTAGGCGGTCAGGCTTTTGCAGTAACTGTATTTATTCATTGCGGATTCTGCATGTTCGTTTCAGAATAGATTCAACAAAGAATCTTGAGCAAGAAACCAGTTTCGCTTATGCTGAATGAAAACTGCCGCAGGGCAAGCAAAAGAAACCAGTTTTTGCTTCTAAAAAATCTGCTCAAATATAAGGATAAATGATGGATTGTTTGACAAACAGAAATGAATTGTGAAAGACAAGATTAGTAGATGCATTTCATGATCCAGTCGGAAATATCCTCAAGCACTTTTTCTTTCCCCAGTTCGTGATGTATTTCGTGGCGCATGCCCTGATACAGATTCAGGTGAACGTTTTTTAAACCAGCCCGTCTGTAGCTTTCCACTACTTTCTTGACTCCTTTTCCGTCTTTTTTGCCAACGGGGTCTGCTGTGCCCGACAAAAAAAGCATCGGCAAGTTTTTCGGTGTGTTTATGTAGACCTGTTTACGGTTAGCCTTTCGGTTGCCTTTGGTTAGCTGCTGTGCGTATTCGATGCTGATTGTTCCGTTGCAGTAAAAGTCTTTCAGGTATTCGCTCACTGCTTCCGGATCCCGTGAGATGAAGTCCGCTCGTGTTTGAGGGTGTTTTACAATGTTATTTAGGGGACCGAAAATGCATCGGTGCAGAAAAGGGCTAGGGGAGGAGTTGTTACTGAAAGCGCCAGCTATTTTGCTGAAAAAAAGAATCATGTTTTCTGAGAACGGCCTAGCTGGTCCTGTGGATTCTAAAATGACTCCGGCAATCGGGAAGGAATGTTCGCTGATAAACTGTCGTACAAGGAGCGCACCCATGCTGTGTCCAAACAGAAAAACCGGCAGATCAGGATGTATTTCCCGGATTTTTCGGAGAGCCAGTTCAATATCTAGTACAGCGAGTTTCCACCCTTCAGGATTTTGGGAAAACTGCAGTACGGACTGGTTGGCTTCTCCTGAACGCCCGTGTCCTCGTTGGTCGTACCCAAAGACGGCAATATTTTTTTTTGTAAAATATTCCGCCACATCCTGATAACGCATTGCGTGTTCTATGGCTCCGTGTATAATGAGCAGACAGGCTCCGGGAGTGCGGGAGTTGTTTTGCCACTGATAGCCTAAAAGACATTGTTCGTCGGAACTCCTGAAGTTGAAAGGTGAGGTTTCCATTGTAAAAAATTGAAATTCGGCAATGAATTGACTGACAGTCAATTTGTATTGAAAGCTTTAAAATAAAAAAGAAAATTTGAATAATGAATGCTTCTGAGTACTTTTGAAGAATTCATTTTTTGAATAGATAGGTTTATGAGATACTTGTACAAACTGCTTCTCTTAGGTTTACTGTCGTTCCCTGTTGTAGTTAAGGGGCAAGTCAGCCAAAAGGCTCGTGAAATCCTCCAGCAGAGCATTAAAGCGCAGGGTGGTGAGGCTAAGTTGAGAGATGTTCGTTCATTGGAATTGCAAACCCGGAGCGATTTCAACGGAAAAACTATATTTTCGATTTTTAAGAAGCAAGCGCCTGATAAGATGCGGGTGGAGATTCATACGCTGGACGGCCGGGTGCTGAAAATATATAACGCCGGAAAAGGGTACAGCTTAATGAACGGCAAGAAGGAAGAGCTGTCGAAGAACGATCTTCAGGATATGCGGGAAGAGGCCAGAATTTTTCCGGAGCTGTATTTCGAACAGGAAGGGTATCAAATGACAAGTTTGGGCGAGCGTGAATATGCTAAGGGAAGTGTTGAAACGAAGCTGGTGTCGCCTTCTGGAAATGTCCGTTATTACTACTTCGATAAGGATTCGCATTTTCTTACTAAGATAATCGACGAACAAACGCAGACTACCACGCTTTTGGACAAGTATAAGGCTTTTGGGGGAATTTATTTTCCAACTCGATTAACCTTGCGGTTTGGGAGCGGAGAGATGGTATTGCAGGTTCTTAATGTGGAGCTGAACAGATCCATTCCCGAAACGGATTTTTCAGTTGAGTAAGGCCTCGCCCTTGGTTTCGATTCGGAAAAGGTGAGTAGCCAGCCAGCCAGCCAGAGGCATCAGTCCGATCAGAAGCATGAGCATGTTGATGCTAATATGGTCTTTGAGCAAGGAGAAGGACAGAATGCCTATTGTTGCGCCGATTTTTGCCGCGCCGGCGGCAAAGCCGCTTCCTGTGGCTCGTATTGATGTGGGAAATAATTCTCCCGATAGTACGAAAGTAGTGGCGTTTGGTCCGGCGTTCATTGTAAAATTGAACAGAATGAATCCGGCGAAAATCATGAGCAGATGAGTCCCGCTGGCATGTGCTTCATAGAAAATGCTGAGCAGCAGCAATCCCAGGAACATGCCCAGAAAACCTGCTTTCTGCAAAGCGATGCGTCCTTTTTTTTCGATAAGAAATAGATTGGCCAGGAAACCCAAAACCAAGAAAGCATTTAGGAATAATGAGCTTTCTATTGCGTAAAAAACATGTTCATTCAGGCTTGCATTTGCTTTTTTGGGGAAAATATGAGTGAGCAGGCTTGGGGTGAAGATGCCCATGCCGTAGGTGGCAATGTCCATGAAAAACCAGGGAAGAGTTGCCAGCAAGGTGTTGCGGAGCCATTTGGAAGTGAAAAGACTGCAGAAGCGGGGTTTTGTTTCTATTCTTGTTTTTTCATTCTGAATCAGATTCAGAATTTTTTCTTTGGGCTCGTGCTTGAAAAGCTTGAGAGCCAGCCGGGAAGCTTTTTTAATTTTTCCCTGGTGGAGCAGCCAGCGCAGACTTTCGGGGACAATTCCACGGAAGAAAAGAATAAAGCCCGCCGGCAAGGCGCCAAGGGCTAAAAACCACCGCCAGGCGGAATCGTAAGGATAGAATTTCATGACTGCAAAGGCCGTGAATGAGGCAAGCAGAATGCCTACGGCCTGAAGTGCAAAAGCACTGATGAGCATTTTTCCTCTGATTTTCCGGGGCATGAATTCGCTCACGTATGTGGCGCAAATGGGATAGTCAGTCCCGATGCCGATGCCAATGAAAAACCGAAAGATAAACAGACTCCAGAAATCCCATGCCATGCCGGACAGCACGCTGAAAAAAATCAGCAGCGCCATGTCCAGCAGATACATGGTTTTTCGGCCGTATTTGTCAGTTAGTTTGCCGAAAAAAGCCGCGCCGAGTATAGTGCCCAAAATAGCTGATGAGCCAATAAGGCCCAGCTGCAGGCTATTGAGAGCGAACTCTTGCTGAATGAAAGGCAGTGACAAGCCGATGACAAAAAGGTCGAAGCCGTCCAGCATAATGCCTGCGGCCGAAAGCATCCAAATCCGAAAATGCCATTTCTGAAAAGTGCTTTGGTCAAGCAGCTGGGCAATCGTCTCTGCGGTTTTCATCGCTTGTGTTTCCTACTCTAACAAAGCGCAGAAAGGAGTGTTGACGAGTGCCAAAAACTGCTTGGATTGGACAGGCTGTTTGAAAATATGGCAGTTCTTAATTTTTCCAGTCCAGTACAAAAAGCAAATTTAGCTGGTTTCTTACCTGCATTCGAGGTCCCTTTAGGTCGGGGTTGTTGTCGTCGAGCGCTATAAGAATGTCGTCGTCATAGATAAGTTTGGTGTCCAGGCTTACTTGAAAGTACTTGTTCACCTGGAACTGCAACAGCGAGGCTAAGTTGAAGTCGACTTTCGTAATTTTTTCGTAAGATGCAAAAAGATTCATGGTGCCTCTTAACTTAATGTTTTCCCAAATCTCGTAGTCTATGAGTTCGAAGTCCGCGCCTATGCCTATTTCGCCTTTGTAGGTTTCGCCTTTTTCAACCCCGTGTGCACCTTCTTCCGACAGTAGCTCATCTGCTACAATAAGAAATTTTCCTTTGGCTAGCGAAAACATTCCAGAGAAATGTTGTTTTGGCCGGAAGCTGAGACCAAGACCGATTTCGAAATCGGCAGGCGCGAAAAAATTTGATGTACGCTGCTTTTTTGTTTTGCTGATTTCAATTTCTTCTCCGTTTTCGTCTTTTTCCTTTTCTTTTACTTCGCTGTACTTATAACCCGGCTGGAATTGTGATTTTAGATAAACGCGCGATGAAAACAACCATTTTTCATCCTTGCTGATAGGCATACTCTGAATAGAGGTTAACTTGAAAAAATCGGCGTTTTTCTTTAAAATATCTCCGTCTTTGATGTAGCCTAGTCCTAGTTCGATGGTATTGTACCAGAATAGGTTTTTGATTTTCCGGTTGGCCCGAAACAAATAGTTTGAATAGACGGCAATAGTGTTATTGCCGCCTTTGCTCCAGTGTTCTTGCTTCAGAATATTTGCCCCAGCGCTCGCACGGTGATTCGTGTTCCAGATTTTGGGTTTGGGCATTTGGAATGCCAAGTTGCTGCTGTCAAGAATTGCAATTCTGGGATGGAAAAGCAGAAGCAACGTGTCGGGGCTTTTTTGTTCTATCTGTAATGAGTCGATAAATTCATTGTATTCTATGCGAGCAATTTTTGGAGGAAAGAAAAAGCTAATAGTGTCTACATCTGCGGGTTTAAGCGTTTCCAGTTTTGATTTGAGAGCATAATAAATGCATTTCGGTTTTTCCAATATTTTGGAAGTGTCAGAGTATATAACTGTTTTTTTAGTATTCAGCAAAAATGAAGAGTCTATGGCCTCTTTTTGATTGCTTTCAAAATCGATATAGTCTTCTTCTGTTTGGGCAGTGGCTTGGCTGACTAACAGGATTGAAAAAAATAGTAAAAAGATTGTTTTGAACGTACGCATGAGTATGATGCTGAAAGTATATTATTTTTGAGTTCGATTCAAAATTAAGAAAAAGGAGGAAGAGCAAAAAAGAGTGGTCTGTAAAACTTGCTGACATGCCTTCTTCTGTGAAAAAAATGAAAAGAAGACGGCGTTTAGTTATCCGTCTTCATTTATAAGTACTGCCATTAAATTAATTCATGTCATTATTTGAATAAACCGCTGGCTATGGGACACAATTGAAAATAACAAAAAGTACGGGGTACTTACATATTAATGGGTTCATTTGAAAATATACAGCTCTTCACCGATGTCAATAGAATTGTCTGTTTTGTTGTTCCATGTCTTGAGTTGTTCAACGCTAAGATTATATTTTCTGGAAATGCTGTAAAGTGTTTCGCCTTTGAGCACGATGTGGATTCGGTAGTCTTTTGCAATGCTCTTTTGGGCAGAAGAAGCCGTTTCTTTGACTGTTTTTTTATATGTCGGTATGCTTAGCCTCTGCCCGATTTTAAGCGGCTGGTTTATTGTCAGCATATTGAGATTCAGAAGCTGCTGAATCGGGCAATTGTATTTCTTCGACAGACTGTAATATGTGTCTCCTTTAACAACCGTATGCGTGATGGTGTTAATTTCCTTGAACTCAGGGATTTCCGGATGTTCCCGGGCGATGTCAGTCTGGCGTTCGGTTTTGTCTGGTCTAGAATCAGTTTCGGAATTCTTTGGCTTGCTGTTTTCCTGATTATCAGGAGAGGAATCTTTTTCTTTTGGCTGATTCGTTTTTTTGAACAGCTCTTCGTAAGAGTCAGGTTTTGTGAGTTTTTCTTGAGCAGCCTGTTCTGGCTGTGTATTCGTTTTCATTGAATCCGCAGAGTCAACCAGCAGCTCATCGGTTGGCGGAGTATCTTCAGGCTTGGGCTCCATGTATTCCACAGGGGTTTTCTTTTTTCTCCTTTTTCTTAGCCAGAGCACGCGTCCGGCTTTAGCCTTTTCGTTTTTGCCCATGCGGTTTTTGTATCGGATAGATTTCATGCGGATGCCGTATTTCTGCGATACCTCCCAAAGGCTCTCGCCTATTTTCAGAATGTGAAAGTTTACGCGGGCTTTTCTTTTTTTCGTCTTTAAATAGTAAATGTTTCCCGCTTCAACCGAGTGGCTCTTGTCGATTTCATTGTACCGAAGAAATTTCTTTTCGGAAATGGTGCCTCGAATGGTCAGCGACAGCAGATCGTCATTTTTGCGGGCGATTAGTCCTTTGATGCCGTTGATTTTCAGAATAGGGCTTTTTTTCTTTTTCGGTTGCTCGATGAGCGGGTATTTTTTGCTCAAATCAAGAATGTCTTTTCCGGAAGACGAGGAGATATTTTGCTTGGCCAGCTCGAAACGTTTGCCGTGGATATTTTCGACAGGAAGAATGAAGCTGATTGATTTGTCTTTAGGCGATTTGCCTCGCTTTAGCCATGGATTGAAGTCACTTAGAATGCGCCACTCAATGCCTTCTTCTTTAGCGACATCTTTGAGTCCCATTCCTTCTCCGCGTTTGTATTCTCCGAGAATATAGCGAGTGGGGCGCGGGTCTTTAAGCTGGGCTTCGTAGGCGATTTTGTGTGCCAAAAATTTCTTAAAATACCAGTGAGTGCTCTTTTTTACTGTAAATTTTTTCGATCCTCTTTCTTTGTGACTAATGAATTTTTTTACGCCTCCCAGACCGGTGTAGTAGGAGATCAGCGTATGCACCCAGTTGTCTAGGTAACGGTTGTTTTTCTGTAAATAATTGGCAGCGCCCTGTGTTGATGAAATCAGATTCATGCGCTCATCCACTGAGAAATTAACGCGAAGCCCATTTTCTTGAGCGGTTGTTTTTTTGAACTGCCAGTACCCCACTGCGTTGGACGAAGAAACCGCATCGCCGATGAATGAGCTCTCTTGTATGGCTAGGTATTTAAAATCGTCGGGAACGTTTTTTTTCTTCAAATGCTTCTCGACAAGAGGCAGATGGGTTTTTACACGTTCAAGCTTTATTTCAAGGAATTTTCCTCCCTCAAACAGCGCATCGACATGCTGCTGGATTTCTTTTTGGGCGCCGTCGGTAATAGTAATTTTCATTCCGGCGAATTTCATTGACCGGGGAACGCGCGGTGATTGGGCAAAGACTGTTTGGGTGATAAAAAGAAACCCAATGAAAAGTTGAATTATTTTCATGAATAAAAATTTTGGAGCGCAGCTGGTCTTTTTTCTAATAATAAAGAAGACCGGCTTGTCTTCTTGTAAAGAATTGGAGCTTTTTCTTTAATTTTAGGGAATACTTTTAACTACAAAAAATAAATATACCTATGGCATCTATATTCACCAAGATAATCAATAAAGAAATTCCGGGCCATATCGTGGCCGAAGACGACAAGAACATCGCTTTTCTTGATATTAACCCGCTGGTGGTGGGCCATACGCTTTGCGTGCCGAAAAAAGAAATCGATTATATCTACGATCTGAACGACGAAGATTTTATTGCGCTTCAGTTGTTTGCAAAAAAAGTTGCCGGAGCAATCCGCAAGGCAATTCCGTGTAAGCGCATAGGAGAGGCGGTTATTGGGTTGGAAGTGCCCCATACGCATGTTCATTTAATTCCTATTTCGGAAATGGACGATATGAATTTTAGCCGTCCTAAACTGCGTCCGACGCAGGCAGAGCTGGCTGATGCGGCGAAAAAAATCAGTGAGTGTCTTTAAACGAACAAGCGGCTGCTCCTTAGGCAGCTGCTCTCAGGCTTTGAAAGCCAGCAGTTCGTTTATTTCCTTTAGCACTTTATGGGTTTCCCTTGTTTTGAGTCCAAGCTCGTGCAGTGCCATCGGGTTACGGAGCAGGTCCTTGCATAATACCATGTTTTTTGCGTGCAACAGGCGGTGCTTGTCGCCTTTGCTTAATGAACTCAGACAAGTGAGCGGATACAGTCCCGCTAAGTCGATGCGCTCGCGCAGGCTTCCGTGGCTGGGATAGTCCCAGCTGATGAGATGGAGGCCGGCGCACTTGGCGTATTTTATAGCGTCTTCGCTGAATCGTGTGTTGGTGGCAATCCAGGCCTGCATGTGCAGGTCCCGGACCGATTCAAGCTTTTGCCATTCGTTTTTCAAATCGTCGAATCTTGCTTTGATGTAGAGCGGCACCTTTATGTCCGACTTGTAGCCTGCCCGGTTGTGGAATTTGCATTCGAGCATAATGAGTTCGTGATCATTCCGGGCAAGCACATCCACTTCGTGGTTGACGCACCGGCCGGGAATAAGCTGGTTCAATTGGGTCTGGTAGCCTTGGAAATTGAGGATTTCGGCCATGAACCGCTCGAACGGATAGCCTGAAGGTCCCAGCTGAGCAATTGCTTTTTTGAGCTTGTACCGAGCTGCAATAGGCTTTGAATACAGCTTTAGAAGCCGGAAAGCCTTTTTGTATATTTGGTTTGTGGTGGTTTTGTGATGGAGGCTTAGTTCGATTTCATGGAGGATTTCTTCAATTATTGTGTAACTGGCTCCCGCCTTGAGCATCGATTTGGTGAGCTTTTCTTTTGAAAAGGGGACGATCTCTCCGCTTGCTTTTAATATTGCCATTGTTTATTTTTTGAGTGTGGTCCCCTTTTAGTACGCCGCAAAATATTGTCAGCTGTTTGATTGAGGAGGATTATTTGTAGTAGAATCGTATTACTAAAGATAGTAAACAATTCTTTTCATGTAAAAAGAATCCTATATTGTTTTGAGTGTATAAAAATGAATTGCAGTCAATTGTTTCGGGAAATACTAAAATGCAAAGTTTGCGAACCTGAATTACCCTTAGGAGCTAATCCGATTTTTCGGGCCAACACAAAGGCAAAAATTCTGGTGGTGGGGCAGGCGCCCGGTATACGTGTGCATAATACGGGAATTCCCTGGAATGATCCGAGCGGAAAGAATTTGAGAAATTGGCTTGGAGTGAGATCAGAAGAGTTTTATGATGACAGCCTGTTTGGAATCGTACCCATGGGCTTTTGTTATCCGGGAAAAGGGAAGTCGGGCGATTTGCCGCCGAGAAAAGAGTGTGCGCCGCTGTGGCACCAGCCTGTTCTCGATTGCATGCCTAAACTTCACTTAAAGCTTCTTGTCGGAAGCTATGCTCAAGCTTATTACCTTAAGGACCGGAAAAGAAATTTGACGGAAACGGTTAGGAATTACAGAGAATATCTTCCGGATTTTCTGCCGTTGCCTCATCCTTCGCCCCGAAATAAATTGTGGCAAAAGAAGAATCCGTGGTTTGAGGAGGATGTGTTGCCTTATTTAAAGAGTGAGGTTCAGAAAATCCTTCAATTATGAACATTGAATTTGTTTGAGGCTGTCACATGAAAAGAATAAGTTGATTTGTTGGATGACAGTACGCATGTTTCGAAGAATTCTGAATAAGCGGTCAGTTTTAAAAATTGTTGTTCATTCAAAACTATAGGGCAGTTCATATTTTGGTGAAAGTGTGTCAGCCCCAGGTAATTATCCGGAGCCGGAAACCTTTTTCCTGACTCCTGATAATCGCAGGATAAGTCATGGTTTTATGCTGGTTTTAGCAGAACTGATTCAGTCTGAGTAGCGCGGGTCTATCCACCATGCTTCACGAACACCTTCTTTTATTTCGGGATGATCCAGGTTCCAAAGGTCTTTACATTCGCCGTGCAGTCGGTTTGTGAGTCCAAGTTCGTTTCTGATTTTGTTTTCCAGAGCTAATGCTCTGGCAATTTTTTCTTTTCTGGAACCCGGTTCATTGTGTTGCAATGCTTTGGCTTGAGCTAAGGCAAAAGCAAACCAAGAGAAACCAGGCCAGACGGTATACTTTCCTTCGCTTGAATCAGGGTTGAAGCTGGCGTCAGGCTGAATTTTGTCCGAGTTGGTGGAATATCGTGTAGGTAGAAACAGCTTAACAGGGAATTGAGGATTTGCTGTGTTTTCCTGCAGGGCAGCTCCTGCAGTGTGTAGTGGCAAAGAAGAGGGGACTATTTCGAAATCCGGAGGGGACATCAGGAATACTCCTTGTAGATCGACAGCTGGTAAAAATTGCGGCTGTTCCGAAGTTTCTCCCAAAATTTCTTTAACAAGTCTTCGGCCGGTTGGGGTCCAAAGAAGACGTGCAACCTGTGCAAGGATATTTTCTTTGAAACCTTTGTAATTGTCTTCCGGATCGCCGCTTTGCCAATAGCTGTTGGCGTCACAGCATCGGTAGTAAGTCTTGTACATTCCAATTTTTGGAGATGAAGGGTATTTCGGTTTACCGGCATTCAGAGAGTATTTTCCTTCAAGCAGATGGCCTTGTTGTTCTTCAAACTGGTACAGTTCGTCAATTGCGCTTTCAGCAGCCTGTTGTTCTTTTTCGCTTTCTGTTTGTTGTTGCGAAGTGCCGTTTTCTATTGCAGCGTTTTGTGAGAGTGAGCGGTGGCGTCTGTTTATGGCTGCTTCTTCTTCGGTTAGCGGTTTTTTTGTGCCTGCAATTTTGACATCCGTTGAAAATTTGACCCTTTCAGGGTTTTTCCCGAAATCCGGGTTTTGAATGACTCTGTTTGGTTTGGAGAAGACTTTTAGATTGTTGTAGATCCCGAACCTGCGGGATTTTTTTGTAATTACTAATTCATTGTTTGGGTCTGCTTCATTTAACGCGTGGGCAGTGGAAGTAAAGTCGTATCGCACTGAGGCTCTTGCTTTTTGTGTCTTTTTGCTCGGATTTTTTTTTAGGATAGATTTTGGTGCTGTACCGGTTGCCTCCTTTTTTACGGCAGAGGGAAGAAAAGGGGATTTTTCGATTTTTTTTTCTTCTTGGCTTGGTGAAAGGTGTTCTGCGGGCATCGCTTCGGAAGGGTCGAGTATTTCAAAGCCTTCATATTCTGAAGGAGTTTCTGTTCTAGAATCACTGACTTTGAGTAGACTCTGTTTGACGATTCGGAGTTTTGATCCTCCCTCCAAGAGCATTTTCCAGAGTCTTTGAGCTTCTTCGCGTTCTGCTTGTGGAACGAGGGTGCCGTCAGGTAGAGCGTCAGGTACCCACAATGAGTAATCGTAGAGAACAGTTTGTGCCAGAAGCTCTGTCAGCTCAATTCCGACTTCTTCCAGCAAGTCCAGCATTACATAAGCATAGTCGGGAGGTCTGATTTCTCCTCTTTTTTTTATTCGGGCTCCGTTTCTGTTAAGCCAGCGGTAGATCTGGCGGTTTATGTTTTCGAGGTTAATAAATTTTTGGTTTCTAATGTCTTTTGCGAACATCCCTAGATCAGCCCTAGCCAGACGGTGGCATTCTTCCAGGCATTTTTCAATTATTCCAAATTCAGGGTTGCGCCGGCTTCTGAACAATTGATTGCCGCTGATGTCAAGCCTTGCTCTGAATTTTTCGGCATTCATAAGTGTCTGTATGGGGTTCGTTTTGCGTGACGAAGCAGAAAAGTCAGACGGGGGAAGCGCCTTTCTGGAATTTTCTCGGGCTGAAATGCCGGTTAATCGTTTGTTGCTATGTTTTTTTTTAGTTACAAACATAATCAGGGAACTGAATATGAAAGCGCTGTTGGGAGGGATTGTTTAATGTAAAAAAAGAGGCCGAAGCCTCTTTTACGAATTATTTTTTATGTGTTTTTGCCCAGGAATCTTTTAGAGTGACTACCCGGTTGAAAATCAGTTTTCCGTCTGTGCTGTCCGGGTCAATGTTGAAGTAGCCTAAACGCTGGAACTGGAACTGATCGTACACTTTCGCACCCTTTAACGAAGGTTCTACTTTTGCCTGGACAGTTTTGAGAGAATCAGGGTTAAGGAATTCGAGGAAATCCTTGTCCTTGTGCCCGTCAGGCGCTTCGTCTATAAACAGACGGTCGTATATTCTTACTTCGGCGTCGGCGGCGTGCTGGGCGGACACCCAGTGCAGGGTTCCTTTCACTTTTCTCATGCTGGCTTCTGTGCCGCTTCCCGATTTCGATTCGGGATCGTATGTGCAGTGGATGGCCGTGATTCTTCCTTCGGCGTCTTTTTCTACGCTTTCGCCCTTAATGATGTATCCTCCTTTGAGGCGAACCTCTTTATTAAGAGCCAGGCGGAAGTATTTTCTATTCGGCGCTTCTTCCTTGAAGTCGTCGCGTTCAATGTACAGCTCCTTGCTGAAAGGAACCTGGCGGGTGCCGGCGGTTTCATCTTCAGGATTGTTCTCAAGTTCCAGAATCTCACTTTGGCCTTCAGGGTAGTTGTCGATGACAACTTTCACAGGATCCAAAACGCCGAAAACGCGGTTGGCTTTTTTGTTCAAGTCCTCACGAACGCAGAACTCCAGCAATCCTAGGTCTATGATATTTTCCCGGCGTGTCACGCCAACTTTTTCTGCAAAAGCCAGCAGCGACTCTGGTGTGTAGCCCCGGCGTCTTAGTCCAGAAATAGTAGGCATCCGCGGATCGTCCCATCCGTTTACGATTCCTTGTTCTACAAGCTTAAGCAGCTTTCGCTTGCTCATGACTGTATAGTTCAGGTTCAGCCGCGAGAATTCGCGCTGTTTTGGGCGGATAAGCGTCGGATCGTAGATTTGGTCCAGATACCAGTCGTACAGCGGGCGGTGCACTTTGAACTCCAGCGAACACATGGAATTGGTAATGCCTTCCATGTAATCGCTTTGGCCGTGAGCCCAGTCGTACATTGGGTAAATTTTCCACTGGTTGCCTGTTCGGTGGTGAGGAGCATGAATGATTCGGTACATGATTGGGTCGCGCATGTGCATGTTCGACGATTCCATGTCAATTTTTGCGCGAAGAACCATGCTGCCTTCCGGCAATTCGCCGTTTTTCATTTTTTCGAAAAGCTCCAGACTTTCTTCCGCAGGTCGGTTTCGGTACGGACTTTCAATACCCGGAGTGGTTGGATTTTTTTTCTGCTCGGCAATTTGCTCTGGACTTTGTTCGTCGACATAGGCTTTGCCCGCTTTTATGATTTCTACAGCCCAGTCATAAAGCTGCTGGAAATAATCGGAAGTGTAGCACTCTTTTTCCCACTCATACCCCAGCCACTGGATGTCTTTTTTGATTGCCTCTACGTATTCGCTTTCCTCTTTGGTCGGGTTGGTGTCGTCGAAGCGGAGGTTGGTTTTTCCGCCGTATTTTTGAGCAATGGAAAAGTTGATGTATATGGCTTTGGTGTGGCCTATATGCAGATAGCCATTGGGTTCCGGCGGGAAACGGGTGTACACAACTCCGTTGTTTATATTGGATTTCAGATCATCTTCAATGATCTCCTCCAAAAAATTAAGAGATTTTTTCTCTTCCTTATTATTTTCACTAGTCATAAGACGAATATTTGCAAATTCAGGTGACCTTCAGATCTGGCAAAAATAGTATTTTTTGTTTCATCTACCTATTGGCGGACTAGTTTTGTTTATAAGGGTAAAAAAAAGCACTTGAAGAAATTCAAGTGCGAAAATTCTGTTATAAAAAGTTGGTTTGTGGAATGCTTAGAAACTGAAGTTGGCTACTCTTTGTCCGAGGCTGTCAGCCTCTTTTTCGAAGTGTAGGCTGTCATTCAATGCGTATCCCCCGATCTCTCCTGTTGGTTTGACAAGCCCCTTGCTTTGTTGCACTACGTGGGCAAGCTCATGTCCGAGCAACTGTTGCCCTGTACTGGACGAAGGGTCGAACATCCCTTGGGCTACATGGATGTCGTTGCCTTGGGTAAAAGCAAGCGCACCGATCCGGCTGGCCTCAGATGAATTCTGAATGATGTTCACGTCTGAGAAATCGTGATTCATAACAGCAGAGGCTTTTTGGAGTACATGATCTATGGTTCCTCTAGGCGCCAAATCCGCTTTTTGCTGCAAAGGCATGCTGTTGCCGGTTTTGGTCTGCACTGGGTAGTCGCTTTGTGAACGGCTGGCCAGCTGCGGATTGTTGTCAATCAGATCGACCATTTTTCTCTGTGCTATGGAGTCTGGACGTCGGTCTTCAAAAGAAGCAGTGGAATTTTTTCCGGCTCCCATTTTTTTCTGCAAGGGATGTTGGGTGTAGCTTGGGGTTTGTTTCTTCAGTAGTGGCATAAATTCCATGACTTGCTGATTACGGTGAGCTATAATGCAAAGAATAAACCAAGGTTTTGTGGAAAAAGTTTTATTAATCGAAGCCTTGTATCAAAAAAATCCCCTCATAAATACTGAAAATATGAGGGGGTTTTTAAGGGTTTTTTTTTCAGAATTGAATTCAGGCAATGACGCCGGAACCAATCAGTTCGTCTTCCGCGTACCAGGCGGCAAATTGTCCCGCGGCTATTCCTTTTTTTGCTTCGTCAAAAACCAGGTACATGCCTTCGGCTTTCTGATAAAGAGTGACCTCGCTTAGGGGCTCGCGGTACCGGATCCGCCCAAGCAATTTGCGTTTTTCTCCAACATTCATGCGGAGATCTTCCCGAACCCAGTGGACGTCTTTTTGGGCGATGAACAGGCCCCGTCGCAGCAAACCGGGATGATCGCCTCCCTGTCCGGTATATATTGTATTGGTTTTTACATCCGTTGCAATGACAAAAAGAGGCTTGGGTGTTCCTCCAATA
This sequence comes from Cytophagales bacterium, assembly GCA_022360875.1. Taxonomy (GTDB): domain Bacteria; phylum Bacteroidota; class Bacteroidia; order Cytophagales; family Cyclobacteriaceae; genus JAKSBZ01. The sequence continues at coordinate 28,298 of JAKSBZ010000184.1, read as the reverse complement.
TTAAGCCCTTTGCGCTGCCCGATTGTATGGAAGTGCGCGCCCCGGTGTTCGCCTTTTAGAATGCCCATTTCCGGAGTCAGCGGAAGGGGCTTTGAGACGCATTTTAGCCACTCGTTTTCGTCTTTTGCCTCAGCAGCGTCATTTGCCTGTTTTTCGATAACCGGAGCGTCCACCGGTATTTCATATACTTTTCCGGTTTTAGGTTTTAGCTGTTGCTGCAGGAAATCCGGAAGCTTGACTTTGCCGACGAAGCAAATGCCCTGTGAATCTTTTTTGTCAGCAGTTATCAGTTCCTGTTCTGCGGCGATTTCACGCACCTTTGGTTTTTCCAGATCGCCAACCGGGAAGAGTGCCTTTGCCAGTTGCTCTTGCGTTAGCTGGCAGAGAAAATAACTCTGGTCTTTGTTGTCGTCTTTTCCGGCCAGCAGTTTATAAACGGTCTTTCCGTCAATCGTTTCTTCTGCTTTTCGGCAATAATGGCCAGTAGCCACATAGTCTGCTCCCAGGCTCAGAGCGGCTTTCAGGAAGGCGTCAAATTTGATCTCCCGGTTGCAAAGCACGTCCGGATTAGGCGTCCGGCCGCTTTCGTATTCGGAGAACATATAGTCAACAACCTGTTTTTTATATTCTTCGCTTAGGTCTATAGTTTGGAATGGAATGCCCAGTTTTTGCGCTACAATCAGTGCGTCGTTGCTGTCCTCCAGCCACGGACATTCGTCGCTGAGGGTTACCGATTCGTCGTGCCAGTTTTTCATGAACAGGCCGATGACTTCGTATCCCTGCTCTTTAAGCAAGTATGCGGCTACGCTGGAATCTACCCCGCCAGACAGTCCGACCACTACTCGTTTACTCATTGTCTATCCTTTCTATAATTGAGGTGCAAATTTAGTTTATTTTTTTTCAGTCAGGAAATAAACGCCGTTGCTTTTCTTTTCCTATGGCATTGCATGTTTTTTTTGAAAAGCGCGCGAACCATTTTTCATTAGACTATGTTTTATGAAAGACCAGTTCTTGGTAAAATCTATTGTTTTTCTTATGGATGAAGAGTTGAAAGTGCCATTTGTGGGTTTAAGGCCCTTCTTTGAAGAGGAAGCATCGATTTTTTTCGGACGAGAACAGGAAGTTGATACTCTTTTGGGAAAGATGCAGCTGGATCGGTTTGCCGCACTGGCCGGTTTTCCTTCTTCGGGTAAAACATCGCTGCTGCGGGCGGGCTTTATGCCTAAAATCAAGGAATTAAACCGCAGCTCTGATGAAAAGTGGGATTGTGTTTTTTTGACATCCCAGGGCAATCCTTTTAATGAGCTGAGCCGAAGGTTGGTTGCAGTGCTGCAGGATGCAGACAAGGTAGACACAACCAAAACGCTGGATATTGAAATGGCTTTGAGAAGCGGTGCCAGTGGATTGGAAGTGTTGTTAAAAGACGAGGACTGGGAAACAGGCAATCATTTGGTGATCATAATTGATAGCTTTGAAGAGTTGCTGAACGAACGCTCGCTGATGAACCAGGGTGAGTACAAAGAAGATACTCGAGCTTTTCTAAAGCTGCTGATGCATTCGGTTAAGCAAAATAATTTTTCCATTCATGCGCTGGTTGCCTTCCGAACAGGTTTTATCGAAAAGAGCTCCTTGCTGCCGGGTTTGAGCGATTTGATTGTTCAAAACCAGGTGCTTCTCTCTCCAATGAGCGAGGACCAGATGAAGCGGGCCGTGCAGCTTCCGTTGCTTCCTTTGGGAATTGAGCTGAGTGAGGGGCTAGAGGGGAGTTTGCTTTCGGATCTTAGCGGAAGCAGTTTTATGCTTTCCCGCTTACAGCACGTAATGTATCGGATAGCGGAGTTGTGGCTCGGGGAAGAGAATATTGAAGGGAGAAAAGTGGATCTTCAGGAATACAATAAGGTAGGCACAGCCAAACTTTCGGTTGCGCATCAGTTGGAGGAAATATTTACAGGGCTTTCTGCGGAACAGCAAAAGCTGATGGCAGATTTTTTTAAGGCAGTGGTTGAAAATGAGAGGGATTCTTCAATTTTTACACCTCCTACAAGGTCGGAGCTGCTGTTGCGTACTGGTGCGTCTAATGAAGAGCTTAACCAAATAATTCAAATATTGGCTGGGCCGGGAGCGTGCCTTATTAAAGCATCGCAAAGCGATGACGTATTTGATAAACTTAGCAGTTTTAATGACCCGTACTGGGAAGGAGCCACAGAAGAGACGTTGTCCATTGGTTCTAGAGGCAGACTGAGCCTCTCGACAGATTTGATCCTAGAGCAATGGGAACGCTTGGATAGCTGGATCAGGGAGGAAGAGGAAGATGCGAAAATATTAAGCCGTCTGGTGAAGGCTCACAGACTGTATATTAAAGGTGAAAGGGGGCTGTTCAAAAATCCAGAACTTGAAATCGCTTTGGCCTGGGCCGAAAGGATAGGGAGAAACGAAGAATGGGGAAAGCGTTACACAGACAATTTTCGTGAGGCGCTGGATTTTTTGGATGAAAGCCAGCGGGATTTTGAGGAAAAGAGGCGAAAAAAAGAAAGGATACAGAAAAACAAAGTGCGTGCGGCTCGGATAGCGGCTGTTTTTGTAGGGCTTATAGCTCTTATTCCCTTGGGTTTTGGCTTTTACGCCCTAAGGGAGAAGAAGCGGCTTGAGAAAAACGAAGAGCATATTCTTGAGATTATGGCCCAGAGTGAAGAAGCACGCCGCAATGCTTTGAAGGCCGAAGGCAAGGCGTTGTTGGAGAAAAAGAAAGCGGAGTTTGAAACACAGGTCGCCAAAGAGTCTTTAAAGGAGCTTGAAAAAGCACGAATGGCTATTAGCGGATTAGTGGAGGAGGAGAAAAAGGCCAGAAAGATAGCCCAGGACAATGAGTATAAAGCCCGGAATGCCATTGCTTCGGCTTTGCGTGCGACTAAAGTAGCTTTGGAAGCGAAAGCATTGACTGACACGTTTCGGTTTATCAATCAGTCAAGAGTGAATACCCTCGAAGTTTTGCAACAGGAGAAACTTGATTATGAAAAGTTCAGAGACCCTATGTTGACAGCTTTCCGGTTGAACAGTGAATACAGCGACGGGAAAATATATCCGGAAATGTATGCGGCCTTGCGGAAGATGGTGCATGCCTCCCAGAGCATTACTCTAAATTACAATGATGACTCGAAGCCCGTGCTTTCTATTGATGTAAATTCTGAGAACGGCTATGTGGCAACTGGAGATGAATTGGGGAGGATTTTCCTTTACAAACCTGTTGCAAAGGGATTGCAGCTGTTCGATCGAGTGAAAATAAAAGGAGAAGTGCGCGTTGTGCATTTTGAGGAAAGAGAGAATTTCCTTATTGCCGGGAGTCATCGCGGCGATTTGTTCATTGTGGATCTGAATGCTCCTCAGCGTGTGTTGGCGCCATTTTTTCAGTTTGGAAAAAAAGAAAAAATTAAGTCTATCCATAGCTATTGGGAGCGGGGGGCGATGTGTCTGGCGGTCCTGACTGACCGGGAATTGGTGAATTTGAAGTTTGAGGGCAACAAATGGATGAAGGAGGGGAGTGTGCCAGTTGTTAAAGAAGGACAGGTCGAATTTTTTCCAGATTCACCTCAGGAATTTTTGCTTTCAGAAGGAAATCAGTTGATAAAGATGTCTGTCAAAAGCGGGTTCTTTAGCCGAGAGAGTGAATATAAGTTAACTGTGCCCGTTAGCCGAATGAGTTTGAATCTGTTGGAGGGAATGGTTTTGGCAGGGTCTAAAACCGGAGAGGTTGTGCTTTATGATTTGAATAGCGGATTTGAACAGCCATTGCAGAAGCATCTGTCTGCAATTACTGGATTAGGTGTCAGCATACCGGAACGGGGAGTCAAGGCGGTTGTGTCGTCTAGTCTTGACAATCAGCTGGTCATTACTTACATGAAGGAAGGGGGAGTCCTTAATGCTATTCGTTTGAACAGTGGGCAGGGATGGATTTACGGATTGCGTTTCTCTCCAGATAACCGACTGATTTATACAGTCGGGCAAAAAAATGATTTAAAAATTTGGTTTGCCCATGCAAAAGATATGGTTTCTTATATTCGGTCGCATCAGAATTGATGGAGGAGTACTGCTTTTATTATTTTTTTTAGGGGTATGTTTCCGGGCTTCGGGGCAGTCGTCCTGTGATGATGAGGTGCTTCTGAAGGCTAAGAGTGACTATAATGTGGGAATGTTTGGGGAATCGATACAGGGGCTGAGAGCTTGTACTGATGTTCAGGGCTTTTCTTTGGGGCAGTTAAAAGAAGCTTATCACCTTTTAGTGCTTAATTATATAGCTTTGGACAATTCCGAAGCTTCTCAATATTACATGGAGCAGCTTTTGCGTTTGGAGCCGGATTTTGTCCCTGGTTTGTCCGATCCTCAGGCTTTATGGATGCTGGCTGAGCAAATCAAGTACGGTTTGTCGGAGGACTACTCAATTACCATTGCAGGTAATGAGGATAAAAGGAAGCGGCTTCCCTATACCGTTCACATTGTGGATGCGAAAACAATTCAGAGGAGAGGCTACAATACTTTTGCAGAAGTGCTGAAGGATCTTCCGGGATTTTCATTTTCTTCTGATTTCGGCTCGCAGCATGTAAATGCATATCACAGGGGGAACAACAATACGGATTTTAACAATTTTTTGTTATTGATAGACGGGATTGAGCAAAACAGCGTATGGTCTGGAGGGATCAGAATGTATGGTCAGTATCCTTTGTCCAATGTCGCCAAAATTGAGGTGATTTACGGATCATCCTATTCTCTCTTTGGGCAACAGGCGCAGCAGGGAGTCATTAATATTGTAACTAAGGCGTTGGGGGAAGGAGAGAAAGTTTCAGTTTCTTCTCAAGTTGCTTACGGACACAATCAAACCTATCTGGCGGACGTGTCTGTAGTCAGGCGAACCAAAGATTTTGAAGGAAGCCTGGTTTTTCGGTATTACGGTTCTGGTCTTAACAGTTTGTCTTCGTTTGAAGAGTTTAATTATAGCCCAACTGTATACAGCAGTTATAATTATTTGAATAAGCTTAGCTTGACGGGCATTGAAGCGCGCGAGTTTGCTGCTCAGAATACGGATATTATCAATAATGTAAACTTGCGGGTGCTTAAAGACGGGAACCTTGTTGTGAGAGTGGAACCCACTCAAATTGGAATCCAGAATGCCCGAAACAGAGACCAGCAGGCTTTCGATACGCTTATAAACGGAAAACCAATTGGCTATTCCAACCATGTGGGAAATTACTATATTGGCGGCAGATTCAAGGTGGTGAATCTGGAGTTGGGGTATAATATATGGCTTACAGAGGTGGGGAACGTAAATGACGGCACGCGCTTTTCTTTAGGCGGCAAGAATAATCTGGGTTTGTGGAGGCCGCTTCAGAGTAATTATTACGTGCATTACCATAAAGATTACAGCGGAAAGCTGACTTTGCATAACATTTCTACTTTTAGCATTTCTAAAATACGAAGAGAATCTGCATACACGCAATTTGTCAGTTATGCTAATGGCAAACTGGGACTTCGCGATTTAGCGACTAATGTTCTGTCTGGATGGGAATCGGTTTATTATTATGAGCTTTCCCGTGAATTTCATAACAACACGCATTTTGATTTCAAGCTTTTCAATCAGCTGGATGTGATTCTCGGCTTGAATATTCGCAGCGGATTGGTAAAAGGGGATTTTCATAAAGGGACAACTCCCTCGGCCAGTGTTCAGGGTTCGGGGAGCGGACAGCAAAATTTGCAGTACGTAAATTATCAAAATTATTCGCCGTATATGCATATGAGTTTGGCGTTGGGCTCCGTAACTAATCTGATTCTAAATACCCGCTATGACCATACGCGTTTGCAAGACCGTAAAGGTTTTGATGACCGGTTGAATTATCAGGCAGGATTGGTGTTTAGCCCAGATCCTTTTCGGCTCAAGTTTACTTTTGGGACGTTGTACCAGCCCCCGTCAATGAAACAGCTTTTCTCTACAGATTTTGCCAGAGATTCCTCAAATGTTAGCTTGAATCCTGAGGAAGGGCATATATTTGACTTGAACGTAGTTTATCGCCCTAGTACCGCTTCGCGGTTTAGCGTTTCCGCATACTATTTGAAACAAGACAACTTGATAAATGAAGTTCATGAAAATAGAAGAATCCTTTATAAGAATATTGGAACGCTCAAGGCGATTGGTGTGGAGTTCATGGGAAAATTCCAATACAAGAATTACACTTTGTCAGCTAATGCAAGCTACGTAGATTCAAAAGTTGATTTTTTTGATGGATCCGGAGAATTTGAGACAGGGAACATCCCTGCTTACTCTTTTTATTTGGGTCTGAATGCGCTTTATTTTGAAAAACTGAACGTTAATGCGCGCCTGAACTGGGTGGGAGAGAGAAAAGCCGGAACGTTGACTTCTGTAAAGGCGAATACTGAGACTGCATTTGATGTTGTTTCCAATCTGGACGTGACCTTTGGCTATAGCGATTTGCTGCCCGGTCTGACTCTTCAGCTCAAAGGAATGAATGTCTTGGATCAGCAGTTTTCCGATCCGGGAAGTTTATCGGCAGACGGTATTTTGCGTTCGAACGAGATTCCGCAACCTAAGTTTATGCTGTTTGGTAAAATTCTTTACGATTTTTGATTGTCGCACAACTCTTGTTTTTCTCAATAACTAAAAATATCTGAATTATTTTGCTCTCGCTAGGCAGTAAAATTTTTACTGAGAATTTTGTACTGATGCTATTGCAGCGTAAAATCTTTATTGTTCAATTTAGTCAAAAATGCATGATGAATACTGAAAAACTGACTTCCGATGAGGTTGTGAAAATCAATGTAGTGCTTACAGTGGAACAGTTGCAATTGGTGATAAATGCACTGGGGCAACAACCGTTTCACCAGGTTTATGAACTGATTGGAGAATTGAATGATCAAGTCAATGCTCAGTTGCAGGAAAAGTAAAAATTGTCTTTTACGGCAGATTATTTTTATTGGTTTTTGAAACATGGGCTATGAGGAATACAGCCAGACTTCCGAGGATTAAGCCGCCAATGAACAAAAACAAATTGTTGGTAGGAAAACTTGGATTCAAGTAAAAAAACAGTGTAATGCTTGCCAGCAGGACTAAAGTATAGAAAAATTTGAAAAGATCTTTCTCAAAGAATATCTCCCGGACTCTCCAGTCCAATAAGGCTATAAACACTCCTGCAATGCAAAAGACAAATAGAATTAACAAGCCTGATATTATTATCGGCTGATATTTTAACAGTCTTTTAGAGACTTTATACGGAAAGCGGTCTTTCGAGAGGCTTGGTGTTATGGAAGCAATTGAGTCGACAGTCATCCCTTTCTCGATGGCGTTCCAAAACGGGAGATGAGACTGTTGCCCGACAATAGTCCAGAATGTTATGCCTCCGATGCCTTTGCTTTGCAGCCAGATCATTTTGTCAAGCAGACTTTTTTCATTCTCGTACCAGTAAAGGTTGTTGTCGCTGATGAGGTAATTGCAGGCGGCGGCGGAGTCGTAAACAGAGATTTTTTCGCGGTTGGGGAAATTATAAAGAATACTTTCGAAAGGAGCGTAGTCGACAAAGGTTCCTAATTGTCTTTTTGAATGCGTCAGTTCCCAAACTGTTGAGAAATCGTAGACCGTCATGAGAATTTTTTGTGGGGGCACTCCTTCGTTCAGAAGTCCGTCAACTATGTTTTCCATACTTTCCTCCCCTTCGAAAGAGCTGCGCAACGGAAATGGAGCTGAAATTTTTCTGTTTGGATTGTTTTTTCCATTGGTGTAGTTTGATGCCACGAACAAATCAACAATAGGAAGGGTGTTTTGAAAATTCAGCAAGCCGATGTCTTTGACAGACACTGTTAAGCCCAGTTTGGACGTGGGCTGCAGCTGTTTGATTTTTTGGCTGAGGTTTTGAATGAAAGCCAAGTATTCAGCGTGATGCTTTTCCGGCACAGGGTAGAGGTCAAGCAACAGGCCGTCAGCTTTTTTGTTAAACATCATTTGGCTGATGCTGTCAATAAAGACTGTTTGGGAATATAAATTGGATAAAAATTTACTTACTGGAAGAGGGTCGTAAAGGGTTGCGCTTAGAAAAACATTAGTGCGAGTCGACCTGATTGTGTCGACCATTGGTGTGTTTTTCCAAGTATAAATTGCTTCTGGATTGGTGGCCAGACCTGTTAGTGGATCTATATCGTAAGCATAGTAGATAAAGGTATTGATAAGGTCGAAGTCATAATTGTTGTAGGAATTGCCGTTCCAGTACGGATACCACACGACGGATTTGAACTCCGGGTGGAGAATTTTTATATTTTTATAGGCTTTGTAATATACTTGATTGGTGCTGTCAAAGAATAGGCTGTCTTGCTTCGGATTAAAATTCTTAAAGATGAGTGTTTGTTGTCCGTTAATATATTTATAAAGTTTGGAATGTTTGTTCACAGGCGACTCCAGTGGCATTTGCCATTCCGAAATTTGAGTTGTGTCTTCTGCTTCGGTTTCTTTCTTCTTGAGTTTTTTTTGTTGTTTTTCTATCTTTTTTTTTGTGGATTTTACTTTTTTCGCACTCTTTTTTATCGCTTTAAGCGGATTTTGTGCGTGTACAGAGGGAGTGGTAATGAATTGATTTAATGTGAAAAGTAAGAAAAAAGCTAGAAGCAGAAAGATAAGGCGATTCATAAATAGTGATATTATGTCATTGAATATACTATTACTGCTTGGGATTGTTTGGTGACGTGTTTGCCTGTCTTTACATTCCAAAATGTGTTGGATGCTGTTTACATTTTCAGACGGAGAGGAATAAAGCTATATATATAGGGATGCAAATGTGAATGCTGTTTTTTCATGAAAAGTATTCCAAGTTTTTTAAGTGCTTCTTGCGCGGGATATAGGGAATTATTCGTACTTTTGAAATTAAATGAAAATGAAATGAATAGAAAAATAGCAAACTTATTTCTTATTTTTATATGTATTTGTACTCAGCAGCTCTGGGCTCAAAGTGACTCAACCGCAGTTCAGGAAAGAACACTGAATCAACAGTTTCTAAGGCTGAAAAAAAGCTCTAACAGCTGGGAAGCTTATAAAGTGATAAAGAAAGATAAGCTTGAGCAGTTTTGGGGTGTGGTTTCCGATACACTGGAGTGGAAAGACAAGGAGATTGTTGAACTGAAGGCAGAGACTAAACTTGCTCAGGAAAAGGAAACGCAGCTGAATGCCAATATCGATTTGCTCAAAGAACAGCTTAAGGAAACGCAGTTCGAAGTGGATCACATTAAAGTAATAGGTATTGACTTCACCAAAAAAGGTTTTGTATACGGTGGAGGCGTTCTTTTGCTGGTGCTTATTTTATTGCTTGTTGTTGCTATTGTTAAGATGAATGTAAGCAATCGGTCGGCATCGGTGGCCCGAAAGGATCTGGAAGAACTTAGAGATGAGTTTGAGAATTTTCAGAAACGTGTTTTGGAAAAAGAAAAGAAGCTTAAGCGTGAGCTGACCAATGAAATGAATAAATGCGAGGAACTTAAGCAAAAGCTTAAATCGCGTTAAGTAATTCCAGTGCTTTTTGCCTGATTGCAGCATCCGGTTGTTCACTGCTAAGAAAGTGGATTACCGGATTTTTTTTTGCGCATAACATTTTTTTCTCTTCGAGCAGCTGTTTTGTCCTTCGCGCTACTGCCGGGGCGGGATCTATTACCAGTACGTTTTTTCCGACTATTTTTTCGATTTGCTTTTTGTAAAAAGGGTAATGTGTGCAGCCCAGTACGATGTGGTCAGCTCCCTGGTTCAGCATTGGGCGCAGGTATTTTTCAAGCAGCTCGCTGGCCTTTTTTCCCTGAAAGCAGTTGTTTTCAACGAGTTCAACCAAACCTCGTCCTTCCTGAATAACCACTTGCCGTTCGCTGGCAAATGTGCTGGCAGTGTTGTTGTATTTTTCACTTTTGAGTGTTCCTTCAGTAGCCAGCACGCCGATAATTCCCGAATTTGTTTGCAGAGCCGCCGGTTTGATGGCTGGCTCCATACCGACAAAGGGAAGCTGAAAAGAAGCGCGCAGGTGCTGAATGGAATAAGCAGTAGCGGTATTGCACGCCACAACAATGAGTTTGCACTGATGCTTATTGATCAGTTGTTCAACGATTTTCCGGCTTCGGTTTTTGATCTCTTCTGGTTTTTTGTTTCCGTAAGGGCAAAAAGCCTGATCTGCATAATATACAATTGATTCGCCGGGCAAAAGCCTTTGGATTTCTTTAAGAACGGTTAATCCGCCAAGTCCTGAGTCAAAAATACCGATTGGTTGATTGTTCATAGTTGTGTATGCTGTGTTATACAAAGTCAGGCTTTTTGCGTAGATTATTTTTTTTCTTCAAGAATCCGGCGGCATGCAGATTCATCGGCGACAAGCTGCTGCTGGAGCGTTTCCAGATTTTCGAAATTGACTTCGTTACGGATGCGCTGCACAAATTCTATAGTGATTTCCTCCTGGTAAATGTCTTGGCTGAAATCGAAGAGATAGACCTCAATTGTTTGATGTTTTCCCTTGACTGTTGGGTTGAAGCCTATGTTGAGCATTCCGCTGAGGTGTTGGTTGTTCCATTTTGCTCGGACAGCATAAACGCCGGTTAGCGGGATCAGTTTGTGCTCAAAGACAGGACGGAGATTTGCCGTCGGAAACCCCAGTTTTCGGCCGATTTGTTTTCCCTCTTCAACTTTTCCGATAAGCCGGTAATTACGGCCTGTCAGTTTGGCTGCGAGATCTACTTTGCCTTCAAGCAGCAGCAGACGCGTTTGAGTGGAGCTCACCGCTTTCTGGTCAATGTCTTGGCGGGCAATTTCTTCCACTTCAAAGCCAAAGTGCAGGGCGTTTTTTTTCAGGAAATTAAAATTGCCTTCTCTGTTTTTTCCGAACCGGTGATCGTAACCCACGACCATGCGTTTGGTGCCTATGCCTTCCACCAATATTTCTTTGATAAAGTCGTATGGTGCTTTCTGGGAAAATGTTCTAGAAAAGGGGAGTATGACCAGATGGTCCAATCCCAGGCCCTTCAGCGCTTCAATTTTCTCTTCCATACTCATGAGCATTCTAAGAGGTTCGGAAGATTCGTGCGGAAGCACCAGCCGCGGGTGCGGCCAGTACGTCAGCAATACCGTTTCTCCGCCGTACTTGTCGGCTGTATTGCGGAGGTGCTGAAGAATTTTCTGATGCCCCAGGTGCACTCCGTCGAACGATCCGCTCGTGACGACGGCATATTCCGGCTTATCGAACGCCTCAATCCCGTGATGAACTTTCATTTTCCTCCCTGAATGCTTGATAAGACTTCACAAATTCCTCCAGATTTTCGGCGTCTTCCACCCTGAATTCTCCTATTCGGGTTCTGCGCAGTTCCGACATGTAGGCGCCTACGCCAAGCGATTCGCCTAAATCTCTAACCAAACTGCGGATGTAGGTTCCCTTGGAGCATACAATGCGGAAGGAAACTTCAGGGAGGGAGATGTCCGTCAGTTCAAAGGCGGAAACTGTAACTTTTCTAGGTTCAAGGATGACTTCCTCGCCTTTCCGCGCTTTTTTGTAAACCCGCTGGCCATTGACCTTTATGGCGGAGTGCATGGGCGGAATCTGCTCAATAGGACCAATGAACTGCTGTACAGATTCCCTGACCTGTTCTTCCGTTAGATGATCTATAGGCGTTTCGCTGTTAACCTCCGTTTCCAGATCGTGCGAAGGAGTGGTTTTTCCCAGCACAAGTTTGCCGGTGTATTCTTTTTCCTGCGCTTGGTATTTGTCAATTTGTTTGGTCATTTTGCCGGTGCAAAGCACTAGCAAACCGGTGGCCAGAGGATCAAGTGTTCCGGCATGTCCGATTTTTTTTATTTTCAGCGTATAGCGTAATTTCTTTACCACATCAAAGGATGTCCAGGTTAGTGGCTTGTCCACTAGCAGCACCTGTCCTTTGTTCCAGTCTGTTTCTTTAAAATCCATAATAAACTGCGCTTCCTATAGCGATTAGCCCCACTATAAAACAATAAACCGCAAAGTAAATCAATTTACTGTTCTTAACAATGTTGATCATCCATTTGCAGGCAAAAATACCTGTAATGAAAGAAACAAAGAAACCTGTCCCGAGAACGGCCGTGCTGGCTCCATGGCTTCCGACCGACGAAGATTGCTCCATGATGTCCAGCAGGTTGGCGCCGATAATCGGCAGCAGTACCATAAGAAACGAAAATTTGGCGGATTCCTCTTTGTTAACGCCCAGCAGGATGCTGGTGGCAATGGTTGAGCCAGATCGAGAAATGCCCGGGACTACGGCAAGTGCTTGGCTGAGTCCGATGATAAAGGCTTCGCGGTAGCCCAGCGATTTCGATTTTGGGCGGCTGAAATATGTGAAGCTCAGCAGTCCGCCGGTGACAAGCAGCGCGACGCCAACCATCAGTATGTTTCCGATGAAAATTCCTTCGATTTCTTCTTTGAAAAATTTTCCGACAATAAACACGGGAATCATGGACAGGAAAATTTTGGCAATGTACTGGGTTTCCGGGTTCCATCGGAACTGGAAAAAGCCTTTGATAAGCTGAAGAATTTCTTTTCTGAAAATTACCAGTGTGCTCAGTACCGTGCCGCCGTGTATAATGAGTGTGAATGTGAAATTTTCCTCTCCTGTGTAGCCAATCAGTTTTTTGGCCAGCTCGATGTGTCCGCTGCTGCTTACAGGCAAAAATTCGGTAAGTCCCTGGACAATGCCCAGGAAAATTGCTTCGAGTATTTCTTTCATGAGTGTGAGTAAATAAAAAAATCAACCCTCGGGAGTGTTGATCTAGGATCGAAAAAGCGCAGAAGCCGGTTGTGTGTCATGCTGTCGGCAAAATACGGTTTTAGTTGCTGGCAGCGAGTATTGTCTAAACGAAAATCCGGCTAGTATGTAAAGGTGTTATTTTTTCTTGAATATTGCATAAATCTCCAGCATGAAGCCGGCAAAAACCGTGATAGGGCCAAGGGTAAGTCCCATAAAGCCGAAACCGTATTGTTCGGTGTCGTTGGCCATAATGATAAAGCCTAAAAAAATGACCGCCAGGCCGATGATCATCCACAAATAATTTTTTTTCCCAAAGGCCAGTTTATTGTTCTCCATTGTGTTGTCTATTATTTTTTGGTCAATTTAGAATACAAACTCCAGAACGTTAAAGTTGCCGAAGTTTTCTTGTTAATAAAAGTTATTTTTCTGAAAAAATCTTGCCTGTTTGTTTAATAAAGCTCATCCAAAGACATTCTCAGGTATTTGCGCACAGCATGGTAGGTGCTCCAAAAACAAATAAGCACGCCGCTGAGCACTAATCCGGCGTAAAGATAGATTTGCTGCTGGGAAGCTAGCAGGCTTTGCAGTTCGGGGATTCTTTGGGCGGCGTACAGCCATGAGGCGTGTGTCAGCGCGGCGCTGAGGAGACCCGCAAAAAAGCCGTAACCGATTGACTTGAAAAGGAAAGGTCTGTAAATAAACCCGGCTTTGGCTCCGACCAGCTGCATGCTCCTGATCAGAAAGCGCTGGGAGTACAGTGAGAGTTTCATTGTATTGTGGATGAGCAGGCTTACCAAAAGGGTCAAAAGAACGAAGAAGGCAAGCAGAAGGATAGAAATGTTCCTGAGGTTTTTATTGATGGCGCCTGTGAGGCTTTCGATGTAGTTGGCCTCGAACACTCCGGCACGCCGCTCGATGCTTTTTTTTATCGCTTTTAGTTTTTCGCTGCTTTGGAAACCGTCGGCTATTTTTACGAGGTAAGCGTCGCGCAGCGGATTTTCGCCCAGAAATTCTCGGAAATCAGCTCCTGTTTCAGCGATGAATTTTTTTGCCGCCACATCTTTCGGGATGTACTGTATGCTGGCGGTATCGTTTTTTTTTCGGCAAAAGGCCGATTCCGCTAACCATTGGGCTAGTTGCAGGCGGTGGTTTTCTTGCAAGTGGTTTTTGAGGAAAATCTGTATTTCCACATTTTCCTGAAGATTTTCTTTTAATTCTTTTCCTGAAAGAAGAAGCAATCCAAAAAGTCCGAGAAAGAAAAGCGTAAAGCTGCTGCTCAGAACTATGCTAAGGTAGGGATAGGATCCGAATGTTTTTCTAGAGTTTTGGGCCACAACGCAGATGTTGGTTTATGGAAAATAGATAAAAATTGTATGAATGTTTTGCTAGACGGCAAGCATGTCTTCCGGCTTGCATAGCTTAATACTCCGGCTAGGTGAAGTCTGAAACATGTTGCCGGCAGGCATATTTTTTTCCCGTTTTTTATTCGAAAGCGAATCCAGATGTGTGAAGTTCTGGGCTCGTCAATCAAAAGTAGTCATTTTTGAATTTCGCATCAAAATTATTATTGAAAGGATGTTGCGGAAAGTGGTTCCGAGTCTCTTGGCCATGACAGGATTGCTCTGCACATTGAATAATGCAGCATGTTTGGTGTGGTAGAAATATTTTTTGAAGAGAGCAGAACTTTTCGAAACTAGCTGCGTAGAAACCCAGTGGAAACTGAATTACTATTAGATATGTTAAACACTTTGATTTACGCTTGTAGTATATGTTTGCTCTCTTGTATTATTAAGTGTTTACGCTAAAGATGAATGAAGGTATGTTGGTATTTTTGAATAAATGCATTTTATTGTTTTTCAACTTGGTAAGTCAAGAGTTTTTTGTCAATTGACAATGTGTTTTTTTAATTGAGTATTGGCTTGATACTTTAATGGCACTGGAAAATGTTTGTAGAAACCGTGTGCTTGATGTGTGTAAGATTGATGCTTATTAACAGGTAGTCGGTTGTTTAGAGTTGTGTTTTTGGTTGAATAATTATTTTTTAATAATTTTAATTATTGTTTGTTTTTATAGTTTTTTAAAATATAAATTTCCTTTGTAGTCAAGTATGGCTTATTCTCGAGTAATACCATTGGACCGGTTCTCGGTTTATCTGTGCTTGCTAAATTGTAAATTTTTAATAATGTGAAATTCAATTTTTATGGAGACCAAACTATGAATCTTTTATAAAGCGATATTTACTCTTCATATAAAAGGGCGGGGGAGTCAAAAAATGAATATCAGGTTTTATTGATGCTGTCTTTACATTAGGCTTTTCAATATTTATTCTAACACTGACTTTGATTCTTAATTTTTATATGAATTCGGTGCCTGTATAGGGATTTTTATTTGTTAGGGCGCTTTTTGTTTATCATGAAAAATCAGGACGGGAGAAATACCATTGGACCGGTTCTCATTAGGCCTGTGTATGTTTAATCAGTCAATTTTTTAATAATTATGAAAACCAGATTTACAAAAAAATCTTCAGCTTTTAGGCTTGTTGTATTGTGGGAGTTAAGTTTTGGAGTTTGCGAAACTTGATGAAAAATATCGAATTTTTTTAGCGGCAGGCTTGGAGTGTGTTTTTTACTATTGACTGAGGTGTTTGTCTTTTATTGAGTCAGTTCGATTTCAATCCAGTTGTTTTATTATTATTTCAAGCTGCAGTTTTATATGCCCATAAAAAAGCAGGCCAGTAAGAATACCCTTGGACCGGTTCTTTAGTGGCCTGCACATGTTTAATCAATCAATTTTTAATGTATGAAAAAACACCGATTTTTGAAAGAGTAAGGCCGTATTTTTGGCGATTTATTGTCTGATACTAGACAATTGCGTCTGTCTTTTTTTATGATGATTGATTTACCGGAGAATTGTTAATGGTTCTCGATGGATTAAGTGTTTGACTTCCTTGAAGAGCCATCAGCGAATAATCATAAGGTCAAGTGTTTTATCGAATTTTTTTATGTCTTTTTATCGGCCAGAAATCATTATTTTCTTTCGCTAAAATTATCATCAGTCAATAGAATGCAGTTTTGTGCAGATGCCCTTGGACCGGATCCTGCATAACCTGCGCATGTTTAATCAATCTAATTTTTACTTATGAAAAAAGTACGACTTTTAAAGGAAAGGTTCCAGGCTGTCTGGCTTGTGGGCCTTTTGATGTTTGTTGCGGCAGCAGCCCCTTTTGGAGAGGCCTTGGCGCAAACGGAAAGAGTGAGCCATACCTGGCGGCTCGACCGGAAGCTCACGAGCGTTTTAAATGATGCGGTGCATATTGGCGGAGAGTTGGAAATATTTGCTGACGGTTCGGCAGCTCATGCAGGAGGGACTAACAAGAGTTCAATTGAAGTAGTCGAACTTTGCAACGGACGAGCCAGACTTAAGGTCAATCTGGCTTTTTGTTATATTCGATCACCACGTTTTCCGCAAGGCAAGGGTGTGAAAATAAGCAACATACGTTTGCAGATTTCTAATGAGAACAATAGAAGCCAAAATCAATTTATTCAGCTCGATAATGTAACGATACCTGCAAATCACGGTGATAGAACCTATTTTTCTCTGTCGAAAACCGTAGAAATTGAAACCGGCGGGAATCCATTTAGAATCGTTCAGTTGTATGCCGCAATGGGCAGTACTACTCAAGCGAATAGACCTACCAATGTTTCAGTTAGATTCAGCAGTGAGACGAATCCATTGCTTCAGACTTCTGTTATGGCAGCAATGAAAAGAGGGATCAACTTTCGTTCAGCTAAAGCAGTTTATCAAG
Organism: Cytophagales bacterium; assembly: GCA_022360875.1. GTDB lineage: Bacteria > Bacteroidota > Bacteroidia > Cytophagales > Cyclobacteriaceae > JAKSBZ01. The sequence continues at coordinate 11,707 of JAKSBZ010000184.1, read as the reverse complement.
TTAACGAAACGCCTGTTTTGAGGTGGAAGAATTTTTTAATCGACCCGAATTATTCTCATGCTGCAGTTAGATTGGTTCGAGCGAGAAAACGCCCATCTCCTTATACTGATTCGCAGCCCAAATACTTCACTGTCAATTCTGCTAAGGATGAAATTGTGTTTCGGGATACGAATGCTCTGCGAAACTGGGAAAGGCAGTATGAGTACTGGATTGAGGCAAAAACGATTGGCGGCTGTAATTTTGAGAGAATTTCAGATAAGATTAATGTTAAAGTCAATGAGCTGAATGATTTGGCAAAGTCGCTGGTTTTCAGTGCTGAAACTTTTAGCGCCGATCCGGACATCAGTGTTGAACTAAACTACGCCAAGCCAAGGAGAATGGAAGATTTTAGTAAATTCATCAGGCGGCTGGTGCTTAAGCGGCAAGTTGTAGGGAATGCAGGCGTTGAAAAGCTTTTTGACAGGAGTGATCAACTGTTTTCTAAGTTCACAGACGAAAGAGTACTAAGAGATGTTGTTTACACTTACGAGCTGGAAGTGCATGGACAATACGATGACGGAACAAGAGTAACAAAAGTATTGAGGGCTTTGGGTTTCCATAAGCCAAGGGCTGTTGTAAACGGACACATTCAGTATTCGGGAGGAGTAAGTGTGGAGGATGTTCGTGTGGATGCGAATATTCAAGGGGAAATAGAGGATCGTGAATCGCGAAGTTTGCTCTTTTCAGGCCCGAATGATTATGTGGATATAGGCAACATAGACGAATCGAAGTTTACGGGCGGCTTTACTGTAGAAGCTTGGGTAAAAGTTCCATCATCCGAACGGAACCGCAGCATGATGATTTTTGAGAGCATTCAAACGAATGCTGGCGGAACTATAATTCAGTTTGAGATGCATGCTCAGGGAGCTTTGTCTTTAAATGTTGCAAATTTTAATGGCAGCACTTTCCGAAGAGTTGATGGGGTTATTGCATATGATAAGTGGCAGCATGTGGCGGCAACGCTGGAAAACGGGACTGTGAAATTTTTTGTCAACGGAAAACTGGTGAGCACTCAAACAGGTGTAGGCATGCCTGCTGCGATCGACCGTCTGTACAATAATCTTGGTAAAACTCAGGTTGATAATCATCTAAGGTATTTTAAAGGAAATATGGACGAGGTTCGTATTTGGTCCAAGCCATTGCCGGAAAACAGAATCGCTCATGACTATAACCGGTTTTTGTCCGGAAAGGAAGACGGCCTTTATCTTTATTATCAGTTCGACACCGACATTTGGGAGTGTTTTGACACCTCAGACGGTGACGGTGATCTGCTTCACGCATTTTATGGGGGTAATTTAACACATTCTTCTGATGTCCCTTCGAAAATGAAGTATGCGGGCTACACCGACAGGGACGGGAATTATACGATATATATGCCATTTAGCGCGACAGGCCAGAATGTTGAAATTCGGCCGACGTATCAAAATCACAGCTTTAGTCCGCGCACCAAAGTTTTGTATTTAAGTGATAAGTCATCGATTCATAATGGTGTGGACTTCGAAGATATTTCTTCTTTTCGTGTAAAGGGAAAAGTGACTTATGACGGAACGCCGAATTGCGCAGCAGAGGGGGTAATGATTGCCATTGACGGAGAAATAGCCCGTAAATTTGGCGAAGCAGTTACGGTTCAGGCTGACGGGACTTATGAACTGGATGTGCCGATTGGCGAGCACGTGATTACCCCTGTTAAACAAGGGCATACATTTAGCACGGGCAGATTCCCGGCTCAAGGCGCTCATAATTTCCAGGGGGCGCTGAACGACATCAATTTTGTCGACAACACCAAATACCGGCTGGTCGGAAAAGTAGTCGGAGGGGTAACTGAACGTAACAAGATGATAAAACGCGGCGGGACGGTGAACAACATTGGTCAGGCTAGAATCCGCTTGCAGTCATTCAATGAGTGTTTTGATTATACTATCGAAACTGATGATGAGACCGGTGAGTATGACGTGCAGCTTCCTCCGATGGATTTTAATATTATCAGTGTTGATGTTGAGGATAATCCTTCCATAATTTTTTCTACTTCTGAGCCGATTCGCTTGGGATCTACCAACGGAGTAACTCAGATAGAGAAAGATTCGATTGTAAATGAAGCAGGCACAAAGGAAGAAGTTAAGGAAGAATATCATCTTCGCCGCGATTTTATACACCGTGTAGAGCCAGCGTTTGAGGTTATACGAAAGCTGACGGAGAACACACCTCAAACATTGCCTAATAATGTGGTTATTGACACATATATTAGTGAAAAATCGATTGTTATTGGCGGCGACAGTGAGACGACAATTTCCAATTTAGACACCAACAACCCGTTTGGCCAGCCGATTTTTGTTCAGGGAAGGACATACAATGTGGAGCTGTTTGCTTACGAAAAGTACACGCGCTACGACAGAATAAGACAAGTTCACTATTATGATCCGCTGAAAGAGGGAACATATACCATTAACAACAATTTGAGCGGGAGCGAAGCGGAAACGATCACCATTGATGCCGACGGTAAAGAGGAATCCGGTATTGACAACACAGTGGGCGGCAGAACGGCCTACAGCTTTACAGCGAACAATGTAAATCTGAATGCTAATGCCAATTTCCCGGAAATCAGTTATACCAACACTTTTGAAATTCTGCTGGAAACGCGCAATGGAGATAAAACTTTTGGGATTAAGTGGGAGCCGATTGATCCGAACAGCGCGCTCGCTCAGAAAGTAGGTGACAGCTACTACCGCGGTATTGTTTTGGGTGATGTCGAACGGCCGAATTCATTCACAACATATCGGGGACCGGATTTGCCGCTGGATATTTTAAGAGATCCTCCGGGCAGCAACAGTTACGGTTTTATTGAAAAAGGAGCTTCCAAAAGCGTAACGATGAACGTAGAGTTTGAAGGAAGCCTTGCGAACAATTTCAAGCTGGGAACTATTTCCGACGGGGACGTTCTTACCGGAATTGGTATTGCGGTTACTGCCACAAAAATAAAAGGAGAAGCTTCGGTTGGGAATGATATAGCTGTGGTTGGCGGATTCAAAAAATCCTCGACAGTTACAGCTTCCTACAACCGGTCAGTTCAGACCAACAGCCAGCCGTATCTTACGGGAACTCCGAGCGATGTGTTTATTGGTGTGGGAAGCAACATTATTGTAGGGGAGGCAGACGACCTTACAATTGTGCCTGAAGGACAGTGTGCCAGTGGAACAGTGAACTGTATTACTGCTTCGGGGGCATATCGTTTGGCAAAAAAAGAAGTGTCTAAGGTGGGTGTAAGCTTCGATACAGAGTTTTTCTACTCGCATGACCATATTAAGAAAGAGGTAATTCCGCGTTTGGAAAGTATCCGTGATCAGGTTGGCCAGAAAAAGTCTACTAAGGACAGTGCGCAAATGCATATTAATAACTGGATAAATACCTTGGCAAAAAATGAGGAGCAACGAGCAAAGGCGAAACCGTACAAGATGAAAGGGGGGACTCCGGGATATGAAAAGAGCAATATTTCCATTCAGGGAGGCGTGCCTGTAAGTTATACGGTGACTGAAAATAATTCGGGAAGTTTTGAACGTTACGGATCAACAACAATCAATCTAAAAGTAAATGTTTCGCAGGCGATTGCTGTAAGCGGTACGGGGATATTGATTGAGAACGAAACAGTTACAGGGATAAATACTGGTGGAGGCCAGGTACAGGCCAATGAGAACTTTACCAACCGCGGTTTTGTCATTTCAGATGAAGACAAGGGCGATTTCATGAGTGTTGACCTGTTGGTGGACGATCAGAATCGTTTTGCATTCCGCACTGTGGCCGGCCAAACCCGTTGTCCGTTCGAGCCTGAATACCGTTCGGAATTCTATGATCCTCAAAACGACGGCAACCGCGCCAACAACCCGATACTGAGCAACGGAACCCAGCAAATTGAGAAGCCGAATATTACGATCAGTCCGAACAGGATAATCAATATTCCTGAAGGCGAGGAAGTGAATATTAATGTTACTTTGGCGCATGAAACCGAATCCCGAAGCAATATTCCTATAGAATACGACTGGGGAGTAATTTCCGAAACGAATCCTTATGGAGCTGTATTCTACATTGTGGAGTCTGGTAATGCGGAAGGAAATGTGGTGCTGAGCAAAACCCAGCAGTCCGTAGTGCAGACTATTACCGTTAGCTCCAATCCTGGAATTGCGCGTACTGACTATGGAAGAATAGGTCTTTGGATGCGTTCGTCGTGTCAGGGAGGCCCCGGAGGGGAAATAATTGCCGACACAACTTGGCTTGAGCTTAATTTCTTGCCTTCTGTGACGAAAGCTGAAATTATCCGCCCTTTCAACAAATTTGTTTTTAACAACTTGAAAAAACAGCAGGACGAGAACGGAATTTTTGTGGATGTTGTTGGAGACAACCGTATTCCAATAACTGTAGGAAGTTATAATTACAATGATCCGCGTTTGGAAAAAATTCAGGTTCAGTACAAGCTTTCAAAGCAGGGAGATTCTGAATACCGGACTCTGGAGACCTATTACCGTCATCCGGACTTGAGCCGAAATGAAAAGCCGATACCTTCGGACAAGGAATTCTTTGTCTACAACTGGAACCTGGAAGACCGCAGTATTAAAGACGGTGAGTATGACATCCGGGTAGTTGTACGCGGAGAAGGTGTTGACGAGGTGGTAGAGGACGGAAGAGCTCATGTTATTCGCGGGACAATCGACCGTGTCCGTCCGACATTCTTCGGAAAACCGCAGCCGAAAGACGGCATTTTGACTCACGACAGTGAACTGTTGGTTCAGTTCAACGAGCCGATTGATGAGCAGCGTTTAGTGAGCGCGCGCAATTTTGAGGTGCGTACCGTGCGCACGCAAAGTGAAGTGAGTGCAGCGGATTATTCTTTTGCAGAGTTTGACGGTAAGAAAGATGTGGTTAAGATTCCGGGTCATAAAGGCTTTGAGGAAGGAACAAGCAGCTCAGTGGAGCTTTGGTTTAAGACAACAGGGAAAAATATGCAGCCGTTGCTTACGACTGGACTAACCCGAGGGGCGGACGGTTTACCTACAGGCATGTATCTCGGATTGGACAACGGCAGATTGTATTTGGTGTCCCGATTCAACTTCGATAACGAGAGTGTCCGAATCGATAATACCAACAGTTTGTTGAACGACGGGAAATGGCATCACGTGGTCGTTGAAGTTGATGAAAGTGCTGATAAATTGAGAAGTTATGTTGACGGTAAAAAAGTGCTGGAACGCCCTATTACCAGGTCATATACTTCCAGCTCAACGAAGCCGTTGTGTATTGGCGCGTTTAATTCCAAAACCTTTTTCAAGGGACAGATTCGAGAGTTCCGCACATGGAGCAAGACTCGAACACTTGCTGAGATTAAGGCGAAAAAGGATGTAACCTTAGTTGGGAACGAAAACGGATTGAGCGGATACTGGCCGCTGGATGATGCAACAGGTACTGCTGCGCGGGATTTGACAACGAGACATCCGGGAACATTTAACGGAAGATGGGCGGTTAGTTCGCAGAATGGCTTCGCTTACGCTTTTGGAGCAGAAGGTTTGAACGTCCGCGTACCGCATTTTAATTTTGATCGTTCGCAGGATTTTACATTGGAAGGATGGTTCAAACTGGCCAATGCCGGCGGCGCCTTGATTTCTACCGGAGATGAAGAGTCGGACTGGAAAGTTAAGCTGCGCAACACGGATAAAAAGCTGATTCTTGAGCACGGAGGCAATACATATGTGCTGACGAACACTGCCGTTCAGCTGAACACTTGGTTCCATCTGGCATTGCGTATGGAGCGCGAGGAGTTTTTGGTTGCATTCTTGAACTCCGGACGCGAGAAAGAAGTTCCGTTGACGAATCTTGGGGATTTCAATGCTTCAAATATTACTTTTGGCAAAGGAGCGAACGGAGCAGTAGACGAACTTCGTTTTTGGAATGTGGCCCGCACGCCGAGACAAATCACGAACTACTTCGGAAAAGCGCTTCACGGCAATGAACTGGCACTGGAGTATTATCTGCCTTTCGACCGCAAAACAGAAGCATTGAGCCGTGAGGCGGTGTTAGCAGATATCGCTGGGCAGCGCACGGTAAGAATTGCCGGGACTTCATCGTTTAGCAACTTGGTGCCGCAGATAAGCCAGCGAAATGTGTCGGGAACGCTTGATTTCACCTACACAGTGAACAACGACAAAATCTATTTTGAGCTGGAAGACGAGCTTAATCGTCTGGAAGGCTTAGAGTTGGATATTACAATTACGGGAGTTAAGGATAAGAACGGTAACACGATGGCTTCTGCCGAAACTTGGACTGTGCTGGTTGACCGTAGCAATTTGCTTTGGAAAAACGGTCGCCATTCGTACCAGAAGATGCATAACGAGGCTATGACTTTCGAGCTGAAAATTCAGAACAAAAGCACGCAGGCTCAGAACTATAACCTGAGGAATTTGCCTGTTTGGTTGACTGTTCCGGAAAAAAGCGGTGTGATCGATGGCAATTCACTGAAAACCATTGGGCTTACTGTGGATCCTAATTTAGCGATCGGAAACTATAAAGCGGTGCTAAGCATGACAGGTGAACAGGGAATAGCGGAAACTTTCCCGATTTCACTGAAAGTTAAGGGCGCAGCGCCGAATTGGACTGTGAACCCGGAAAATTTCAGAGAGAGCATGAATTTCATCGGTCAGCTGCAAGTGAACGGTTCGGTTTCTATGGATGTAGAAGACCGTATTGCCGCCGTTATCAATGGAGAGGTTCGCGGTGTCGCTCAGCCTGTGTACAATCAGGCATTGGACCGCTACTTTGTGTATCTGGATGTTTATCATGACGGAAACAGCCAGCCGATCATATTCAAAGTATGGGATGCAAGCACGGGAAGAACCTATTCGAATGTATTGCCAAGCAATGTGAATTTTACGGCGCAGGCGATAAAAGGATCAGTGACATCGCCGGTTTCTTTTATCACGCAGGATGTGGTTGAAAGAACCTATAGCTTGCCTGCCGGAAAAAGCTTTATTTCTTTTAACGTTAAGAAGAGCCCAAGTACAGTTGATGAGTTCTTTGCGTCAATAAAATCGTCGCTGAGATCAGTGATTTCGCATGAGCTGGGAACTGCTTTGCCTAAGTCGCAGACTGTTGCGGAAGATCAAAGCCAATTTGCTGGAACGCTGACAACGATTGATGTGAAAAAGGCATATTATGTTGATCTTAAAGAAGCAGTCAGCTTTACAGTTTCGGGAGCGCAGGCAGATGTTTCGTCGACAAGTATTTCTCTGAAACAGGGGTGGAACTGGATTTCTTACCTTCCTCAGCACGGAGCTTCAGTTACCGAGGTGATGGCGGCTTTGAATCCGGCCACAGGCGATGTTGTTAAGAGTCATACTCAGTTTGCGATCTACGACAAAAATGCTGGCTGGGTAGGAAGTTTGACAAGCATGGAACCAGGAAAAGGATACCGTGTAAAACTGGCTGCAGCACAAACTTTTGCTTATCCGGGCAACAGTCATTTGGAAAATCTGACAAATATGCGTTCATCGGCAAGAACGGTCAGGACTTCTGCGGAAACAGTTAAGGGGATTAACCCGAACAGATATCTCAACACGATGTCTGTGATTGCGAGAATTCCGAACGCGACACCTGAGGCTATTCTTTCAGCTTCTGCACAGGGTAGTTTGGTGGGAGCTGCCAGAGTGGTAGATGTGCAGTCTGCAGGAGAGGATTATTTCTTCCTTACAGTATACGGTACTGAAAACGAGAAAGTGGAATTTGTGTTGGATGACAATCAGGAGAACATGAAAGCGCGTGAGACTGTTAAGTTCCGCTCGAATCAAGTGGTAGGAACTCTTGCGAAGCCATTGAACCTGACTTTTAATTCTGAAGCCGGTCTGCTGAAAGAGGCGGAAGCATATCCGAATCCGTTTGGGGACAAGCTGACTGTTGCTCTGAATGCCGGGCGGGCTACAGATGCGCGTGTTGTGCTTCGTGATTTGAGCGGCCGACAAGTGGAGGTGATTTTCGAGGATCAATTATCAGAAGGAACTAAAGAAATAGTTTGGGATGCACAGTCACTTTCTCCAGGCATCTACCTGTTGAGTATAGAGACTGGAGATGAGAATCAAGTGATTAAAGTAGTCAAAAAATAATTTTTAACAATTCAAAGAATCCTCTTCCTATGGCAGGGGATTCTTTTTTTAGATTAGAATAGTTCTGAAATTTATGAAAATAAAATTACTGACAGTTTTTCTGACGATGCTGGTCTTTGTATTGTCGGGAGTTAATGCACAACCGGCTGACTGGAAAGTTTCATCGGAAGAATTTGAGTTCAGCATGCCCGTGGCGATGTCGCTGAAAGCGGACAATGGATTTCTTTCGGGAGTGAAAGATCGCGTGGCCGTATTTTATAATGGAAAAGTATGTGGTGTAGGGGCTTTGATTACTAAAAATTCTGCCGGACAGCATGTTGCTGTTTTTACGGTATATTCCAATCTGTCAGCCGTGGAGGGGATGAATGTGAAAATATATGACGGCGCCTTGCAAAAGGTTTATGATTGTTCTCAGCGTTTAGCATTTAAGGCTTTAGAGTTGAAAGGAAGCATCGATTCTCCGCTGCTGTTTTCAAGCGTCGGTTTGGCGAAGTCAATAGACGTTTATCCCAATCCCTTTAGTGATCAGTTGATTATTAAAGGGGAGGATGTTGAACGAGTTGAAATACTTGATTTGTTAGGCAAAGAAGTAGCTTTTTTGAAAACTTCTGGAAGTTCTTCCGCAAGATGGGACGGAACAAATCTTTCAGGTGCTTCGGCAAGCGAAGGAATCTATATTGTTAGAGTGCGTTTGAAGAACAATTCGGGAACGAGAATATTTAAAGTGCAGAAAAGATGATTTTTGGAGAAAACAATGGGCTGTCTTAAAAAGGGATTTAAAAATTTCGATAAATTACTGACCGGCTATTTTCGTGGGCGACGTCTTTTTTTTCGTCTAGGTTCCAATTTGCTTCTGACAGTCTCTCCGTCGGATTCTTCCGATGTATAATTGGAAGAAGCAACTGAGTCTGGGTAGGATTTCGCAGAGGAATCTGATAATGATTCGAAAGGAAATTCTTGGAACTGAGCCATTCTTTCCTTTAGCGCTTTTTCTTCTTTTGTCGCCTTCCATTCTTCAATTTTCAATGCCAGAGCCGCAGCATCTTTTTTCCGGCTTTTTTCCTTTGACGAAATGAATGAAAATTCTTTCCAGAGCTCGTTGAAGCGAAGCTGCCTTTTTCTTTTATTTTCCATTTCGCGTTTAGCAGTTTGCTCGACTCCTTTTTGCCATTCCACCCACGCGATCGGGCTTGATGCTTCTGCTGTCCTGCGTTCATACAGCGAAGACCGGTCGTCGGCTTCGTGCGTGATTTGCCGCAGCGTGTTTCGGAGCTCACAAAGCGTATTTGTGGGAATGTCGGGTTTCTGAGGAACGCGCCACTTGGCTTTTCTCAGATTTTTTCTTTCCGCTTCTTCTTCTCTGAATCCCAGCCGCAATACGTGTTCCATGCGTTCCCTGTTTTCCTCAGGTACATTTTCCAGCATTTTTTCAATTTGGATATTTATTATCCGTTCCTGTTCTTGGTCGTAAGCAAATTCATTTTTGAGCTCAGTTTCCTCAATTTCCTGTTTTGCTTCCGCTTCTGTTTTTATTTGGGCAGCTGCGGCGCTTCGTCTGCGGTGAACTTCTTCAGCCATTTCTTGGCGCTGCCGGTGCCCTCTTAAAATCTGTTGTTCTTTTATGCCTCCGGCTATCTCGGCTCGGCCTTGGTCAAAGGCGCTGATATTTGCTTTTGGATATTGAGAGCGGTAAGTGATGATAGAGTATTCGTCTTCCCTGCGAAGGGGAGTTTTTATGCGTTCCAGGTCAAGTCTTTTTAAGAATTCTCCGCTGTAGCCGCCTTGGATTTCGGGAGTGTTCCCCGTTCCGCTGGGACTGAGTTTCCATGTTTTTCGAAGGCGGTTTTCAAGAGCATTGTTTGCTTCCGGAAGGGTGTCAGGATTTCCCGTTTTGTGGTAAGAGCGGCTGGCGGCGTTTAGTGCTTTGGCAAAATGGATGAAGGGAGGCTGAATAGACAGATATGTTCCGGGCAAAGGCCTTCTTCTCCCGATTTTTTTAGGGGGGATTTTGCTTTTCGGGAGATGTTCCGGGTCCACGGGTACCAGGTAGTCTGCGTGGCTCAGTCTGTTCGGAAAATGGAGCTCATGTGTTTGCGGTTCATCAGCTTCGTTTGCTATTTCGGATTGTGCCGGAGCATGGCTGATCATTCTGTACCCGATTCTGAAATTCGGGTTGCGGTTCCAAAGATTTTCTTTCATAGGAAAGAGGTTGATTCTTTGCGGTAAGCCTCTCAGGGTTTCATTCAAAGGGAGCCTGTGAGTGATTCCCGCACCGAAGTGGGGTGGCTGAGCGTGTTCCTGATAGCGGGGTTTTTCGAAACGTTTGTTAAGCATGTACTGGCTTGCCGGAAGCATGAGCAGCTTTTGGCCTTTTGGCTGCCCGCTTAATGAAAGGTTCAGCATTTCTCTTAGCAGGCTTCTCCCTTTGGGCGTGGTGATGAGTTTGGCCATATACGAATTTACTTGCGACCGGAACCCGATAGGGTCGGTATTCAGCAACTCCCATGTGTTCGATTCTACGCCTGCCTTTTGGTCTGCGCTGATCTGAAGGTTTGGCGACCGCCTTCCGGCGGGGATTTCTTCAGGAGCGGGTTTTTCGTGAAGGGAAAGTGTGCTTTGGTCGAGATAGCGTGTGACAGCCTCCCACAAAGTCTGGATATCTTCATCTTCCTGACGGATAAGGGATCGGTGTTCCCTATAAGGTTCGCCTGTTGCAGTGCTTAAGGATTTTTCTTGCGAAGAGGGGCTTTCTGGAAATGGTTCCAATTTTGGTGTTGAGTGATGCATGCCGGAAACTGATCCTCTTTCGGATCGAATGCTGTCCTGGGTTGGTGTAGACGCGGGAGTACGCCTACCGGAAAAACTCTCGTTCAATGACATTCGTTTTGAATGAGCTTCAAATGGATCTTCCGGAAATTCAAAGGGTTCGATTTCGAAGGGAAGAGTTGAAAGCAGTGAAGCATTTGGGGAGGGCATGTGGATTTCTACAAAAGTAGACTCGTCTCTCGGAACCCAGATGCTCAGATTCAGGCTCGTTATTTCGTTGACAATCCTTTGGTGCTCAAAGTTGATGTCGTCAAGCAAAACAATGATTGGCCTTAAAAACATAGGAACGGCACTTTGGTCTCCTAGCGCATCTATCGGGACAGGGTTTTCCCGGTGCCATTCCATTATTTTTTTTTCTAGTTCATGAAGCATCTCCAGACGTCTGTGCAGCATTGATTCGGTCTCTTGCAGCGCAATTTTTCGTATATGCTTGTTTTCTTCGATCCTTTCTTGAAGGACGTCCAGCGAGTTTTCAAGCACGGGCAATTGCTTCTGCAGGGATTCGATGTGCATAATTATTTTTGAACTGATCTCGTTGAGCAGCAATTCATGCTTGTTTATTTTTCGGCGTGCAAGCGAGGGCGGGGGGCTGCTGGATGTTTTTTGAGCATCTTCCGCGAGTCTTGTTAGTTTTCTCTCGTTTTGTTTTTTTTGTCTTTTCAGCCCTTTTATTTCACTGTTCAGGCGTTTAAGTTTTTTTTCAAGTTGTT
>JAKSBZ010000155.1 GCA_022360875.1 Cytophagales bacterium | reverse complement strand
TTCATTGTCGATTTCCACTTTTGCTCCTCCAAACCAGTCCGCTCCGTCATACGCGCACATCGAAATATTGAAGTCCAAATCGTTGTAGACCCCGAACAGATTGTTGTGGAACAGCGCGGTTTTCGGGCAGGTAAGCGCTTCGAACGGCTTGCCCGAGTCTTTGAACGTTATGGCGGATTTTGGTCCGAAAGAATAACTGTTTACCTCTTCGCAGTAAATTTCCTGCATGTTGACATTGTATTCTGATTCTGAACCGCTTTTGTATAATAAAATAAGATTCATAATTATGTCGGTTATATTCTAGATCATCTCACCAATTATTATACCCGCGAAAAAGTCCTAAAAACAGAGAATTGCCAACATCCTCTGCTTCGCTGCAAAAACACTTGAGCTGCAACGGTTGCCTAAAGAATGCGTTTACATTTAAAAAGAAAACGAGTTGGTTAAACATATATAAAAGTAAAAAAACCTGCTCTCGGATGAGAAGCAGGCGGTTGGACACGAAGGTTTAGAGTGTTTAATACAGTGTAAAGTATGATGCGTTGTGTCCGGTTAAGCGTGCTAACCTTTTGCCGGTTTTGTAAAGAAGTGTCCGGAGACAAGGGCTGATAGCCTCCGGAACACACGAGTACAAAATTGGGCTGATCAGCATGCTTTTAGCGCCACCTTTTCAAATCAAAATCAACCTGCTGATCATTTCGCTAAAAGCATCTCTAAGTACTCGTATTCTGAAATTGTAATCGCTTTTTTTAATTTTTTTTCAAAAAAATCAGCCGCTTCCAAAAACCAAAAGAGAATCGTGGCCTAACAGGCCTTCAGGAGGCATTTTAGAATTTGAAAAAATTTTCCAACCTCATAATTGATGATAATATATTTTTTTAACAAAAAATTAAACTATATTCGTATATTCAGGAAACCAAATAACCTTTTTTGTAAACCAATCGAACCCAGCGGGTAAAATTTTCTCTCTAAAAAAAAGCAATTGAGCTAGACACAGTACGAATGCACAGCGAGAAAAAACAACAGGCAATCATAGCAAACGCCGTATCGGACACAAGTACGCTGAATGTTATTGGATTCATATTCTTTGTGATAATTCAATATTTCAATGTGAGCTCGCTGCATTTCGCCTTGACGCTGTTTTTCTTAATTCCCGTACTCTTTGCAATAAAACTGAAGAAAAGAATATTCCGCTTGTCAGACACGTTGTACAGAAACAACAAATGGCGCTTGCGGAGAATAATAATCAACTGCTCTTTGTTTATCATTATGTGTCTGTATTTGGCTGTGAGCAATTTTTTTAATTGACCGTCCCGGCAAGACTCAGAGAACTCTTGCCGGAACGGAACCTCAGTCACACTCGAGCTCAAGGAACTCCTCGTATGTGTAAGAAACGCTGTCTTTTAAATTTTTTACTGAGAAATATTCAGGCGCTTCGGCGAAAGAGCGGAAACGCTCCGGAAACGGACAGGGATCTTCCAGACTCGGGCAATCGCCAAGGGAAAAGTACCAGGCAACTGCCTGCAGACTATCAAAACCACTGATCTTTGTAAGCGATTCGCAACCGCCAATTCCTAGAGATCTCAGCCTGCGGAGATTTTGAAAGCCCGAAATCTCCTGCAAACCAGGGCTGTTTCTGATTTCAAGCCCCCCTTCAATTTCCCGTATCGAATTAAAAATTGCGAAATCTAATGATTCATTCATTTGCTTAAATACCAGTGGAGTCGTTATATGGGTGAATTCATACATCGCAAATGCTTCAGCTTCTTCCCGAGAATTAATAAATTTCTCTCCGTACCAATGGTGATACACGCGCTTTTGCTCCTGTCCAAGCTCTACAAACAAGCGCGGTTCCCCAAATAAAGGTCCGCGTTGGTACATATTATACTGCCACATTTCAAAAACGTGTGCCTGCGGAGGAAGGCCTTCAGCTTGCAGATTGATCAGAAGGATATCTGCACCACCAGTTCCCTCTATATCGGCCGTGATCCTATGATAACCAAAGGCAAGACTGTCGGCCCGGTGAAGCAGCTTGTTATCTCTCATTCGGATGATTTCCATGTCAAAGGTGCCGTCAAACCCTTCCGAATAATCTTCATGCAACACGGACATCCCGAGCCCCAGCAGTTCCTTGAAGTCGATAGTGAAGAATGTATAGCCATAAGCCTTGGCGTCCCAGTCTATAACAGGGATAACTTCCACTGCGAGACTATGGCTGGGCCCGGACATACTAAAATCAATAGGCAGCGGCGTTTCCACCAGCTCAAGTATTTCCTCCGACGCGTCCTGAGTCGGACAGAGATAAAGGGTTTTTCCTTCGTCATTGAGCAGTTCAAAGGTCCGCAAAGTAAAATCTCCGGGCCCCAATAGCAGCGGCTTGGCGAAAAACTGGCGCAGCTCGCTGTTGTAGGTCACTTCGGTTTTCACAGTAAAGTTGTTCAGCGTGATGCGCGCCTGCGTGACGCCCTTGGGGTAATCAACATAGTAAAAATAAGGATCCGGCTCGCCTTCCCTGCTAGAAGCCTCGCCGCGGGCATCTGCAAGACTTTCAGGAACAAAATGGGGTTTCAGAACGAACTGAAGCGTGCCTTTCGGAATTTCTTCCTCCTTCGTGTCCGACTCGCAGCTCCAAAGCCATAAAGCGGCGGCGAACCAAAAGATTGTATATAATAATGATTTATATTTCATGACAGAATTTTTTTCGATTAAATAAAAATGACTGGAATTTAGCGACACTCAATGTAGATAAAGTCATAAAAAGAGTATAGCGAGCCATCCTGATTATTGCGAACGTGAAAAGTTTCCGGATGCCCTATAGCAACATAGCCCACGTGGTAATTTTGAAGCGCCACCGGAAGCGGACAGAAATCGTAAAGACTCGGACAGTTGTCAATAGTTAAATTATCCAGAAACATTTCTCTGCTGAACCCCTGCAAACTTGTTAATGAATCGCAGCCCCTAATGGATAAATATTCTATTTCCTTAACCTCCTGGAAAGCGCTGATTTGCCGCAGGCGGGAACAATCTTCAATCAACAGCCCCCTTATTTTCCTGAGATTGGCAAATCCATTGATATCTGTTAGCTGGTTAAAATCACTAATACCAAGAAAACCGAATTCCTGAACAGTGTTAAGCAAAGAAAAATCAGGTGTCCAGTTATCATAATAATTGTAAAAGCCCAGTCCGTCCACATGGGTAAATCCATAACCAGCAAACTTCTCAAATTCTTCCTGGCTGCCGATATCGGCAGCGCCATAGAAGTCATCGTAAAAATGCCTTTCTTTTTGGTCCAGCAACAGATTAATCGGACGGTTAAAAGGCGAATTGGTTCCGAGAGCCAGATCGTTGATGAGTTCCTTACAATAGGTCTGCGGCGCGTAGCCCTCCGAGCTGACCATAACACGCGTCAGCCGGGAAAGACTGTCCCGCGGGTTAAAGGTAATGCGCCGAATGCCGAAAGGCAAGCTGTCTTTTTCGTAAAGCAGAAAGCCGTCTTCCTGCCGGACAACCTTCAGATTGTAGGTGCCCGTCTGCCCCGACGTCGAGTCTTTGGGATATACGCCGAGCGCAAAACTGGTTAAATCCTGCAGTTCGCCGGCCGGAAACAAATAACTGAAGTATTCCAACGGCGCTTCAAGTATAGGCACAGCTTCCACGTGCACATTGTTTTCGCCTGGCCCTACGTGGATGTCGAAAGGCAGCGGACGTTCCACCAGCCCGATCAAATCTTCATAATCCCAAAAGAAAAAGGTATTCGGGCAGGCGTAGATCACTCGGTCATCGAAAGTCAAAAACTGAAGTTCTGTAATCGTATAAGCCTTAACCTGCAGAGGCAGCGGATCGATAAACAGCTGGTCTGATTGCTTGTCGTAACGGACGTTGACATAATAAACCTCCGCTTTGGGCAAAAAATCGCTGCTCTTGATTTTCATCTTCCGAATGTCGCCCGGGTCTGGGGGAGGATACTGCGGAAAACCGCTAGGCTTCCGACTGGCCGAAGCTTTGGGGATTTCCTTAAGGGACACAATAAAACGGACCGTTCCGGTTTCCTGACTTTCCGTTTCCGGAGACTCACAACCCAGCACCAACAAAAGCGGGAGGAGCCAAAGCCATAATTGACGAAATTGATTTCTCATCGGGCAGTATGTTTTGTGGTTTCTGAAGAGCTTGATTAAGCGGCGGCGATATACAAGTCGATGATTGAAGGAGGGGAAATGTCCTTTGCTCATTTTATGCAACGCCGTTTTCAATTAGTTACACTTCGGGGAGGGAAGGCGGCGGGCTGCTTTCATTTTATTTGGGCGGGAGTATTTTGCGCAGCCCCCGATGCATACAAATTCGATTTTTACCGGCCATGTTCAGGCTCGTAAAGCCGCTTGATGTCTTTCTTAAGCCCTCGGGACCGAATATATCTCGTCAGCCCGCCATGCGTCTCGTAGCCCAGAATGCCCGCAATCCGGCGGACAGACACGCCCAGCGACAGCAGCTCCTTGATGCGCTCCCGGTCCTTGTCGTATTTGCTTTTCTGAATGGTGCCCTTTGGCTTGCCCAGCTTGACGCCTTTGCTCTTCTTGACAGCCAAAGCCTCTTTTGTTCGCATACTGATCAGGTCCCGCTCCAGTTCTCCGAGCAGGGAAAACAGCGTGATGACAATCTTGGAGTTCATGTCGTGCTGCCGGATGTCGAGGTTTTGCTTGATGGCGATGACGCGTATGCCGCGCTCAACCATGCTGTTGATCAGCTGAATGACTTCGGCGGTGCTTCGCCCCAGGCGGCTTATTTCAGTGACGATAACCGTGTCGGCAGACTCAAGCTTTTCCAGCAGCTCCCCGATTCTGCGGTGAAGCTGGGTCTTTCGGGCCGAGGCCTGAACGGTCAAAAACTCGTCGATTTTTATGTCATGCTTTTGGGCATACTCGTAGATTTCCAGTTTCTGGTTGTCGTTGTCTTGCTTGAGGGTGGAAGTGCGGAGATAGGCAATCGTTCTGGCCATAAAAAAGAGGGCGTTTGCGGTTAAGGCATTTTCTCCATAAAAATAGACATTTTGCGCCTATTTTATACCCTATTATTGCTCATTATTTTGTTTGCTTAAAACGGTCGTTATCAGTTAACAACCAATGAATTAAACCACGAGCATACCGACAACCAAAAATAAGACCCAGCCCGGAATTCAACTTTCTTCCCTTGAAATCCTTTAAAACACTCAAGATTACTCTCGCCTCTTTTTTTCACTGCCCAGTCCTTCGAATGATTATTGCATTACGACATTGCTTTTTTATGAATTCAGCCTGTGAATTCTTTTATAAAAATCCCCGCACTAAAAAAAAGCGAACGCAAGCTCGGACTATCTAAAACAATTATTAAAAAATCAATTTTATGACAGCTAATCAAACTCCATCTGACAAAGCCCCGGAACGCAAAGGGCGCATCGTCTTTGTAGGAACAGGGCTCAAAGCAATCTCGCACATGACGCTGGAATCAATTGCCGAAATCAAATCGGCCGACCGCGTTTTCTATCACGCCGCAGATGGGGTAACCGCCGCATTCATCCAATCTCTTAACAAGAACTGCCACGACCTGTACCAGTACTACGGAACAGGCAAAAAACGAAACCTCACCTACCTGCAGATGGCGGAGTCAATGCTGTCCGCGGTCCGGAAAGGAGAATCGGTGTGCGGCGTCTATTACGGCCATCCGGGCGTATTCGTCAAGGCGGTTCGCCGCGTCCTTTACCAGAGCCGGAAAGAGGGGCACGAAGCGCTGCTGTATCCGGGCATTACCACCATGGATTACCTGTTTGCGGAGCTCGAGGTGGATCCTTCCCGCAACGGCTGCCAGATCGTGGAAGCTTCCGATTACTATCTCCGCAAGCGAAAGCTGAATACCGCCAGCCAGGTCATCATGCTGCAGATCGGCGCCTTTGCCGACAGCAAATTCAGCTTTAAAGGATATGAAAACAAAAACTTCAACCTGCTGATAGAAGCGCTGATGGAGGACTACGGCGGAGACAGCCCATGCACCGTATTCCGAGGCTCCAACTTCCCCGGCATCGAGTCCTCGAAAGTTTCGCTTCGCCTTTCGGATTTGCTGAACGATGAAACGCGGCGCAAATACGTAACCGGCGTGTCAACGCTCTACATTCCTCCGAAAACCCTGCTGGGCGCCCTCAAGGAACGGGTTGAAGCTTCCGGCTACGGAAAAGTCGGCGCCAAGGTGTCCATGGATCCCACAGACTGGGAAACCGCCAACTCGGACAAAACGAAAAAGGTGGCCGAAAACCTGGCTCATTATCAGCGGCCTGAAGGTTATGTTGAGCGACGCGCCAGCAAGAAAATGCTGAAGCTGATGCATGACACCGCCTTGAATCCTGTCATCCTCAAGGATCTGCAGAAAAATCCTCAAACGCTGCTCCAATCCTATTCGCTTACCAAAAGAGAGAAGCGCGCAGTGATGTCCGGATCCATCAGCCGGGTTTCGCACGTCTCCAAAGCCAGCTCATCAGACGGAGGCAGCAGCAGCGACAGCGCCAATGATTTCCTGAACAGCCTGATGGAGAACGGCACCACCGCGGAACTGTACCAGACCTACTCTTCGGCCTATGAAAGCAGCGGATCGGCCGATGACGCCGACAACGCCGTTCAGAGCTATATCGACGATGCCGGCTACTCGGGGGTAACCACTGAAGACGTGAGCAATGCCATCCTTAACGTCAGCGGAGGCTCGTACACGGATATGGCCAGCACGGACAGCGACAGCTCGACTCCGACCTATCCGCCCTTTGGAACGTCGCCGTCCATCCTTTACGGCACCTACCAGACTTTCGACTCCGGCAGCCAGCCAAGCATCCTGATAGAACTATACAGCAACGGTGACACTTACCAAATGCAGGTGGCTACAGACACTAGCGGTCAGCTTATCGACATCACCTCGTCAACCGCTTTCAACGGCAGCACGGGAGAATTCCTCATTGTAGCCTCGGACTCTTTCCCCTATAACGGTTCGATAACTTTCGCCTCCTGCGTTGTAGACTATGACGATACGCAAACCACGGACTTCAATGTCACAGTATCGCTGACACCGACAAATTCGAGCAGTGCATCCATTACATCCAGCGGACGCAGGAGTGTTTACTCCGCCTCCGCCGCGCTGCAGGCCAACGCCGTCGACTCGCCAAGCTTATGGGCCGGAGACTATGCCTGCACGCTCAATTCCGACACATCGGACGATTTAACCATCTCCTCAGACGGATCTTCGATTACCTTTCAGGGGCAAACCGGAACGGATCTCACCTTCAATCCGTTCTACAGCTATTTTCAATGTACAATCGGTAGCCAAACGCTGCTCATCTATATGCAGTGGACGTACTTTCAGATATACTCCGACAATACATATACGGGACCGAATCTCTACGGGTATTACTATGCCACGGGCTCGACAATGCCTTCAAGCCCTAACCTCTACGGAAATCTGAACAGCAGCGGATCATCTTCACCTTCAGCTCCGTCACAAGAGCAGGAAAACATGGCAGTCCTGAAGCAAATCGGGATGTCTGTTGCCATAAACATAGCGACCCTGACAATATTCGAAGCGATGACAAGCCTTGGCAAAGCAGGATATGAGTGGGCGAGCAGCAAGTTCCAAAATACCGAAGAAAACGGCGAAGACCTTGACGACAACCCGGGCAACGAACCTGTCTCCGGGGATGATGCAGATCAGTTCAATGACGGGGATGATCCCGGCGGAGATGATGATGACGGCAGCGACGATGACGATGATGCCAATGATGACGACAGCGATGACAGCGATGATGACAACGACGACGACAATGATGATGACAACGATGACAATGACGATGATGACAGCGACGACGTCGATGACACTGATGACGTCTGTTTCCTGACAACGGCAGTGGTGAAAAGCCTAGGGATGTCCGACGACAGCGAGCCGCTGACGCTGGCCCGGTTCGTGCGCGACGAGAAGATGACAAGCAACAGAGAACGCGCAGCCGTTCAGCTCTATTACAAAGTCGGGCCTCGGATCGTCGAGCGCTCAACGGATCCGGAATGGCACCGTTTCTGGGCAAAGCACCTCCGTCCGATCACTGTTCTGATCAAGCTTGGAGAATTCGGCCTTGCGAAGGAACTCTACAAGCTGGCAACCGCTGAGCTGGTCAACCGGAAGGCCACTTCCTTCAAGGATACTGATCTGGTCAACAAAGTGTACAAATACGGGCTTGGATCCTTCTCTAAAATCAAGCTTCCGTATGCTCTCCGCTTTCTGATTCTGAAACTAACCTTCCGGGTCGGACTCACCTTCCACTCAGTGCGGCTTCGGCTGCTCAAAAGACGTTTCAACGATAAAATCAATCTATAGCATTGGGTCTGTTTAAATCATTCCAGTGGCAGGGAAGCGGCAAAGTCTATTCCCTGCCCTGGCTTAAGAACCGCCTCGAATACAGCGCTGATCCAAAGAGAATCGCAGCCTTCGCGAAGCACCCCTTCACCCGCTCGCGGTTCGTAATGGACATGCTGACGCTGTTTCACCTGAGCCGGAATTCCATCGTGGTGAGCGACGACAAACATGCAGGCTGGCTGAAGGGAATTTCGCGCGCTCATTTGCCGCCGGAAAAGGCGGTTCCGCAAATTGCCAGAAAGCTTGTAGAGCGAGTGTTTCCGGTGCCCCGCCCAGAGCGTAGCGAACAAACCGTTCACATTTCCGACCGGCTGATTCGCGAACTTTACCGAAGCATGCTGAACGACACGCTGAATGTGACGGTTCTGAAGCCCCTGGAAGACTTTATCACGCGCACAAAATTTCACCACAACTCGCGACCTGTGGCGCTCGAAGGGCTGATGTATTCCCTTCGTCTTCACATGCCCGGCCTGCGGCTGCTCCGTAGCTTAATCGACCGCCTGTATTTCAACGATTTTCTGCACATGAGACGGGTTTCCGCTAAACTAGAGAAAATGGTGGTTGATTTCACGGTTCCAAGGACCGGTTCGTGGTTCTCAGTGCTCGCAGAACTGAGATCCTCCGGAAAAATCACGCAGAGCCAGTTCAGAGGAGAAATCACCAGCATGCTTGTCTCGTCTTTTAGCCTGGCGTCAGCGCTCGGGTCGGCATTGCTCTGCCTGGCGGCGCGGCCCCGGCATCAAAAGAAAATCCACGGCGATCCCGCTTTTGCCAGATGCTTTGTTATGGAGGTGCTGCGCCTTTACCCGCCGTTCCGGCAGTTCGGATACGAGCGCGCCGCGAAAGATAAAAACTCACACCTGTTCGGAAACGCCGCGCACGAATTCATGGTTGCGGCCTTCGCTCTGCACCGCAACGGCGACGTCTGGGAAAATCCGCACAAATTCCAGCCCGAGCGCTTTCTGGAGCGCGATGCGGAAAAAGGATTGAAATACCTGCCGTTCGGCATGGGCAAGCGCAGCTGTCCCGGCCGGAGATTCTCTATATCGCTGATCACTGAAGCGCTAAAATTTATCTGTTCGGATGAATGCCAAGTCATTTTTGTAAAACGCGACAAGCTTCCGAAAGGAAAAAGCGGCCGTCTGGTTTCATTTCCCCTCGACGACTCCCTTGCCTACCGCGCAAAATAACCGGCTCAGCCAAAACGGGGAATTTATCGCAATTCCCCTTTGCTCTGCTAAAAAATGCTTCCCGTAAGCGTGCGCACCAGGCGATTGTTAATGTAGTAGTTCGACTTCCCGTGAGTGCTCTTTGTCAATACCCCCGCCTCCGCGAGCTTATTCAGATACGACGAAGCCGTTGGCCGGCTGACTTCCAGTTCTTTTTCGACAAACTCAATCTTAGTGTAAGGATGCATAAACAAATGATTGAGCATTTCATGGCTGTAGATTTTCTTGAACCGGCTTCTCAGCAAATGCTTGGTGTACATCATATCCTCCTGAATCTGCTCCACCAGCCGAAGCGTGCCCCGCGCCGTTTTTTCAATAGCCTCAATCATAAACAGAAGCCATTCCTCCCAGTTTTGCTGGTCCCTCACCTGCTGAATCAGGCGATAATAAGTCTCTTTGTTTTGAATAACATACCGGCTAAGATAAAGCACCGGGATGTCCAGCAAACCCGACAAAACCAGATAAAGCACATTCAAAATCCGGCCGGTGCGCCCGTTGCCGTCATAAAAAGGGTGAATGCTCTCAAACTGAAAATGAATAATCGCCATCTTGACCAGCGGATCATAATCGCTCATTCCCTCATCATTGATATAGGCTTCCAGATTGGACATCAAATCAACAATCTCCTGCGGATGCTGAGGGGGCGCGTAAACCACTTCGCCCGTTCGCTGGTTCTTCAGATTCGTTCCAGGAGTTTTGCGGAAACCGGCCTTGTTTTTCTCGAGCACCTGCTGAATCTCAATCAAATGGTTGGCCGTCAGTATTTTGTTTCTGCTGACAATGCCGAATCCGCGTTTCAAAGCCGAAATGTAATTTTCCACCTCTTTGCTCGCAAGCGTCACGTACTGGTTTTCCGAAAGCGATTCTTTGAAAATGTCGTCGTGGGTTGTGACAATGTTCTCTACCTCGGAGCTGTCTTTTGCTTCCTGAATGGTCAAGGTATTGATTAAAATTTCCTGATTGGGAATGCTTTTGGCCGAAGCTTTCAGTTCCGCCAACGCAGCGTGCGCTCCGGGCAGCCGCTTAAGCACGGGTTTGGTTTCTAGCTCCAAGGTATAGGGCAAAGGGGATGGCTTCCAACTCATGTAAAAGAATCTTCGTTTTTTTTATATGAAAAAATCTTATGTAAAAGAAACGAAAATACCTTTACACGAAAAACTTTTTGTGATAAAAAAATTAATTTTCTTTTAAATAAAGAATGAAAATCTGCGCGAGCCAGCACTCACGCTTCTGCCCCTGGAATGCTAATTTAATAATCCGGTGCTGTTAAGCACCAAATCAATTGTTGAATTTTATAAAGTTTACCCTTTAGGATCGAGGCCATACCGATTCTCTCCTATTGTCCCCTCCGACGCCAGCAGCACCAATAACCAAATCGATCCTATGAGCGGAATCAAGCACACAAAAATATACCAGCCGCTTTTCTCCTGATCGTGCAAACGTCTCACTGCAACAGCCAACGAAGGAATAAACACAGCCACTGCATATATTGCATAGGCGACAGCCAATCCCATATGCACATGTATTAAAAGCATAAAAGCAAATAGTGCAATACTATTAAGCAACGTAAACATCCAATATTCTGACCTTCTTGCGCGACCGCTAAAATCAGCATATTGCTTCCAAACTTTAAAGTACCAATTCATAAAAACAAACATTTTATCATTTATAATTAAAAAATATTATTAATACATATATAGCAAATTTTAAACTAAAAAACATTATTATATTAAATATAAAGCCATAAAACTAAATATATAACTTAACCGCCAGACAATTGCCTTGCAAAAACCCAAACCCCATTTTCAAAACAAAAAGAAAGACACTGCTTTGAAATTGTGCTTTTACTTATATTTTTTTTACATTTAAAATAAATATGTAAGATGACTATCGCAGCTAAAAAGCGCCTTTTCGACACCGCAAAGGCTGATTTATTTCATCATTGTAACTCAGCGAAAATATCTGTGACCGCTCACATAATCACCGGATGACGCAAAACAAAGCAATCGGTCTAAGCGGAGGCGTGGGCCCGTGGGCGGGACTGGACGTTCACAGGAAAATTCTTTCCTCGAGCCGCCGTAAAAACGAGCAGGAATACCCTTCGGTCATCCATCTTTCGTTTCCGGAAAAATTTTCCGACCGAAGCGATTATCTGCTGGGAAAAACGGAGGTCAATCCCGCTTATGCGTTTTCGGAGGCTCTTCTTTCTCTGGAACAGCTGGGCGCCGGCTCCGCCGCCATTATTTGCAACACCGCGCATGCAGGACCGATCATAAACGTCATACAGGCGCAGCTGACGGATTCCTCCCTGAGCTACATAAACATCGTCGAGGAAACGCAGAAACGCCTGGAGGCCGACCAAGTCGGCTGCATTGGGCTGCTGGCTACCTTGGGAACCTACCGCTTCAACATCTACCAGGAATATTTCTCCGGAAAAATTCTTTACCCTTCCCGCAAATACCAGCAGCAGGTGCACGACTGCGTTTACCATCCCGGCTACGGAATAAAAATTCATCATACAAAATACCAGCGGCTGCTTTGCGACAAGCTGTCCGAAGCGACGCAGGAACTGATTGCCAAGGGAGCCGACGCGCTGGTTTTGGGATGCACCGAACTGCCGCTGCTTTCCGGGTTTCGCAGCCAAACCGGCATTCCCGTTTATGACCCAAACCAAATCCTTGCGGAAGCCCTGATTAAACAGACAGGTTCAACCGTAAATGTCAGAGAATTCACTTAATCGCCTCACATTGTTCTCATTACCGACCGATTCCTGCAGCAAATTTCACCAATCAGAACAGCAAACACTCATGTCCAACTCATAACAAAACCGATATGAAAACAATCCAAAAACCGCGCATTTTTTCATGCATAGAGCCCGCCCTTCAGTATGTGAAGGACCGGCAGCTTAAAACTGCTTTGCTAAACGCTCTTTCGAATCAGGAAAAGGCCATTGCAACAATCGAAGGCACTTTTGGAAAATTGACTACCCAAAAATGGCCGGAGGAAACGTTTAAATTTTTCTTCAATGCCTGGAAGGCCACACACCTCAAAATGCTGGCAATCTACGGACTTTCCTGCCGTCTGCAGCGCATGGCGCTGGAAGAAAGCGATGATCCCGGCAAACAGCACGAACTGCTGCTGGCCGCGGCCAAAAACGCGGAAACAAGCTACGAAGACCTCGGGCTGGATTTCGACGGTGAAACGCACACGAAACTGTACCATGACTTAGCGGAATCCTTTGTTTCGGACGACAGCTGGACGCTGGACAAATGGTCAATTCCGGAGGCAAACGCCTTCAAGGAATTCGTCTACAGAAATATGGTGGTGGAAAACATTCAAGTCGGTCTGTTTACAAACATGTTCTCAGAAATATACAATCATGCGGAATACACAGTCGCCCTGTCGGCGTTCAACGAACTGATTGACGCGCACTATGATTTCGTCCCGGATGAAAAGAAAAAAACCACCACCTATATCTTTGCGCACCTGGAAGATGAAACAGAGCTGAATCATTTTTCTGTGGTAATCGACTCGCTGAACTACTATGCAAAGGCAGAAAACACAGCCATTGACTATGAACTGGCGCAGCGAACCTTCGAGACGTATCTGCTTAAGATGGCCAGAGTGTTCGAGCAAATCAATCTTAAGCTGTCTTAAATGAAGGAAAGGCGAATTATTGACTGGCTCGAAAAAAGAAGCAGAACCGACGCCGACAAACTGTTTGTCATGGATCAGCACAGATCCATGACTTACGGTAAGTTTTACGGATGCATGCTGCGCAAAGCCTGGGGACTTAGCAAAGCCGGAGTCAGCCGCGAAGACCGCGTGGTGTTGCTGCTGGAACACGGAATAGACCATCTGATCAGCTACTTTGCCTGCATGCACATAGCCGCTGTTCCCGTGAATCTCAGCATTTCAAAACCCGCAAAGGGAGTGGAAGATGCCGCTCGGGTTACTTCGGCAAAATACTGCATCGTGAAAGGCTACCCGGGCGACCTGTCCCGGCTGCAGGCGCAGGTGCTTCCGTATGACGAAGTTCATTCTTCAGAAAAACTCGAAACCCGCGGCGAATGCTCCATCGCCTACATGATGTTTACAAGCGGCACTACGGGCGCTCCCAAAGCGGTCATTACTTCTCACCAAAACACTGTTGCCACGGCTTCCAGCATTCTGGATTTTACCGGAATGAAAAAAACAGACCGGGAACTGATCAGCCTTCCTCTCTCCTTCACCTTCGGCCTGGGGCACATTCATGCGCTGATAATGGCCGGCGGCGAGGCTTTTCTCACCAACAGAAGATACGACACCAGCTACCTGACCGGAGCAATCGCCGAGGTGAACGCCACCGGATTTCTGGCCTCTCCCGCCATGCTCAGAGAAATGGTCGCCGAGTGCGAATCCGAATTTGAAGAGACAGGAAAACACCTCCGGTACGTGGTTGTGAACTGCACGCCCATGGAGGTTTCGCTCACGCGCCGATTGCTTCAATTACTGCCAAACACGCAATTCTACATGTATTACGGCATGACCGAAGCGAGCCGGTGCGCCTACATCCATTACAACAAAAACCTGAACCGGCTGGACTTTACGGGCCGCCGCGCGCTGAACGTTGAGCTGAAAATTGAACATCCGGACAGCGCAGGCGTCGGAGAGATCTGCATGCGGGGCCCCAACGTGATGCCGGGCTACTGGAATGCGCCTGAAGAAACAAAAAAGATTATCGATGACGAAGGCTGGATTCATTCCGGCGATCTGGGAATAATGGATAAAGACGGCTATATAAAAGTGCTTGGCCGGATCAACGACCAAATCAGCGTGGACGGCATGAAATGCCAGCCTATGGAAGTGGAACGAGTAATCGGCGAGTTGCCTTACGTGAAGCAGGCGGCGGTTTGCGGCATTCCGGACAAGGACAAATTTCAGGTAGTGGGCGCCGCGGTCATTCTGAACAATGAAGCCCGGCCGCATTCTGTGATTCCCGCCATTCAAAAACACTGCGCCAGCCTGCTGGAAGCTTACAAAATTCCCGTTTTGATAAAACTGGCAGACAAATTTCCTGCAAACGAACTCGGAAAAGTGAACCGAAAAAAACTTGCCTCTTTAATCCGGCAAACCGTTGACGCGATATGAACACCCTGACCCAAACCAAAGCAGCGCAGTATTTCGAACGGCTGAAAGCCCAAACCGGCTGTCATTCGTATTTGTTTTCCCCAACTCCGTGCGCAATTGACAGACAGTTGTTCAAGCGCCTGAATGAAACCGTTCCGGAGCTGCTGGACATCATCGATACACCGGAATACACGGAATACTGCTCGAAGCACAATGAGTGGAATCTCCCCTTTTATGAAATGAAGCGCACCGACTTTACAGGAGCCGCAGACTTTCTGCTGACCAAAGACGGAGCGAAACTGATTGAGATAAACATCAACCTGCCCGGAAAAATCGGGCTGATGCAATCGCTGGGAGAGGCTGGAGCGGAATGTCTGAATATTCCCGAAAATTCGTCGGTAAACCTCGGTTTTTTCGCCCAGTTTGCAGAGACAATATGCAGAGCGCTTCCCGGGGCAAAAAATATCGGCATACTTTACAGCCATCTTGATTCAAGCAAAGAGCACATTCCCCATTATCGGTATTTTGCCGAAGAGCTCCGAAAACAGCGCCTCAGCGTCCGGCTGATTCCCGCCAATGAAATCCGGGTTTCCGTCAGCGGATGCGTGCATAAGGAAGAAGAATTCGACGCGTTCATCAGCCTCGTCATCCCGTTTGTCTGGGAACGGAATCCGGAGGAATTCAGAGCGCTGACTGATTTGCTGAAAAAGCACCCGCAAGCCATATTTCCAAACCCGTCGGGAGGCATGCTCGGAACTAAGAATTTGCTCAGTTATTTGGGCCAGAAAAAAAATGAAACGGGCGGCGGTTCCTGGAAGCGGTTTGTTTTGGACGCGTTTCCTCTGAAAATGTTTCCTGACGAAAACGAGCTGCTGAAACGCTTTCCCGCCGAGAAAATGGTACTGAAACCTCTGAAAGACTATGACGCAAAAGGCGTATACACACAGCCGGACATGTCAACCATTCAGAAAATATTCAGGAAAAAACACGCTGAATATATGGTTCAGGAATACACCGACTCACTGCAGCAAGCTATGCTGGACGAAAACGGAAAAGAAAAACTGACCCATTCAATCATCTTGCGGATGATGTTCCGCGAAAAACAGTGCTTCGGCTGGCATGTCTACTACATTCTGAACGACCCGCAGGGCGATTATTACACGGCTCCGGTGCATCTGGCGGACGAGCGCTGAAACAGCTTCTTACCCGTCCCAAACGAACGGATCTTCTAATATTTTCTGCCTGAACCAAATCCAGGGCATCGGTTTTTAAAAATATGCCCTGATTTTTTTGCGCATATATTTTTTTAAAAAAAACAGCCATAAATATAACTTCAGGGTATTTTATTCAATCTCAATCATAAATAATTGTATTATTTTTTAAAAATTATTTTGAGAAATTAAGAAAAGCATTTACATTCATACTGTATTAGTTATGTAGTACACTAAAACAGTATTATATGTTGCACGCACAACAACTCTCTTTTGGCTACAAACCCAAAAAGCTGCTTTTCGACAGGCTGGATCTGTCGATTAGCCCGGGAAGCATAGTCGGGCTTCTGGGAAAAAACGGCATGGGCAAAACTACTTTGCTCAAGCTTTTTGCCGGCATGCATTTTCCGAAAAACGGCTCTCTTGACATTTTCGGGGAAAGACCGCAGGACCGCTCGCCGCATTTTCTGGAAGACATTTACTTCCTTCCCGAGGAAATTGAAGCGCCTTCGTTTTCTCCCAAAACATTCATCAGTTGCTACCGGCGGTTTTATCCCCGCTTCGACACCGAACTGATGCAAAGCCTGACGAAGGAATTTGAGCTGCCCGAAACCTCCAACATCAGCAAGTGGTCTTACGGGCAGAAGAAAAAATTCCACATCGCTTTTGCGCTGTCGACCAAATGCCGTCTGCTGCTGTTTGACGAGCCCACAAACGGGCTGGACATCAGCTCCAAGGCGATTTTCCGCAAAATCATGGCAGGTTCGCTGGACGAAAACCAGCTTGTGGTTATCTCCACGCACCAGGTTGCCGACATCCAGAACCTTATCGACAGGGTACTGATTCTAGACAGCGGAAAGATCATCCTCAACGAGGAACTGTACGAGATTGAGTCGCAGTATCATTTCGGTTTCCGCAACTCGCTCCGGGACGAGGACATTCTCTACGCCGAAGAAACCCTCGGCGGCTACAAGGTCGTCGCTCCCCGCCGGGACGAAAGCTCGACCGTGGACCTGGAACTGCTGTTCAATGCCTCTATTCAAAACAAACTGAACTTAACTCCTCAAGTGTATGAACAAGTCGTTTAGCTATTCAAGAACATTGAATTACATAGAGCTGCAATGCCACAGCCACTACAAGCGGCTGCTGCTTGCCGGCGCAGCGCTTTGCGGAATTTTAGCCTTTGCCGGAGCCAATATCCTTAAGATCGGCAAAACCTGGACCCCCAGCCATGAAAGCATCAATGACCAGATTTTAGGTGTTTTTTTAGGCAGCTATTCAATACTGGCTATCATTTCGGTGGGCAATGCCTTTCCGGATTTCCGCCTGAAAAAAACCGCTATGCGCTACCTGATGCTGCCTGTCAGCAACTGGGAAAGATTCATCGGAGAGTATTTCCTTCGTTTTATTCTCTTTACGCTTGTCTATCCGCTGGTTTTCTACGGCGTAATGAACGGAGCCATCTATTTTCTGTCCTTTTTAAAAGCAAACTACGAATATCAGTTCTACTGGCTGACTGACTCCCGCATTTATCAGCGTTTTGCGAAAGATGATTATACGCCAATGCTGCTGCCTCTGATCATTCAGCTCGTTCATTTGGCTGTGCTGTACCTCATGCTGGGCGCCAGCTGCTTCGGACGCTTTGCTTTGGTTAAAACGCTGGCGGCTTTGTCCGGAATGGCCGCTTATGTCGTCTTTTTCGGCGTTTTGGTTATAAAGTTCAAAATGCTGCCGCATTATTACCTGGGGCGTAATATACCAGCTTTTTTGGCTACAGTTCCGGATACAGCAAAACAGGCAATCCTGTGGCTGAACATTGCCTTGGCCATTGCTCAAGCGCTGCTCATTGCGTCCTGTTATTATAAACTCAAAGAAAAGGAGGCCTAAATGGATTTTCACTCCAACAAGAGCATTTATCTCCAGCTTGCCGACACAATTAAAGAGCGCATTATTCAAGGCAAGTACAAGGAGGGCGATAAAATTCCGTCCGTCAGAGAATTTGCTTCCAAAATGGGCGTCAACCCCAACACAATTGTCAGAACCTTCAACGAATTACAGACTATGAACATCATAGAGAATAAGCGGGGCATTGGATATTTTGTGAGAGAGCATGCGAAAGCGATTATTATCAAAGAAAAAAAAGTGGATTTTTTTGAAAAAATCTTTCCGGAATTTATCCGACAAGCGGACTTGCTGGGCATTACACAGGATGAAATTATCAAGTATTTAAACCAGGTAAAAGAAGAAAACAATGAGAAAAGGTAATATAATCATAGGTGGATTTTTCGGGCTGTTGCTGCTGTATATGTTTGTCTTTTTTATACAGGCAAAAGACAAAAGTGCGCACCAAAGCTACCCATTAAAGAAGAAAATGCAGGCAGAAGATTTATCACAGGTCATTTCTTCCGCGAAATTTTTAAAGGTTAACAAAACACCCCGTCGCTTCAGCATCGAGCCGTCAAAAAAAATGAATGCTCGTTGGGAATGTCTTACGGCCCATAACTACATAGGGATGAATTACCAAAAAAGCGGTGATACATTGATCATCAATTTTACGGAAAATTTTGACATGAGAGACGGCAAACTGTTTCTCCCAAAAAGGAAAATCGAAAAGATTTTTTTAAACGATGCCAATGTGTTTATCAGCGCGGAGCTTTCTTCCGAGCTCGAAATTTACGGACACAAATCGAAAATCAATGTGGTGGCGAATAATGACGGAACCAGAATGAAGCGCCTGTATATGCGCACAGACAACAGCCGCATATTTCTGAGCAGGTTTGATGCTGATAAGATCCAACTGGAGCTGAACCACACAAAGGCTCATTTGAAAACAACAAGAATCGGCAGCCTTTCAGGCTCGCTTAAAAATAAATCAATGCTCGTTGGATATAATTTTTCTGACTCTTCGCTGGAAAAAGACGAAAGCAGCTCAGTGAAATGGGGTAATGAAATTTAACGGCAAAATATACGAACTATGAAAACAAGCGATAAACTGCTCGCAGCCCTGGCGGGGTTGATTATAGGCTATTTTGCGTTGCTCTACGGAGAAATGGCATTTAAAGGCACCCGGGAGGTCCGCGTAAAAGAGATATGGAAAGAAGTGGATGTTATGGATAATGATTCCTACAAACATCTCAAAATTATAAATGCCCGGTCAAAAATAGAACTGGAACGGAATCGGCTCCATGGTATTTCATATAGATTAAATTTACATTTTGTCGATTCTATCGAGCAAGTGGAGCACTATATTGACGGTGATACTCTTGTTGTTGACTTTTCAGAAAATAAGCGTTTTTTGCCTTCAAAAATTTTAATTCCGAAGATTTGCCGCACTATTATTCTTGAAAACGTCAATGTTGACCTGGATGCGTACTTATTTATAAACAAACCGATAACCGTACGCGCCGACAGCTCAAAGCTAAACATAGGAAACTTCGACTATTATTCACGCCGAATAAAAAACCTGAAGGTTATAGCCTCGCACAGCGATGTTCATATAAACAGAGAAAAAATTCTGCAGCTGGACTTAGAGCTGAGTCATTCCAGCGTTTCTTTGGATGCAGAGGAAATAAAAAAATACTCCGTGCAGATGGACGATGAGTCTTCCGTGGACGGCTACGACTTGGACGAAGCTTTTGTTCGAATAAAAAGCTAAGACCGCCATGCGCGAAATGAATGCTTTCCGAAGCAATACGTTTTCCTCCAAGGCATTCATTTCGCACGCTCAGCGTTTTCCCCGCAAAGTTCCGGAGAAAAGACGGCTTGGCTTAGCGTTTCAGCTATATGCTGCAGGTCGCTGCCGGACAATGCCGGATGAACAGGCAGACATAAAATCTCGCCGCAGGTTTGTTCCGTTACCTTCAGCTCGGCGTCCACTTTAATGCGCTTACGATAAGCCGGCTGCAGATGAATCGGCTGAGGATACAAAACAGCCGTTGAAATACCGCTGTCAAGCAGTTTTTGCATCAAATATCCACGGTCCGGCACTCTTATCACATACTGATGAAACACGCTTTTACAGTCTTTCCTGACAAGAGGAAGCGATAATCCCGTGTTCCTCAGCCCGGACGTTAGTTTCCGGGCATTCCGGATTCTAAGCTCGTTTTCAGCGTTCAGATACTTCAATCTGACGCGGAGAACGGCCGCCTGTATTGCGTCGAGACGGCTGTTTATCCCCGCAGTTTCGCTGATGTACCTTTCCTTCCATCCATATTCCTTTATCAGCCGTGCATTGTCGGCCAAAGCTTGATCATTGGTGCACAATGCTCCGCCGTCGCCTATACCGCCCATATTCTTCGTAGGATAAAAGCTGAAAGCCGCCGCATGGCCCCACGCGCCGCATTTTTTCCCGCTGACCTCGGCTCCGTGAGCCTGGGCGCAGTCTTCGACTACCCATACGCCGTATTCTTTTGCCAGCGCCATAATCCGGCTCATATCCGCCGGATGTCCGTAAAGGTGCACCGGAACAACAGCCTTCACAGGATCTCGGGGGAACCGGTGCTTGTGGTATTCCAGTATTTGCCGCAAGCTATCCGTTGCCATGGTATAGGTTTCCGGTTCGATGTCCACAAAAACAGGAACAGCACCGATCATTTCTATCGCGGCGACAGTCGCCACCGCTGTATTCGAAACAGTGGCAATTTTATCCCCGGCTTTCAGCCCCAGCGCCCTGAAAGCCAGCTGAAGGGCATCGGTGCCGGATCCGGTGCCTGCGGCATAGCCGACTCCCAGATATTCAGAAAATTCTTTTTCGAACAGTCCAACCTCGCTGCCTCCGACGTATATGCCTGAGCCGAGCACCCGGCTTACTGCTGACTCAATTTCCCCGGCATAAGGACGCATGACCGCTAAAAGGTCCGTTGTTTTTATCTTATTCTTCAAATGCATATATTCCGCTGTATTGCTCGATGTTTAATTCAAGAAAATCAAAAGTTCTAAGCAGCCCTTCCTCCAGACTGATTTTCGGACTCCAGCCCAGCTCTTTGTTAATCAGCGAATAGTCCGAATAATAGTCTCCGATGTCAATGGATTTTTGATCGGCGGGAAATTCTTTTACCTCATACTCAGCCTGAAATGAAGTATCAAACAGTTCGGCCAGCTCAAGCAAGGAACAGTGCTCATGATGCCCCAGATTGTACACCTTCCCCGAGGCACGGTCGTCAGCAGCCGAAAGAAGCAGCGCTTCAACCACATCGTCGATATAATTGAAGTCGCGCTTTTGCCGTCCGCCCCAGACTTCGAATTTTCTGCCTTCGACAGCACAGCGCATCCAGTAGCCGAGAAATGTCTGCCGGGTGTCCATCACGCGCATCCGCGGACCAAAGGTGTTCGTCAGACGCAGCACAGCTGTTTTTATTCCGTGCACTTTGTGGTACAACAAATGATAATGCTCTGACGCCATTTTATGAATGCCGTTCACGTCTGCAGGCC
The DNA here is from genome assembly GCA_022360875.1 of Cytophagales bacterium. Lineage (GTDB taxonomy): Bacteria > Bacteroidota > Bacteroidia > Cytophagales > Cyclobacteriaceae > JAKSBZ01. The sequence goes on along the minus strand of JAKSBZ010000155.1, from coordinate 4,262 downwards.
GCGTCGGATGGTTTTCATCAACAGGCAGATAAACAGGCTTTCCGTATATCTGCCGCGTGCTGGTCAGCACAAGCTTTGCGGGTTTATTGAACCTCCGCACAGCCTCCAGCAAAGCAAGATGAGAGCTGCAGTTATAGGCCAAATCCAGGCGGGGATACACCATCGAATCCCAGTGATTGCTCTGCCCGGCCAGGTTAAAAATACAGTCCTGTCTGGAAACAATCTCCGCCAAAGCTTCCGCATTGTCTTCCATCCTGAAAACATGAACGCCGATGTCTTCTTCAACGGGCAGAATGTTATAATAGCTGCCTCCGTGCTCAGGAATCAGCGCGTCGACAATCTCTATTCGGGCTCCCAGCCGGTGAAGCTTCAATGCCAGATTGGAACCTATAAAACCCAGTCCTCCGGTTATCAGCACTCTTTTGCTTCTAAAGAAATCTTCATGTTTGCTCATCGCACACCGCCTCCTTTGCAGCCAGAATAGTTTTCTCTGAATCACAGCCGTTAAAATATTCTTCAATACTGTTAATGACATAGCCGACATCCTCAGCTTCCAGTTCACAATAAAGCGGCAGCGTGATAATCTCCTTAAAAAGCTGCTCGGTAACCGGCAAAGCGCTGTCTCCTTTGAAAAAGCTTTGCATATGGTTCGGAATGTAATTCAATCCAGCATGAATGCCGCGCTTGCTCAAATGCTTCTTCAGATTGTCCCGATGGCCGCCGCGCGCTCTGACTACATAAGCAAAAGGAAAATTTTCCGACAGGTTCCACTTCAGCAAAGCAAGGCCATTCAGCCCGGACAACCGCCGGTTGTACTGCGAAACCAGTTCAACCTTCTTCTGCCGGAACTCATCGGCCTTCTTAATCTGCACCAGCCCGATAGCCGCGTTGATATTGCTCATATGGTAGCGGAATCCCTGCGCTGTGACATCATACTCTTTCCGGCCTTTGCCGGTGTGCCGCATCCATCCGTCTTTGTCTATGCCCAGCACCCGCTTTCTCCTGATCAGCTCAGCATGGTTTTCATCGTGAACAATAATTGCCCCGCCCTCTCCGCAGGTAATGTTTTTTATCGGGTCAAAACTGAAGCAGCAAATATCCCCAAAGCTTCCGACTGGTCTGTCTTTGTACGTTGAGCCAAAAGCATGCGCCGCGTCTTCCACAATGCGGACACCGTAGATTTTCTTCAGCGCCAAAAGCTCGTCCATCCGGCTGACAATACCGCAGTAATGGACCGGAACGATGGCTTTCGTCCGGGGAGATATTCTCGATGCGGCGTCTTCGACGTCAATGCACAGATCATCGCATGACACTTCGCAAAAAACAGGCTTTGCCCCAAGCGCGGTTATTGCCTGAACGCTGGCGCAGAACGTCAGCGAGGGAACAATAACTTCGTCCCCTTTTCCAACACCTATGCTTTCCAAAGCCAGGTGCAAGGCAGATGTGCCTGTATTCACAGCAACAGCAATCCCGCCGCCAATATATTTTTCTATTTCCGACTCAAACCGGCCTACAAAGCTCCCCAATCCCAGCCAGCTCGAATCAAAAACCTCCTGCACCATCGCCAGCTCTTCCGCGCCCACCGAAGGTTTTGAAGGGTATAAACTAGTCATCATACAAGAGTATTTACATGTTCATAATGCTTTAACACACATTTTCCAAAATCGCACTGATCCAGATTGAGCTTGCCCACTTTCACCAGCCTGTTAATTAGCGCGTCGGTGTCATGATCCTTAATGTTGCCGACCGGAGTTCCGTTCAACGTGTCGCAAGCATGTATGGTTCCGTCGGGATGGACAGCCGGAACGCATGACGAGCTGCCGCAGCGCGCACCCTTAAGCAAAAGCGAAGGAGTATTCGGCAGATTTATGTCAGCCGTTCTTTTCCAGAACTTCGAGGCAAATTTGTGTATAGCAATTAAATAGCTTTGTGTCTTGCCTGGGGTCAGCAATTTATATGTTACACTGCTTACAGAAAACGCTTTTTCAGAAATCCCGAACTTTTGGCCAAGATAATCGCGCAGCCTGAAAACCGAACCTTCCTCTCCGGGATAATACCGGCAGTTTATTCTTACTCCGGGAATCAGTCCGTAGTCAGCCATCACCTCAATGGATCGAATAGCCTCTTCGAAATACCCTTCTTTCCGTCTGAGCTTGTCGCAGCTTTCTCCGTATCCGTCAATTGAAATGCGCATTGTGAGATTTTCCTTTATCCTTGCCGATTCAACAATCTCCATAATTTTCAAATGGTCCTGCCCGTTTGTTACTATTTCAATTGGAATAACTGGAAATTCGTTGGACAAAGCCGCTATCAGCTTTCCGCACTCCGCATATTCGGTAAACTCCCCTCCGGTGATGCCAAAAGAGTGCACGCATGCCGACAAGGTATATCGCCTCAAAAAAGGCATTAAGTCATTAATGTTCAATGACGGCACACAGGTATCTTCATACTCTTTGAAGGTCTTTTTGTAACAGCCTATGCAGTTGGCGCTGGTACAGACATAGGTGGGAATCAGGGTCAATTCCGCCAGATTCATTACGGGCAGCAGTGTGTTCATCTTGTTGTTTTTAAGGTAGCCTAATCATTCCAGTATTTTATAGTTAACCGCGTGGTTGTTCAGTTTTTTATGATAGCGCATTACCCGCTCAGCCATAGATGAATCCAGCTGCGAGCGGTAAGCTTTCAGCGCGTCTATTTTCTCCCCGATTGAAACACCCGGACAGCTAATGCGGCTGCTGAATTTTCTCCCGGTTTTTTTCTTTAAAAATTCGATTCTCTCCTCAATATGATTTCCACTGCAAGCGGAGGCATAAGGCAAGTCTTCGTAAAAAAACACGCGGTAACCCTCATCAGCCAAAAGGCAGGCGGCTTCAAGCACAATCCAGTGATCGATATGGCCTCCCAGGGCCAAAGGCGCGTAGACAGAAATGTCAAAGCAATATTTTTCAGCAACGAAACCGGCGATGTCTCTGCTTATTTTTCGGTCTTCCGGAAGCATAGACCTGTCAAAAACCGCTGCGCTGTCTATCCCCAGCCGAAGAGGAGCATCGGGCATGTCCATATAACTAAGGCGCAGCTCAGGATTGCACAGGCCGGAAAATTCCCTGTCCTCCATTTTTCTGGTTCGAGTGATGTTTTCAACAGTATCGTCCAAATCATTGAAAGTGCAGTTGCTTACAGAAAAAACCGTAAGCAGCTCCGTGATTCCAAGACGGCCGGACAGCAGCAAACCTCCCAAAGACAAGGCGGCATCGTCGCTGTGCGGGGACAATATGACGCTTTTGCATTTCATTTTCAGAAAGCCGCTCCTGTGTCGGACGGGACACTTATTTTTCTTTCATTCATGTCTGAAACTTTAAACGAGTCGCGGAATGGCTTCTAACTGTTTGTATAGTGCTGCTCCCGTCGTGTCTTAAGGTTACCAGATTGTAACCTCCGCTCCTGTCATCAAATTTGAAGTCTTTTGACTTCGGAAGCCACTGCACGCAGGTCGACGGCGGAGAAGAAACGACAACCCCGTTTTTGACTATGCGAAGCTCCTGATGTATGTGCCCGCAAAGAACCGCTTTTACATTGTTGTGCGCCGCCAGCCTGTCCCAGAATGCCTCTTTGTTTGTCAAACCGATCGAATCAAGAAACTCGGAACCGACATCGACCGGCGGATGATGCATGCACACAGCAACAGGCTGCTCGCTGTTCTCGCTCAGAAAAACATCGAGCCGCTGAAGTTCCGCTTCAGCAAGCGTTCCGAAGTCTTCTCCCTTAACAGTTGTATCCAAAGCAATAAATTTCCATGCGCCCAGCCTCCATTCGTTTTTCACGTATTTTTTTCTGATTGCAGGCGGAAGCACAGAAAAGTCATCGTGATTTCCGGGCAGCCAGCAGCAAGCTTTTCCAAGTTTTTTTAAAAGACTGTCCACCAGCACGTAGGAAGTGTATTTTCGGTCTTCAGACAAGTCGCCTGTAACAACGACAAGATCAACCTCCGGATCTTCTTTGCGAATAAACTCGACAACCTCCTTCAGCGCCCTGAAGGGATTTTTTCCATAAAACAATTCGCCTTCATTTTCATAAAGGTGCGTGTCGGACAAATGGATTATTTTACTGGGGCTGTTCATTTCTGCTGTGAATTTTTTTCCTAAACCAATGCTTGCTGCTCCTCGCCTTTTTCTTCTTCAATCGCAAAATGACAAGTCCTGCAAATGGAGGCGACAGTATCATCCTGCAGGCTCTCCAAAGCATTTCTGAACACCTTGCTCTTG
>JAKSBZ010000181.1 GCA_022360875.1 Cytophagales bacterium | reverse complement strand
GACAAGGCAAGCATTGCCGGCGGTTTGCCGTCATTTCACATTCCGCAGGTGCCTCTGAACTTGGAAACGCTTCGGATTATTTTCCCTTACTCGCTGGTTTTTGCGGCTATCGGCCTAATTGAGTCGCTGATGACCCTGTCGCTGGTGGATGAGGTGACAGAAACGCACGGAAGCTCGAACAAAGAGTGCGTGGCGCAGGGATTGTCGAATATGGTTTGCAGCTTTTTGGGTGCCATGGGCGGATGCGCGATGATTGGCCAAAGCATGATCAACGTTAATTCAGGAGGGCGCGGCAGGATGTCCGGCATTGCGGCGGCGCTTTTTCTGCTGAGCTTTATTCTCGTTGCTTCACCGCTTATCGAGGTGATTCCGATAGCGGTGCTTACCGGAGTGATGTTTATGGTGGTGATCGGCACTTTTGCGTGGTCAAGCCTGCGTATTCTTCATAAGATTCCAAAGGCTGATGCTTTTGTTTTAGTGCTTGTGTCAGGTATGACGGTTGCTTATGATTTGGCTATTGCTGTTGCGGCGGGAGTTGTGGTTTCAGCCTTGGTGTTTGCCTGGGAAAATGCTGTGCGCATCCGCGCCCGCAAGCGCATTGAACCGAATGGAGAAAAGGTGTATGAAATATACGGGCCGCTGTTTTTTGGTTCGGTATCAGCGTTCAGTTCAAAATTTGATCCGAAGAATGACCCGAAATCGGTGGTTGTAGATTTCCTGGATTCGCGGGTTATGGACCATTCGGGATTAGAGGCGATCAACAAGCTTGCTGAGCGTTATCAGAAAGAGGGAAAAGAGGTTAGTTTCCGTCATTTAAGCAAAGACTGTACAAAGTTGATGGACAAGGCAGGGGATCTGGTAGAGGTGAATATTCTGGAGGATCCTGAATACCAGGTGGCGATGGACCGCTCGCCGCTTTAAAAAATTGTCCTAAACATTATATCGTGTTCCTTTCGGAAACGCAATCCGTTAAGAATATTACAAAGACACAACTCATTTCGGGTTGTGTTTTTTATTTTATCGAGGATAATTATAGGTTGGCAAGTTAAAAAAATACCTGAACGTGCGGGATTGACAGAAAGTGTCAGCTGTTGGATATGGCGTCAGAGATGGCTTTGAATCTGAAGAAAGCCGCGAAGTTTTTTTGTAGAGTATGCGGGGAAATGATTCCCCGCTGCTCGGTTATGCTTTCCAGATAACTTTTCTTGCTTTGCTGCTTGAGGATATTTCGATGCGGGCCGGGCCGGGTACTATAGCCAGACGCACTAGTTTGCCGTCGTATTCTTCGGCTTCGGCGTCAACAATGACACCTTCGCTTGCAGGAAGGGCGAACTCATCGTCCGAAATTTGCGTGTACTGGTTTGCCAGATATGCGATTGGCATCAATACTTCGCTGTCAGGGCACAGTTCCTCGTGGATGTCGGACAAAATGTCTTCCAGAATATCTCCGAACTCGTCCATGAACTCGTCTTCCAGGTCATGAAGCTCTTCTTCCATGTCGTCGTAAGAGGCATCGTTGTAGTCGGTGCTGGCCAATTTGTTTTTCAGCTCGGCGATTTCAATTAGGGTCTCGTTCAGTTTTTTTTTATCCATAGTTACTCAAGCTTAGTTGATTTCTTGTTCCCTTGTAAAGGCAAGAAAGGTCCGCGAAGGGAGTGTGAGTTTTCTTTTTTACATTTATCCAAAGTAAATAAAAAGACGGCAGGACTTAAAGCGAAAGCCGGTTGATTTTGCATTTATGAGCAGAAATAAATTACATTTTTCTCTTTCCTTGCCGGTCTGTGAACATTGAGTTTTATTTTATAAATTTATGGTTTCAGGCTCCGCAGCAATTTCGGAGCTAATCGTATTCTTGATTTTGGTTTTAAGAAAAGGCAACTGGGAACCGGTGAGAATTTTTTGTGAAGCCTAGGCGTATTAATGTTTTCTGCCGGCAACCGTTCCAGTATTTTTATTATGATAGAAGAATCAATACTCCAAAAAGTCAATCAGTGGCTGGACAGCCCTGCGGTTGATAATGACGCCAAAGAAACCATTCGCCAATTGCAGGCTGAAAACGAAGAACAACTCGTTGATGCATTCTACAAAGACCTGGCTTTCGGAACAGGAGGACTGAGAGGACTGATGGGAGTGGGCTCGAACCGTATGAACAAACTCACGGTGGGCAAAGCAACGCAGGGGCTGGCCAATTATCTGAAAGAGACGTATCCAGATGAGCAAGTGAAAGTGGCTATTGCCTACGACTCGCGCAACAACAACAAACTTTTTGCCGATGTTACGGCTTCTGTGCTGTCGGCAAACGGCATTCAGGTCTATGTGTTCGGCGATCTCCGTCCGACGCCAGAGCTTTCTTTTGCGGTTCGCTACTTGAAATGCCACAGCGGAATTGTTATTACGGCTTCGCATAACCCAAAGGAATACAATGGCTATAAGGTGTATTGGAATGACGGCGCGCAGATAATTCCACCGCATGACAAGAACATCATTGAGTGCGTAAATGCCATTGCAGATTTTGAATCAATCAATTTTGCTAAAGACGAAGAGCTGATTCAGACGATTGGCCAGGAAGTGGATCAGGCTTATCTTGATACCGTTAAGAATTTGTCTTTGTCTCCGGAAGCCGTGCGCCAGCACAAGGATCTCAAGATTGTCTTTACGCCAATTCACGGAACAGGAGTGACGATGGTTCCGCCGGCGCTTAAGGCTGTGGGTTTTGAGAATGTGACCGTTGTGGAGGAGCAGGCCGAGCCGAACGGGAATTTTCCGACGGTACCGTATCCTAATCCGGAGGAAAAGGCGGCCATGGCTTTGGGGCTTCAGAAAGCGCAGGAGCTGGACGCTGACATTTTGTTTGCTACGGATCCTGATGCCGACCGCGTAGGTGTGGGACTGAAAAACAACCACGGGGAGTGGCAGCTGCTTAACGGCAACCAAACGGCCGCGCTGCTCACGTATTACCTAATGGAAAAGTGGGCGGAAAACAAACAGCTTCAAGGGAATGAGTATATTGTGTACACCATAGTGACTTCCGATATTCTTGGCAAAATGGCCGAGCATTTCAGTGTAGAGCATTTCACAACGCTTACAGGTTTTAAATTTATTGCGGGTGTTATCCGCGAGCTGGAAGGAGAGAAAACCTATATTGGCGGCGGCGAGGAAAGCTATGGCTACTTGGTTGGAGATGCCGTTCGGGACAAAGACGCTGTTTCGGCTTGTGTGATGTTCGCTGAAATGACGGCTTACTTCAAGACGCAGGGACTGAGTGTTTTTGACAAGCTGGCTGAGATGTACAAGAAATTCGGTTTTTATTACGAGGACCTCGTTTCCATTACCGAACAAGGCAAGGCAGGAGCCGAGGCGATTCAGCGCAGGATGGTTGAACTGAGAACTAATCCGCCGGCGGTGCTTGCCGGGCAGAATCTTGTGGAAGCCATCGACTACGAAGAAGGAACAACCACTAACTTGTTTACCGGTGAAAGGCTGGTGATTGATTATCCGAAATCGAATGTGCTGCAGTTTGTGACTGATCAGGGGGCTAAGGTTTCGGTGCGTCCTTCGGGAACCGAGCCGAAAATTAAGTTCTATTTTAGCGTAAATGAGCCATTGGAAAGCAAGGAGGATTTTGACGATACTCTTGAAAGACTTAAACAGCAAATAGAGCAGATGAAGGCTGACCTTCAGCTCTGACAGACAATTTTTTTTGGCCGAACGGACAGCTTTTCTTTTTTAAGTAAGCTGTTTTTTTACCCGGAAAACTATATTTGCAAAGGGATCTTTGGGTCCTTTTTGTTTGCTTGCTTCAATAATCCCATTGCCGGTTTTTAGGTATTGTTTAGCAGGGAAAAGGAAGATTTGAACGGATTAATATGTCAGGCCGCGGGCTTGAATTTTTGACTGCTCAGCGGTTGATTGCGTTGTTTTCCGTCAGCCTTGCAGGAAAAATTTGAAAATGCGCTGTCATTTTTTCCAAAAGGTTTCGTGATTTGTCTTCCAATTCCGCCAAAATGTCACCTTTGTAAACTTGGCACAGGAAATGCAAAAGAGCACATGTGTTTTTTATTTAAAATAATTTTTAAACCACGATAAAATCAACGAAATGTCTGAAGTAAAAATTAAACCTTTGGCAGACAGGGTTCTTGTAGAACCGGCTGCGGCAGAAGAAAAAACCGCCTCTGGAATCATTATTCCTGATACTGCGAAAGAAAAGCCTATGAAAGGTATCGTTGTGGCTGTAGGGCCTGGGAAAGTGGATGAGCCGCTGACTGTGAAAGTCGGCGACGAGGTGCTTTACGGAAAGTACGCCGGAACAGAATTGTCTGTGGACGGTGGTGACTACCTGATCATGAGAGAGTCGGATATATTCGCGATTCTTTAATTTTTTATTGGTTTAAAACATAACAAGAAAGAAAATGGCTAAAGAAATTTTGTTCGATACGGACGCTAGAGATAAACTGAAAGCTGGAGTTAATATTATTGCCGATGCGGTTAAAGTCACTTTGGGGCCAAAAGGACGCAATGTGATTTTGGACAAGAAATTCGGTGCACCTCACGTAACAAAAGACGGTGTTTCGGTTGCTAAAGAGATTGAACTGAAAGATCCGGTAGAAAACATGGGTGCGCAGTTGGTGAAGGAAGTGGCTTCTAAAACTAACGACGATGCCGGAGACGGTACTACTACAGCTACAGTTTTGACTCAGTCAATTTTTAACCACGGTATCAAAAACGTAGCTGCCGGCGCCAATCCGATGGACATCAAGCGCGGTATTGACAAGGCTGTTGCGTTGGTTGTTGCTGATTTGAAAGCGCAGTCGAAGGAGATTGAAACCAGCGAGGAGATCCAGCAGGTGGCGGCTATTTCTGCCAACAACGACGCGGAGATCGGTAAGATGATCGCTGACGCTATGGACAAAGTAGGAAAAGACGGTGTTATCACAGTTGAGGAGGCCAAAGGTACAGAAACTGAGGTGAAAACCGTTGAAGGAATGCAGTTTGACCGAGGTTATCTTTCTCCTTATTTTGTTACAAACACAGAGAAAATGGAAGCGGAACTGGAGTCACCTTACATCTTGATCTACGACAAGAAGGTGTCGACTATGAAGGATCTTCTTCCGGTATTGGAGCAAGTGGCGCAGACTGGCAAACCGTTGTTGATCATTGCCGAAGACGTGGACGGCGAAGCGTTGGCTACTTTGGTGGTGAACAAAATCCGCGGTTCTTTGAAAATCGCTGCGGTTAAGGCGCCTGGCTTCGGAGACAGAAGAAAAGCAATGCTTGAAGATATTGCAATTCTTACTGGCGGAACGGTTATTTCTGAAGAAAGAGGATTCAAGCTGGAGTCGGCGACTATCGATATGCTGGGAACGGCTGAGAAAGTGAATATCGACAAGGACAACACGACGATTGTAAACGGAGCCGGTGAAGAGGCTGCTATTGAGGCTCGCGTGAACGAGATCAAAGTTCAGATCGAAAACACAACGTCTGATTACGACAAAGAAAAACTTCAGGAGCGTTTGGCTAAATTGGCTGGCGGCGTAGCGATTATTTACATCGGTGCGGCCACTGAAGTGGAAATGAAAGAGAAGAAAGACCGTGTTGACGATGCATTGTCAGCAACTCGCGCAGCTGTAGAGGAAGGAATCATCCCTGGTGGTGGTGTGGCGCTGATCAGATCGGCAAGCGCTATCGAAGAGGTAGAGGTGGAGAATGAAGACCAGGAAACTGGTGTGGCGATTGTTTCCAAAGCGCTGGAGTCTCCTATGCGGGCAATTGTTGAAAACGCCGGCGGAGAAGGCTCGGTGATCGTTCAGAAGATTAAAGACGGCGAAGCTGACTTCGGTTACAATGCAAGAGAAGACAGATACGAGCACCTGCTTGCTGCCGGTGTGATCGATCCGACTAAAGTAACGCGTTTGGCATTGGAAAATGCTTCATCTATCGCTTCATTGTTGCTGACTACCGAGTGCGTAGTGGCAGATGTTGAAGAGGAAGGCGCTGCGGCTCCTGCTATGCCTCCAATGGGCGGCGGCATGCCAGGCATGATGTAAGATACTTTATTCAAATAACATATTCCAAAAGCCGCCTTCGGGTGGCTTTTGCTTTTTATATATGTTTAAGGCTAACTCATTTCAGTTTTATTGTATTCATTGAAAAATGTCTGAAAAAGGGCACCTGCAGATTAGAGATCGCGTTTTTTTTGAATCAACAAGATGCTAAACATATAAAGTTTGATTGTTTGTGTTCAGGACGAAGTCCAATTTTTTTAAAAATCCCTTCATTTTCGCTATTTTTGATACATGAGTTTCATGTCTTTTGCCAGTAAGATTGTTGCCTCTTACGTGATAAGAAAAAGAGAAAAATGGGTGCGGCAACCGGTAGCGACCCAGAAAAAGACGCTTGATTGTCTTTTGAAGAAGGGCGCTGCAACCCGGTTCGGGGAAGATCATAATTTTTCGGAAATAAGAAATTATGAAGACTTCAAAAAGCAGGTTCCTTTAGTGGATTACGAAGGACTTCGGCCATATATTGAAAGGATTTTGCAGGGCGAAAGAGATGTGCTGTGGAAGGGAAAGCCGCTGTATTTTGCCAAAACTTCCGGTACTACCTCGGGGGTAAAGTACATTCCGATTACCAAAGATTCTATTCACAACCATATCGACAGTGCCCGTAATATGCTTTTGGGCTACATCCATGAAACAGGCAAGGCGGACTTTCTGAAAGGCAAACTGATATTTTTATCCGGAAGCCCGGTTATGGACAAAAAGGCCGGCATTTTTACCGGGCGGCTGTCCGGAATTGTCAATCATCACGTGCCGCAGTATCTGCGCAGAAACCAGATGCCTTCTTACACAACAAACTGCATTGAGGACTGGGAAGAAAAAGTTGACCGGATTGTGGAGGAGACACATGACAAAAACATGACGCTGATTTCGGGGATTCCGCCTTGGGTGCAAATGTATTTTGACCGCTTGATGGATAAAGGAGGAAAAAAAATCAAGGATTTGTTCCCGAATTTTTCCTTGTTTATTTGGGGAGGAGTGAATTTCGAGCCTTACCGCGCGAAGCTGCGCGAGAGTATCGGCAAAGAGATTGACACGCTGGAAACATATCCGGCTTCGGAAGGATTTATCGCTTATCAGGATACTCAAACTGAAGAGGGGCTTTTGCTGCTGTTGAATGAAGGTATTTTTTATGAATTTATTCCCGCAGAGGAGTATCATGATGAAAATCCGACTCGCATAAGCCTCGAAAAGGTGGAACTGGGCAGGAATTATGCAATTATACTGAATTCCAATGCCGGTTTATGGGGATATTCGATTGGGGATACGGTGAGATTTGTCTCGAAAAATCCTTACCGCATCGTGGTAACCGGGCGAATTAAGCATTTTATCTCTGCTTTTGGTGAGCATGTGATTGGCGAAGAAGTGGAGAGAGCCATGCAGTTTGCACAAAAAAATTGTCCGGAGACAGAACTGACAGAATTTACCGTTGCTCCCAACGTTACTCCTAAGGATGGTCTGCCGCTGCATGAATGGTATGTGGAGTTCCGCACGCCTCCTGACGATCAGAAAAAGTTTGAACGCCTGCTAAACGAGGAAATGTGCAGACAGAATGTTTATTATCAGGATCTGATTGAAGGAAACATTCTTCGGGCACTGAAAACTTTTTCACTAAGAGAGGCGGGATTTAGGGATTATATGAAATCAATTGGTAAATTGGGTGGCCAAAACAAGGTGCCAAGACTTTCCAATGACCGAAAAATTGCCGATGCGCTGCAGTCTTTTCTGTTGGAGAGGGAGGAAAAATAAGAGAGAAGAATTGAGAACAGAACAAAATAAGAGACATATAGCCATTTTGGGATCGACCGGTTCCATTGGAACACAGGCGCTCGAAGTGGTTGACCGCCATCCTGATGCCTTTGAAGTGGAGGTGCTGACGGCACAGAACAATGCCGATTTGCTTATTAAGCAGGGTGCTAAATACAGGCCGAATACCGTCGTCATTGCCAACGAAGCGCTTTACGACAAAGTGTTTGATGCGCTGGATCCGCTGGGAGTGAAAGTATATGCAGGAGCGGGAGCGCTTTCGTCTGTGGTTCAGATGGAGAGCATTGATATGGTTTTAACGGCTTTGGTGGGCTATTCGGGCGTTTTGCCTACGGTAAGGGCTATTGAGGCTGGTAAGGCGATAGCATTGGCGAACAAAGAGACGCTGGTGGTGGCCGGCGAGCTTATCACTCGGTTGGCCATGGAAAAAGGAGTGAACATCTATCCGGTGGATTCGGAACACTCGGCAATCTTCCAGTGCTTGGTGGGAGAGTTCCATAATCCTGTCGAAAAGATAATATTGACGGCTTCCGGCGGGCCTTTCCGCGGGATGAACCGTGGGCAGCTGGCCGCTGTGACCAAAGCGCAGGCCTTGAAACATCCCAATTGGGAAATGGGAGCGAAGGTGACGATTGATTCGGCTTCGCTGATGAACAAGGGCCTGGAAGTGATAGAGGCGAAGTGGCTGTTCGGACTGAAGCCGGAGCAGATAGAAGTGGTGGTGCACCCGCAGTCGATTGTGCACTCGCTGGTGCAGTTCGAGGACTCATCGGTGAAGGCTCAGCTTGGTTTGCCGGATATGCGCGTGCCGATTCAGTTTGCTCTGGGCTATCCTGAACGGTTGAAGTCCGATTTTCCCCGTTTTAATTTTCTGGATTACCCGAACCTTACCTTTGAGCGGCCTGACACCAAGACTTTCCGCAATTTGGAGCTGGCATTTGAAGCGATGCGGCGTGGAGGAACGGCTCCGTGTATTTTGAACGCAGCCAATGAAGTGGTCGTGGATAAATTTTTGAAAGAGGAAATTGGATTTTTGGAAATGTCTGATGTTCTTGAGGAAATTTTGGATAAAAGCGCGTTTGTGCAGCATCCAGAGCTGGATGATTATATGGCAACTGACGCGGAAGTAAGAATAAAAACCGAAGAGTTTATTAATTATAAATTGAATGTATAAGGTCGGCGGATACTTGACAAACCGGCAGAAACAATAATTACATGGACGGATTAATTATGGCAGCCCAGATGATTCTGGGACTTTCAATTTTGGTTGGAGTGCACGAGGCCGGGCATATGCTGGCAGCGAAATTTTTTGGGATGCGCGTAGAGCAGTTCGCTATCGGCTTTCCTCCAAAAATATTCAATTTCACTTGGGGAGAGACAGAATATTCCTTGGGAGCGATACCGCTGGGAGGTTTTGTGAAGATTACCGGGATGATTGACGAATCATTGGATACGGAGCAGATGAAAAAAGAGCCCGAGCCGTACGAGTTCCGGGCAAAGCCGGCTTGGCAGCGTTTGATCGTGATGCTGGGAGGTATTATTGTGAACGTGATTACAGGTGTGCTTATTTTCATTTTTCTGGCTTACAACAACGGCGAAAGTTTTTTGGCGAAGAAGGAGCTGAACAAAAGCGGGATTTTCGCGGGCAGCTTGGCAAAAGAAATTGGCTTTAGAACCGGCGACCGAGTGGTTGCGATAAACGGCAAGGACTTTCAGGAATTTTCCGATTTAACAAATCCGTCGTTTTTGCTTGGAGACAATAGTTATTATACAGTGTTGCGGAACGGAAAAGAGATGCAGATCGATCTTCCGAAAGGATTCATTAATCAGCTGTCTTCGGAAAAGAAACGCAATGAGTTCATAAGTCCCTTGATGACGTTTAAAGTCGGAATGGTGCAGAAAGGCTCCGGAGCGGATGACGCGGGATTGGAAAAAGGCGATAAGATTCTGGAGGTGAATCATTCGGCTACTCCGTACTTCTATCAGTTTTCTGAATTGCTGCACAGCAACAAAGGCAAACTGGTTGATTTGCTGGTGTTGAGAAACGGAAAAGAGAAGCTTTTGAAGGCTCAGGTGAGTGAAAACGGAACGGTAGGCTTTCAAGTGGATTCGCAGCTGAAGCTTTCTCACAGAGATTATTCCTTCGGACAAGCAATTCCGGCCGGAACCAAGCGAGCCTTTAGTGTTGTATGGACGAATATCAAGGCTTTCAAAAAAATGTTCTCGGGAGAGCTGGATCCAAGAAATTCCCTTTCCGGTCCGGTGAAAATTGCTCAGCAGTTTGGAGGAGAGTTCAACAGCACCCGTTTCTGGACATTAACAGGTCTGCTGTCGATGGTGCTGGCTTTTATGAACCTGTTGCCTATTCCTGCTCTGGATGGCGGTCACGTGTTGTTTCTGACCGTGGAAATGGTGTCAGGAAGAGCGTTGCCTGAAAAATTTCTGGAGGTAGCGCAGAAAATTGGAATGGTTCTGCTGCTGGCACTGATGGTCTTTGTACTGGCCAATGATGCTATCCAGACGTGGTTTTAAGACTTGGAGACAATTTTTTTAAGTAAAAAAAAATAAAAAAAGAAGGAGGCTGTCTGCGTGTTGGACGGTCTCCTTTTTTCTTCTTTGGGTTTGTTGAAAAGCTGAAACGGGCTGACGTTATTTTTTTGCAAAAATCTCTTTCAGTTTTTTGTCAAGAGATTCGCCTCTCAGGTCTTTGGCGATAATAACTCCTTCAGGGTCTATCAGGAAAGTTGCCGGTATGGCCTGTACCTGGTATTTTTCCGCTGCTTCCGAGGTGAATCCTTTCAGATCCGAGACATGGTGCCATTTTAGCTGGTCGTCGTTGATGGCCTTCATCCAGGCTTTTTTCTTCTGGTCCAGCGAGACGCCCAAAATTTCCAAACCTTGGCTGTGGTATTTTTTATAGAGTTTTACCACATGCGGGTTCTCTTTGCGGCACGGGCCACACCAGGAAGCCCAGAAGTCAATGAGCACATATTTTCCCTTGAGCGAGCTTAGTGCGAACATTTTTCCGTCGGGAGTTTCCAGATTTATTTCCGGTGCCTTCGCGCCAACCTGAACTTGGCGCATCCGTTTCACCTGCTCGTAGAATGTCGCAACCTCTGGGACATTAGGGTATTTTTTGAGCAGGTTTTTCGATGTTTTCTCAATGAACGTGTAGTCCTGGTTGGGGTCGAAAATGCCGATTAGCTGAAAGGCGGCCAGTCCGGCTTCTTCCTTCTGAATGAAAAGCTTTACCTGTCCTCTGATTTTGTTCTGAATCTCGATAAATTTCTTTTCTGCTTTCTGAACTTTTTTGGTGTCGCCCATGGCGTTCGCTTCAGCGTATTCCATCCGAATTTCCTGAATTTCTTTGGCGAATTTTTCCATGGTCTTGTTTACTTCTTCCAGCAAATCCATTGCCGGCGACCCTTCGATGGTGCTGGTGCCGTTCGGGTTGTTCCCTTCAGTGCGGATAACCAAATCGTAGTGTTCAGCAATGAAGTCAACCATCTGGGTGTTGTAGAAATTCAGACGGTAAAATCCCGGGTAGTCGTAGCTAAGATCGTAGGAGAAAGTGCTGTCTGTACCTATGGACAGAGTGTCTATTTGTATGAGCTGGTTGTCTGTTATACGTTCCAGTACCACAAATCCTGAAGGAGAAGGGTGGGAAATTTTCCCTGAAATGTGAATTGTATTGCTTTTTTGAGAGGCTTTTTTTTCACAGGAAAAAAGTCCTGCGGCCAGAGCGATTGCCAATCCTATTTTATTGATTTTCATCCAGAGTGACAGTTAATATTATTAAAGTATTTTTTAAACTGGTGCGGTTGCGGAAAATGGAGATGTCTATTCTTTACTTACTGTTTTGTGACTGATTGTGTTTTCAGTCAATTTGAATAACTAAATAAGGCAAGATTTTTCAAAGAACAAAAAATAAGACAGGGTGAATTGAAACACTATGCTGAAAATAAAAAACAATGCGCTGAAAATGTCGTGCATTGTTGTTAGGGCAAGAAAAATAATTGAAAAACGGTCATATTTTGTGGGTTGCCAAAAAAAGGAAATACAATGTTTGAAAAATAATTTAAAGAAAAAAGCCTCTTGCTTGTGATGGCGAGAGGCTTTTTAAAATTGGATTTCATTAGAAATGGCAGGCGGGCAAAATGCCCCTTGCCGCTTTGCTATTGAATGATTTCTTTTGCTTTATCGATTACTTTGTCCAAACCGGTAATATCTTTTCCGCCCGCTGTGGCAAAGAAAGGCTGTCCGCCTCCGCCGCCTTTGATTTCTTTGGCGAGCTCCCGAACGAGCTGTCCGGCGTTCCATCCTTTTTCCTGAACAAGATTTTCGGAAATAACGATGCACACCTGCGGTTTTCCTGCAACGTCAACAGCCAGGACCATCAGCACATTGTCAACCGTATTTTTGATTTCGAAAGCCAGTTTTTTCAGCGCATCGGCTGTAGGCAGGCTGACTTTCTTGAAAATGCGGTTTACGCCGTTTTCTGCAGTGGCAGACTGAATCAGATCCTGCTTTAGATTGCCGGCTTTTTCCAGGTTGATTTTTTCAATTTCCTTAGTAAGCTTGTTTTTCTCTTCAACCAGCTGCTCCAGCGCCTTCAGCAAGTCTTTCGGGTGCTTCAGTACAGTTTTTGCCTTTTCCAGAAGCTCTAGCTGCTGGTTGGTGTATTGTTCTGCCTCGATGGCAGTAAGGGCTTCAATACGTCTTACGCCGGCGGCTACGGAGCTTTCCGAAAGAATTTTGAACTGGCCGATCTGTCCGGTAGCAGGCACGTGAGTTCCTCCGCACAGCTCAATTGAATAGCTGGGGTCGAAAGCAATTACACGTACAAATTCTCCGTATTTTTCACCGAACAAAGCGGTGGCGCCCATTTTCTGAGCCTCGCCAATCGGAAGGCTGCGGTGCTCGTTGAGAGGAATGTTCTCGCGGATTTTCTCATTTACCAGGCGCTCTACTTCTTTGATTTCTTCCTCAGTCATTTTGGCGAAATGAGAAAAGTCAAAGCGAAGTACTTTGTCGGATACGTAAGAGCCTTTCTGCTCCACGTGGCTGCCCAATACCTGGCGCAAAGCCGAATGCATTAGGTGAGTCGCAGAGTGGTTGTTGGCTGTTTGTTTTCTCTTGCCGGAATTTACGCGGCACAAGAACGTAGAATTCACTTGAGCAGGAAGCTCTTTGGCGAAATGGACAATAAGATCGTTTTCTTTTTTGGTGTCAATGATCGAAATCTTTTTGCCGTCGGCTTCAATATATCCCGTGTCGCCAACCTGTCCGCCGCTTTCCGCATAAAACGGTGTGCGGTTCAGCACAATCTGGTAGACTTTGTTTTTTTTCTGCGTTACTTCGCGGAACTTAACAATTTGGGCTTCGCATTCGAGCTGGTCGTAGCCTACAAACTCAACGCCTTCTTCCATAAGCACAGTCCAGTCGCCGGTTTCGACCTGAGCGGCGTTTCTCGAACGCGCTTTTTGTTCAGCCATTTCTTTTTCGAAGCCTGGAACATCAACCAGCAACTTGCTTTCGCGGGCGATCAGCTCGGTGAGATCCAGCGGGAACCCGAAAGTATCGTATAATTCAAAGGCGGTTTTTCCGTCAATTGTATCTTCACCTTTTTTCTGCAGCTGCTCTTTGATATGGTCAATTTTTCTCAAACCGATCTCAAGAGTTCTCAGGAATGCGATTTCTTCTTCTTTAACCACTTTCTGAACAAAATCCTGCTGTTTTTTCAGTTCAGGGAAAACAACATCGAACTGCTCGGCGAGCATTGGCACTAGTTCGTTCAGGAACGGTTCCTTGAAGCCCAGGAAGGTGAATCCGTAGCGCACGGCTCTTCTCAGTATGCGCCGGATAACATATCCCGCTTTATTGTTGGACGGCAGCTGTCCGTCGGCCACGGCAAAGGAGATCGCGCGGATGTGGTCTACAATACCCCGGATAGCGACGTCGGTTTTCAGGTGGTCGCCGTATTTTACATTGGCAATTCCGGCAATTTTCTGAATCATCGGCTGGAAAACGTCCGTGTCGTAGTTGGACTCTTTGGCCTGAATGGCCATAACCAAACGCTCAAAGCCCATTCCGGTGTCCACATGCTTTTCCGGAAGAGGTTTCAGTTCGCCGGATGCCATTCGGTTGAACTGCATGAACACCAGGTTCCAGATTTCGACAACCAGCGGGTGGTCTTCGTTAACCAGATCTTTCCCTGGGATTTGCGCGATTTCATTTTCAGGGCGCAGGTCAATGTGAATTTCTGAGCAGGGGCCGCACGGGCCGATGTCGCCCATTTCCCAGAAGTTGTCCTTTTTGTTTCCGTTCAGGATGCGCGATTCTTCAATATGTTCTTTCCAGAATTCAAAGGCTTCCTGGTCTCTTTCCAAACCTTCGGCTTCATCGCCTTCAAATATGGTTACGTATAAGCGCTCTTTGGGCAACCCATATACTTCAGTCAGCAACTCCCAGGCCCAGGCAATGGCTTCCTTCTTGAAATAGTCCCCGAAAGACCAGTTGCCAAGCATTTCGAACATGGTGTGGTGATAGGTGTCGATGCCTACTTCCTCCAAGTCGTTGTGTTTGCCGGAAACCCTCAGGCACTTCTGCGAGTTTGCTGCGCGCCGTACTTCCGGTGTTTGGTTGCCCAAAAAGTAATCCTTGAATTGGTTCATCCCTGCGTTGGTGAACATTAGGGTAGGGTCGTCTTTGACTACAATCGGGGCGGAACTTACGCTTTTGTGCCCTTTGCTTTCAAAGAATTGTAAAAAAGCTTTTCTGATCGACTTCGAATCCATGCCTAAATGCTTAATATTACGATAAATATGTTTTTGTCAAAAATCTTTATAAATTGCGAACAGCGATAGAGTGTGCTCGGTTATTTTTTCATTACCTGAACTCTATACGTCTCTGAGTCAGACGCAAAATTAGAAGTTTTTATCAGACAAGTCGAATAATGGCAAGAATAAAATATTACTATGACACCGACACCTGCAAATATGAGCGTGTTAGAGTAACAAAATGGGATGTTTTTTTGAATGCCTCCGGCTTTTTGGCTGTGTGTCTCATTTTCGCATTTTTAATTTTTTTTGTTGCATATAATTATTTTGATTCGCCAAAGGAAAGAGTGCTTTTGAAGGAAAATAAAGAGCTGAAGCAAAAGTACAAAATCCTGGACGATCGGATGAAAGAGGTAGACCAGATTCTCTTGGCGCTGCAGGAAAGGGATGACAATGTCTATCGGACAATTTTTGAGGCAGAACCTATTCCGACTTCCATACGGTCTGCCGGAGTGGGGGGAGTAAACCGTTACAAAGATTTGCTGGCCGAGGATTTGGAGCAGGAAGAGTTGATTATTAAAGCTACCGAACGCCTCGACAAGCTGAAGCAGAAGATGTACATCCAGACTCGCTCGTATGATAGACTGATTGAGCTGGCAAAAAATAAAGAGAAATTGTGGGCGTCTATTCCGGCCATTCAGCCGGTGAGCAACAAAGAGCTGAAGCGGCTTTCATCGGGATTCGGTATGCGTATGCATCCAATTTTGAAGCGCAAGATTAGGCATCACGGTTTTGATTACTCAGCTCCAAGAGGAACGCCGATTTATGCTACAGGCGACGGTGTGGTTAAGAAGCTCCGGCGAAATGGAGCATACGGCATACAGGTAATGATAGATCACGGCTACGGCTACATGACGCGTTACGCGCACATGCAGAAGTACATAGTAAAGAGGGGACAAAAAGTGAAGCGAGGTCAGTGTATTGGTTATGTTGGCAACACAGGACGTTCTACGGCCCCGCATTTGCATTATGAAGTTCTGAAAAACAACAAGCCGGTTAACCCTATCAATTATATTTTTCAGGGCATCACTCCTGAGGAGTATGATGAGCTGTTGAAGCTGGCTTCGATTGAGAACCAGTCCTTGTCATAGCCTGAGGGGATCTAATATGGAAAACCTAAGGGATTTCTCTGCTTTTCTTGTCTTTTATTGATATTTGAGCAAAAAAAAATTAGATTGGTGGAGATTGCAAGATTTTAGGTTATAAATAGTTGGATATGCCCTATAAAGAAAGAGTTATTGTAAAAAGGTATTATTCAATTGGAGAGGTTGCTGAGGAGTTAGGAGTGGCCCCTTCATTGATTCGCTTCTGGGAGTCCGAGTTTGATGCGATAAGGCCCAAAAAAAATAGAAAAGGAAACCGCCAGTTTACCAAAGAAGATATTGAAGTAATAAAGCAGGTTTATCATTTGGTAAAAGAAAGAGGCTATACGCTTCAGGGGGCAAAGGACTACCTGAACAAGCAGGACGAAAGCTTTAAGGATCATATAGAAATGATAGATTCCTTGAAAAGCATAAAGAATTTTTTAAAAGAACTGAAAGAGAAATTGTAGAAACAGCTGTCCCGGCTGTTTTTTTATTTGAATAGTTTTTGCTGGAAATATTGGATGCGGCAAAAATTGACACCCACCCATTATTTGTTGGCTCTTAGTCTGATTCCCGGACTGGGGGGGACAAAAATCAAGCATTTAGTTAATCATGTAGAGTCGCTGGAGGCCGTTTTTAAGCTTACCGATGCGCAGCTCAGAAAAATTCCCACTATTGGCCCTAAGCTTTCCGGGCTTATTAAGGATGCCCGCAAATATCTGGAGCGAGCTTCAGAGTCTCTGGAGCGCGCCGGCAGCTGCGGCGTGCGCGTTTTGAATTTTTTGGAAGACAGTTACCCTTCGAGGCTGAAGACCATTTTCGACTGCCCGCCTGTTATTTTTGTTGCGGGAAATTTTGACTTGGAAGCTGAACGATCGGTGGCTATTGTGGGCACTCGTAAGGCAACAGCCTATGGCAGAAAAGTTACTGAAGATATAGTGAAAGCGCTGCAGGAGTTTAATCCGCTCGTTGTAAGCGGCCTTGCTTACGGGATTGACATTGCGGCGCATAAAGCGGCGCTTCGATGCGGTTTGCAAACGCTGGGCGTGATGGGCACAGGCATTGATTCGGTTTATCCTAAGGAGCACAGATCCATTGCCCAGAAGATGCTGAAGCAGGGAGGAGTGGTAACAGAAAATGACTTCGGAGTAACGGCGGATCCGAGGCGTTTTCCGGCACGAAACCGGCTTATTGCCGGGCTTTCCGATGTGGTGGTTGTCGTGGAGGCCGCTGAAAGGGGAGGTGCGCTTATTACGGGGCATTTGGCAAACGATTATGACAGGGAGGTGTACGCGGTGCCCGGAGGACTGAATATGGAATTTTCCAGGGGGTGCAATAAACTTGTTTCTAAGAATCAGGCGCGTTTGTTCTGTTCGGTGGATCAGCTTGTGGAAGAGATGGGCTGGGGAGAAATATCCCGGAAAAAACCGGGGGCTCAGCTTTTTATGGACAATGTGGAAATGTCAGAGGACGAGCGCCGAATTGTTCAGGTGTTGAGGGAACACCGGGACCATTTGCATGTGGACCAGCTGGGCTGGCACGTGCAGCTGAAAACTTCGAAACTGCTCGCGCTTTTGCTGCAGATGGAGCTTAAAGGAATGTTGAAGATGAAGATGGGGAATTATGTAAGTCTGTGATTTTTCAAGAAATGAAAACACTAATATTAACATATTGAAATTTATCAATAAATTTGCGTCTTCTGTTTTTTGCTCCGACAAAATAAATTATGTTTTGGGCGATGGCAGATATTTTTTATTGATATTGATTTTTTATGATGACATTTTTAGGTGTGTTGCTGCTGGTGTTTGCGGCAGTTGTTGTGCTTGTGCGCCCTGCGTATACAAGCAAAGATAAGGAAAGTCTGAATGCACTGGGGCGCATGTTTGTCATGCTCTCCAAAAGAACATTGGGGGTGATTGCAGGATTTGCGGCAGTGCTGATTATGCTTCCGTATTTATTTTTTTGGGCCGATCCGAGTTACCAGTATTTGGTAGTTTATCCAACAGGAAAAAAAAGCGCTGTAACAGGCGAGGGAATTCAGTGGAGAGGTTTTGCAAGGATTACTCCTTGGCAGAAGTACATTGATATCAAAGTGGAATCCGATGGACTGAACAGCGAAGACATACGTGGAATTATGCGGCCGATTCCTATCCGTTTTATTGATCAGGTGACGGCAAACGTGGAAGTTTCTACGCGTTTTCAGCTGCCGACCGATAAGGAGTCTTTTGTAAAGATGGCCATAGAATTCCGTTCTTTGGACAATCTGATACAGACAACGCTGATTCCTACGGTAAGGGAAGTGGTCTCCAATACAGGATACATGTTTGCCGCGCAGGACTATATCTCCGGATCAGCTTCCGATTTTCGAGTGGCCATTGATGACCAGCTGAAATTCGGGACTTACAGCGTGGAGAAAATTCAGTATGCGGATACGGTTGAGAGCAACATTGAGCAGGATATTCGCAAGATCAAGGAAATCCGCACGCGCTATGAGGTGAAAAAACGAACTGACGGGAACGGAGCGGTTATTCGCATTCCTCACGATATTAACGAGAACAAGATAATCGTGGCGCAGGTGATTGTGGATGACGTGAACCTTGAGAAGGCGTTTAAGAAGCGTTTGGAAGCGCAGCGTGACGAATCAGCAAAGCGGCAGCTGGAGCAGCAGAAAATTAAGACGGCGAAAGACGCGCAAAACCGAATCATTGCTGAAGGTGAGCGTGACAAAGCCGCTGAGCGTGTAGCACAGGAGAAAGAGCAGGTAAAGGCGCTGATTGCAATTGAGACGAAATTGAAGCAGGAGGAAACCAACCGGAAGCTGGCGGAGCTGGCCCTGAAAACCGAGGAACTTCGTGCTAAAGCTGCAAAAGTGAAAGCTGATGCGGAAGCCTACAAAAACAAAAAGCTGGTATCAGCCGGGCTTACGCCTCAGGAAAAAGCGCAGCTGGAAAAGGAAATGGCTATTGGAGTGGCTAAGGAGTTAGCGAAAATCAAGTTTCCGTCAACGATGATTATTTCGGGCAATGATTCGAAAAAAGGCGGCGGAACGCCATTGGAGGCTCTGATTGGCGCGGCAATGACCAAACAGCTGCTTTCAGGAAAGAAGAGATAGTGTATCCGGATGCTTTCGGACAAAGAAAAGCCGGGAAGTCTCCGGTTTTTTTTGTGGCCTGTTGAAATTTTTAAATTTTATACCAAAAAATCTTACATAATTATAATGAAAGATATAATATTAAAATAAAAAGAAGATTTAACAAATGAATGGTGATTCGGTTTTTTACAAAGCTAAGACATATTATTATGAAGAAATCAATCCTATTCATTTTTCCATTTCTTTTCGTTTTTTCCTCGCTTTTCGGCCAGGGCATTGTTGTTCAGGGAATAGCCAGAGACGGAAATCATGCGGCTATTGGCAGCCGAAATCTCAACTTTCAATTTTCAATTACCGACAGTAACGGGAATCCTATCTATACAGAAACTCAGGTTATTCAGACAGATGCGTACGGAGTGTTTTCGCATGTGATAGGTAACGGGATATTAGCCTCAGGAAGTATTCCATTTACTGATATTGATTTCAGTACAAGTGAAATGGAGCTGATTATAACGCTGACCTATAACGGCAGCACTGTTCCGGTTTCCAATTCACCTTTTCGGTATGTTCCCTATGCTTATGTGGCAAGAAACGGTGTGCCTGCAGGGACGATTATGGCTTTTGTGGGAGCGACAGCCCCAGCCGGATGGATGCTATGCAACGGCGATCCGGTGCCTGCCGGAACTAATTTGCGCGCTATTATGACCAATGTTCCTGACTTGCGCGGGATGTTTCTCCGCGGGACGGGGACGAATGGGACGGCGCAGACTGCTGCCAGCGGAAGTGTTGTCGGCCCCGGGCTGAACAACTTTCAAACGGACGCCTATGAAAACCACAGTCATACAAATACATTTTCAATAAACAACAGCGGAAGTCACACGCATACGAATACTGCGTCAGTACAAAAAAACACGGTAAGCGGGACTGCTGGTGTTCCGAGCGGCGACAGGGATGTGTTAGTCGGATCTGGTGATTCTCACCCGGTAAGTGTTAACATTAATAGTGCGGGCTCGCACAACCATACAATTTCCGGAGGTATTAATACCAGCGGAAGGGCTGCTGAGACAAGACCAGTGAGTTATGGGATAAATTATATTATTAAACTGTAGGGTCTTTCGGTAATTTAAATTATAAGACAATTCAGCTAAACCGCTGCACATGAGGTGTCTCTGAATATAATAGAAATCACAGGGGACTTGATTTTTTGTATATGACTCATTTTTTGCAGTTATCCGGACCGTTTTGAAAATGGCTCCAATGTCATTTTGGCTCCTTATTATTCACAAACAGCGGATTGTTCAAATGCGCATATTGTAAATATGTATTTTCTTATCCGGCGTATTTAAGCTATAGATTTGTTTTGAAATATCATTAAAGAGGAAATGCATTTTTTTCCGTCAAAACATTGACGCATAATCATAGTTACAAATGATGAAAACTATGATTTAGGATTATGAAAAAAACAGCACTCTTCATTTTGCCTTTTCTACTAATTTTTTCCGCTCTTTCAGGGCAGGGGATCGTAGTTCAGGGGATTGCCAGAGACGGTAATCACGCGGCCATCGGAAATCAAAACTTAGGGTTTCAGTTTTCTATTGTGGACTCCAACGGCAGTCCAATCTATGTTGAAACGCAGAATATTCTCACTGACCCTTATGGCGTTTTTTCGCATGTTATCGGAACCGGCCAGCAAATTTCCAGCAACGGATCATTTAACAGCATAGATTTTGGAAGCAGCGAGATGGAACTGATAATCAGTGTAACATACGATGGAACCACCGTTCAGATTTCGAATTCACCGTTTCGTTATGTCCCTTATGCACACCACGCAAGGAACGGGGTGCCTCCGGGAACATTAATAGCCTACGTGGGAGCTACTGCTCCTGACGGATGGATGATCTGCGACGGCTCAGAGGTTCCTATGGGCACTTCTTTGAGGGATTTGATGACACACACACCGGACTTGAGAGGAATGTTTTTGCGGGGAACGGGCACTAATGCAACAGCTATGACAGCGCAGGGAAACTCGCCTGCGGGACCTGGTTTGAATGCTTTCCAGACTGATGCTTACGAGAACCACAACCACGCAAATACTTTGTCTATTGACAACGGAGGTAACCACAGCCACTCGAATTCTGCCAGTACGCGAGGACTTTACGGTAATGGAATTGGCAGTTCTGGAGGCGTATCTCACGACGGATCAATAAGAAACCAGGATGGGCACAATGGTTTTGACCACCCAGTATCGGTTACCATCAATAATGGCGGAGTACACTCCCATAGCATTTCCGGGGGCATTTCGGTTAATGGCCGCGCTGATGAAACGAGACCTGTCAGTTACGGGGTTAGCTACATCATCAAGTTGTAGGTAAACCATTTCATATGAAACTGGTTTAATGTGTTAGTACCGTACATTCTCTTTTACGAATGTGAAATGGTTCAGCGCGTTGTTTGTGCGTTCTGAAAAGAATCAAAAACATTGGGTAAGGAAAATAGACAGGGAGATGAAACAGATATATACAATAATGATGATATTGCTTTTTTGGAGTCTTGGGAGTCCAATAATGGCACAAGTAGAAGCGCATCCGGAATTATTCGTCGGTGCAGCGGTAAGCCGGGATGTACATATAGGGGGGACTGAGAATATGACTCTCAGCTTAATTGTTGGAGGAGCCGTTTCTCCTGTATTGTCAAGTACTGAATTTATAGGCAACGTAAGCATTACTTATCCTTATGATATTTTTTATGCCGCCAGTACTTTCAGCGAAAGAACATTTAGCATTTCCAAAGGATACTATGGCAACAAAGTCCTGCTTCAGTGGGAAATAGGCGCCTATCAGCCGGTTATTACTCAAATGCGGGTGTTGCGAAGAATATACAATCCAGGGGCGACTGATGCTGAGAACCCTTATGAGTCGATTGCCACCTTGGCAACAGACGTGTACGAGTTTGAGGATTTTGAAACCGAAGGGGCGACTTTATATGAATACCGTTTGGAGGCAGAAGGAATTTCGGTCTTGGAAAGAGAATACACCAATTATATTACCGGGATCGGTTATAGGAATCCTACGGCAATTGTAACCGGAGCCGTAGAATTTGAGGGAGGAAATCCGGTGAGTGACGTGATTATACAAGCCAATCCGCAGGGAGTGAGTCATTTGCCGGGAAAGAGTGTTGATTTCAGCGGTACGGGTAATTTGTCTATTCCAATGAATTACAATGACAGTTTGCACCAGCTCTCGCTTCAGACCTGGGTAAAGCCCGACGCGCACTCGCGAGTGGATTTATTTCAATTGTATGAGGGCGTTACTGTTAATCCTGACCTTTCAGTGAGCATGAGCTGGGCGGATTCCGGTTATTGTTTTATAGTGAATGAAGGCTCTCAGAATTATCAGATTTGCGCCTTGGACAGCATTCCTACAGGATTGCTGGACAGCAGAGGAGACGATATGATTGTCCCTGCCGGTGATGCACTTGAAGGATTTTTGCATGTGAGTATTTCATTTCAGAGAGGAGAAAGTCCAAAGCTGTTTTTGAATGGGCGTCCAATGACGCAGGTTTATGTTGATGCATTGCCATTGAGTGACAATTATGGCTTGCCTCGAATTCTTAATTCGGGCAGCTGGACTTACTCGAGTTTGCCGAGCCTTTCGCGTGAGGTTGTGGGAAGTTCCTTGAATGGACATATTGATGAAATCAGGATATGGAAGAGGGTTTTTACTGAAGATAAAATACGAACGGATTTTCGTAGGTATTTGTCAGGAAACGAGACAGACATTTTGTGTTATCTCCGCTGCGACGAAGGCGTAGGCGATGTTGCTTATGACTTGTCTCAAAACACGTCGGGTTTTAATAAAAGACACGCTAATTTGCAGAATGCCCAGTGGTCCGAAACGAGACCGGGCCCCAACCAGCTGGGGGTTCTGGGTATTACTGACGAATACGGAAACTATATTATTGCGGCTATTCCTTATGCCGGAAGCGGCGAATCGTATACGATAACGCCTTTGCTGGGTGTGCACCAGTTTGATCCTGCGCAGCAGCTGGTATTTTTAGGAGAAGGCGCTGAAGTGGTTAATCAGGTCGATTTTACAGATATTTCTTCCTTTATTTTCCGGGGAAGAGTGTTGTACGACGTAAGGGGGCAATACACTCCATTAGGAAGACTGAACAATGTTGTCAGTATTTCTGAGGACGGCTATAACCAATACCGGGTAATAACAACTAGCAGCGAATTGCTGGTAAACAAGGGACAGTATTTTCAGGAAGTTGACACGCTGTGGGAATACCCTAGAATCGGTCTGGAGGGTGCGAATGTGTACATTGACGGCACGGTTGTTTTGAACAGCAACAATCTGCCGGTTACCACAGATGTTAATGGTAACTTTGAGGTTAGAGTTCCCATAGGCAACCACTATATCGAAGTAAGAAAGCAGAACCATCTATTCGTGCACGCGGGGAGATTCCCTGCTGATCCTTCTTCTGAGTTTGAATTTTTCGAACACCAGGAGGCTGCGCGCGTGTTTTTGGACACGACAAAGGTGACCGTTGTTGGACGAGTTGTGGGAGGCGCCGTGGAAGGTGACAAGTTGGTAGGTTTCGGACATAGCGGGGAATATGAATATACCTTCTATCCGGGCACAGACTCTTCCAGAACGGAGACAATTAGCTCAGTTAACAATATTGGACTGGCTCGTCTTACCTACACATATCTGCCTCCTGGAGCAAGTCCGGGCAGTGAATTAACGAACACAATTCAGACAAATCCTGAAACGGGGGAGTATAGAGTGGATCTGGTTCCTTTAAGGTATAGTTTGCAGTCAACAAACGGTATTATTCTGCCTAACAATTCCAGCATCACGTTATTGGGATCCAATGAGGAGTTGAATTTTCAGGATGTTCCTCAGCCTTCTCAAGAGCATTTTATAGAAGACGGAGATACCCTGGCATCGAGTGCGCCTTATCATTACGTGAAAAAATTCATTCACCGTTCCGTTCCGGAATTGGAGGTTGTAGAGCAGCAAAGCGCTTCGGACATTACTATTGATGATGTAGAATACTCGACAGCGGGCTTTCAGTACCCGGTGTTTGAACAGCTGAGAACGTACAACATTGTTCTTTATACCTTTGAGCGCTACCAGAATAATGACCCGGGCTATGATTCAACCTATCGGGTGCCTGTTATTGACGGTCAGTTTGCAATTACCAATAATTTGGCTTTTGCGGGAAGCGAGCGTTTTGTAAGGGATTCAACCGATCTTAGCCGGACAACATACTCATTCCGGGCGGGGTTGCCGTCCATTAGTCCGCCGTTTACCAGAACGCTGGATATACGTTTGCGCGTAAACGGGGTACTTTATCCTGCCTCTAACTACATTAATCAGGGGATTATACTTGGTGGTATTTCAGATGGCAGCCAGACATTTATTACTGCGGCACCTGATGTGCCTGATATCATTCTGCGAGACCCTCCGGGCACTGGAAGTACGGCTTCTATCGAAGAGGGGCAGAGCATAGCGATTACCAGCGAAATGACCAATACATCCGGGTTGAAAATTGGAGTGGAAGCGGAAGTAAGTTTGGGTATGGACTTCGCCGCCGGCGGCGGGCTGGCAGGACCGATAATTGAGATCGATGCCACAGCGGATTTGAAAACCGGTATTTCTACAGCTGCGGAAACTAAGGTTGCGACGAGTTTAAAGAAGACCTATTCATTTTCGAGAACAATTTCTACGAGCAGCGGCACGGATTACGTTGGTGCTGACGGCGACTTGTATATTGGAGCGTCGAAGAACTATTATTACGGAACTTATGACAATATTTCTCCGAGCGACACTGTGCTTTCAAGTGTGCCGAACATTTCGCTGACCAATACAGCTGGACAGACCATTTATCTGAACAAGGTGAAGAAAGTGTTTTTCAAGGAGGAGCCGGCCAGCACGTTCTTTGTGTATTCGCAGCTTCATATTTTGGAGACTTTGATCCCCGAACTTGAAAGTATCATTTTAGGCATTGACAACGGGACAATAATACCTGGGGAAAACGGTGTAAAATCCAGGGCGAGCTATGTGCAGCAGGTAGATTTGTGGAAAAAGATTATTCAGGAAAACGAACGGGCGAAGCACAGAGCTCTTACAGACCGCACGGCACTGCTGCGTGAGATAAAAGAAAACAGAGACAGTGATTTCCATGACTTTATTGATGAGCATTTCGAGAAAAACGTGTCATTTGATGCGGGTAGCGGAGGATATTCGGAAAATATATCTACGTCTGTGGTTAATGGATCCTCATTTTCTTACAGTCTGGAAGTGGAAGCCAGTTTTGCCGCGTCCGTAGGACTTAGTTCCAATGGAGTTGGTTTTAAGGTGACTACACAAATAAGCGGAAAGCATAATTTTGGTCAGGAAAGTTCAGAGGAGGAAGAAAATTCTACAGCTTTCAGCTACTCATTGGTTGATGAGGATGAAGGAAACTTTCTCAGTGTCGATGTGATAAATACCTTTGACGGCAACGGGCCAGTCTTTGCGACTATAGGCGGGCGTACGTCTTGTCCATACGAAGGTGAAATCGTTTCAGAGTTTTATGACAGCGAAAATTACCATAGAGACTCTGTTGGCGGGGGTGGAGAATTATTTAGTTACGCGACCCAGGCAATTGAACGTCCGGAAGTCAGCGTTCTTTCCAGCGAGGTTACCGATGTCCCTGAAGCGGGCGCCGCAGAATTTACCTTGTATCTGGAAAACCCGGGCTTTACATTCTCGGAGTCCAATTTCGTACTAAAAGTAGATAACCTGACCAATCCGGATAATGCAATATTGAATATAAAACCCAACGGCAACATTGTCAATGTGCCTTATGGGCAGAGAGTTCCGTATGCATTGACTGTCAGGAAATCCATATCCGATGTTTATGACTATGACAGCCTGGGGATTATTTTAGGTTCGCTTTGTGAAACAGATGAAGTAGCCGATACGGTGTTCATTACGGCGCGCTTTGCTCCGTCTTGTTCGGGAGTAAGGGTGAAAAAACCTTTGGACAACTGGGTGGTGAATCAGCGGTTGATTTACAATGAGGACTTGAGCGCGAACCCGGTTATTGTCGAACTGGTGGATTATGACCGTTCGTATGGAGGACTGGAAAGAATAGTGCTCGAGTATCGCCAGTCAAGTTCGCCAACTTGGACGCGTTTGCACACCTATTTCAACTCG
>JAKSBZ010000118.1 GCA_022360875.1 Cytophagales bacterium | reverse complement strand
CAGCGTGCCGCCGATCCAGAGGCTGGACTCCAGATTGCCCAGCGAATAATCAAGCAAATCCGTCTGGCTTCCCTCGACCCGGAACTTCAGCCGCGGATAATCTTTCCGCATGCTTGCCAGCTGCTCTTCCGTTTTTTTCTTGAGAGAAGCCATTCGGGCGCTGGACTTTTTGATTACAGCCAAAGCAACCGATCGGTCGCCGTCAGACAAAACAAGGCCTTTACCGGCCTGCGGACGGATGCGCACCTTCACAAGCTCCTTGAGCTTGAACAGCCTGTCCCCAGCCTTCAGCGTCAGTTTCTCGATATCGGCGCGGTTGACAAGCCGCGAAGAAACGTAACGGACCTTGAACTCGTACAAGCCGCTTCTCACCCGAATATTTCCCATCGAGTAATTGCTTTCCTCCAGCACATTCACCAAATTCTGCCGGCTGATTCCCATCTGCTTCAAAAAGTCCGGATCGGCCTCAAGCACGATTTCAGGATATTCCGTCCCGCTGATGTCGGCCATGGCCACCTCCGGGAGCTGCTCCAAACGCTTCTTGATCACCTGTTCGGTAAACTCGCTCAGCTCCATGAAACGCGGCTCGTCCTCCTTCTTCTTCATGGAAACATTCAGATAAAACACCGGCACGTCCGTAGCCGAAGTCTTGATCACCCTGGGGCGCTTAAAGTCCTTCGGCATTCGGTGCATATAGCTGTCGATGAGCTCGTTCGCCTCGATAAATGCATAGCTGATGTTGGTGCCGTATTGAAAACGCATACGAACCACGCCCTGGCCATTGGAAGCATAGCTTTCTAGCCCGTCCAGATGACTGACCTGCTGCAGCCTGCGCCGCAAACCGCTCAGGTAGTTGAACTCCATTTCGCGTGCGTTTTTCTCGGGAGCGTCCAGCTTGACGATAATCTCCGGAATATCGACGGCCGGCATCAGAGACACGGGCAGCAGCCCGGAAGCCGCCAGGCTAAGCACGGCGAATGCAATAAGGGTAACCGTAACGGCAATCGGCCGCTGTATAAGAAATCTGACCATTTGAAAAATTCTTTGGCGTTTGCAAAAATGTTACTGTGTCGGAATCTGTACTTCAACGTCCTGCATCAGAGAGCACCCGCGTTCGAAGTCGTAAAGACACAGCCTGCGCATGGTGTAAAAGCAGCTCCAGTTCGACTTAAGCACCGCCACATACGCGTCCTTGGCGAGCTCAGATATAAATCCCTAGACTGAGTATAATTATTCCTTATCTAGCACAGTAAAAAAACTATAGAAAAGCTATTTTTTCATCCCCTGTTTATTTTTCCAGTTATTTATAAATATTTCAAAATCAGAACTTTTTGGTGTAACAGGAAAAAAATCAATTATTCTTGAACTCTTATCAATACTAATAATAAACAATGCTACAGAATTAATCGAGTCAAAAACTGAATCCGACTTTCAATTTTTAACTTGTATAACCTGCAATCATTATTTATAGATTTTTTAAATGCCTTAATACTCCGATTACTCCAACGATCAAACAAAAATACAATAAATGATTCCTTCTCCTGCGTCACTTCAAAAGTATCAATTACCTCAGAAAAGCAAGAATTGCATGAAATTACAGATATAAAACAAATAATTTTATCTTTCAATTCTTGAACAGCAATTGAATCATTTGATCTCTGATTCTAACAAAACACTTTCAATTCCTAGGTCTTCATTATGCTTCAATTTCAAACTAATTTTTGAAATTGAAATATTTTCTCCTATACTAAGCCATGAGGTTTTTCTTACATAAAAACAAATACCATTGACACAAACAAAACAATTATTGATTAAATAATTCTCATATAACCTTAAATATATTTGATCTAAACTTGAAAAATATCAAACCCGGACTGCTGTTTTCGTTAACTTTCCAGTTAAGCTCAAAGCGGCCTATCTGCCTATCGCTTGCCACAGCACTTTTTGACAGACGCTGCTTATCATACATAACTTCATTTCGTTCCAACACACCAAAAAAGATTTCATCTTCTGTCACGCCTACCAGTCGCTCGTAATAAAAATCATGAGAAGAAGGCTAGTGATCGCTAAAAATAGCGCATTTTTTTATTAAATCAATGCAATATCGAGTATGCCACACTATTAAATGGAAAGCTAAAAAACATTATATCCTTGGTAAGGAAATAAGAATAAATGCTAAATACATATTTAAATCCATTAGAATGCATTGTTGATGGTTTTCAATAGCCAGATGGCACATCCATCACAATCATGCCTCTCATATGTGTTTTAGCCGATTATCATGGATGCTCCATCGCACTTGACAATACGTTAAACAATCGCGGCCGGCTTAATCAAAAGCAGACATGACTTAATATAAATATTTATTTGTAATAATAAGTTAACAATATAAGATAATGAAATAAATTATTAACTTATTTCCTCAATGAGTATATACCAATCACCGGATTGTCCGAATCCTTCAGGGTCTTCACAATTTCCGCCAGGCGCTTTCCGTACTTGCGCGGCATATTGTCCGGAATCTTCACTTCTCCTTTTGGCATAAAACGAGATTTCAAAACAAAAGCTTTATGAGCTTTAACAATCCTGTTCTCAGTTATATAATCCAAATTCAAATCACTTGAAAAATAATTGCTTTTAATTTCAGGAAGCTCCTGATGATAAGACGCATAGGTATCGTTTTTCTTGTCCTGCACCAAAGCAACATCATCTCCCCAAAATCCAATTCTAATAAACAGGTACCTGCCCGACTCGGAGACATTGCCGATGCCCAAAAAACTACTTTTCCTTAATTTCCCTAACATTTTTATATTAACGGGATCGTATACCGTCCGTTTTCTTCCTCCAAAACCGAAAGCCATAAAAGCTTTAGCCTCCCCATTGGCGTTAATCGAATACACCGTATCATTTCTGGCTGATACTAAAACCACCCGGTCTTTGGTTACGCTAGCTTTGTTGTCCCCAGACGCCTTAACATACAAAACATTATTTTTATTATCCGAATAGGGCAGCATCTTCTGAATCCCGCCTTCATACTTGTCATCCAGCGCAAACACCTGGTATCTTTTTTCATCTGAAGCAAACTCATTATAAAAATGATCTCTTCCTGCAAAATGAAATATGTCCGTTGCCCACAGTTTATCAAACAGCCCGTTTTTCTCGCTCAAAAATTCGCCTTCTAAGCTGTACGTAAGGTACCTTTTCCCCAAATGATCAAATTGTCAGTAACGGAAAAGTCCAAAATTTGGGTATACTCACCGGGCCCTCTGCCCACCTGGTGAATCTTGAACAGGTATTTGCCTTCATCATTAAACACAAATATTGCATTAACTTTGGTATCCTGAACATATATAGGGTTTACTGAAAAAAGCACCAACTAAGAAGTTCTGGCAACCGATAAATTGGATTTATGGGAGATTATCCTCATGAAGGCCTCCCATATGTCACACAAAAATTCCCAGAAAATAAGGTCAAAAAAGATCCCTTTCCAGAATCTTTCAAGATTTGTTATGAACAGAATACAAGCCGCCCAT
>JAKSBZ010000088.1 GCA_022360875.1 Cytophagales bacterium | reverse complement strand
CTTTGTTTTGCAACGCGGTCGTCATCGGCACCAAAGGTTGGTGCAATGTGTACAATACCGGTACCATCTTCGGTGGTAACGTAGTCGCCTAAGATTACTCTAAAAGCATCTCCATCGGGTTTTATCCAATCTATTAATTGATGATATTGTACTCCTTCAAGTTCTTTTCCGTTGTATTCGGATAAAACTTTGTAAGGAACTTTTTTGTCTCCTTGTTTGTAATCTTCCAGATTTAATTCTGCTGACTTTTTATCGAAGTGAGCATGGAATAGATTTTTGGCTAAAACAACGGTTATTGCTTCGCCGGTATATTGGTTAAATGTTTTTACTCGAACGTAGTTTATGCCAGAGCCTACTGCAAGTGCTGTGTTCGATGGCAATGTCCAAGGTGTTGTTGTCCAAGCTAAGAAATAAACTTTTGTATTGGTATTTTCGAATAAGAATTCTGATTTTTTGTTTCGTTCTACTTCAAATTGAGCAACACAAGTGGTATCTTTCACATCGCGATAACAACCCGGTTGGTTTAATTCGTGTGTGCTTAAACCGGTTCCGGCAGCTGGGGAGTAAGGTTGTATAGTGTATCCTTTGTATAGGAGATCTTTTTCGAAAAGTTGTTTTAGTAACCACCACAGAGTTTCGATATATCGATTATCGTAGGTAATGTACGGATCGTCCATGTTTACCCAATATCCCATTTTGTGGGTAAGATCTTTCCATACATCGGTATATTTCATAACCTCTTTGCGGCAGGTGTCGTTATATTGATCAACGGTGATTTTTTTACCGATATCTTCTTTGGTTATTCCCAAAGCTTTTTCTACGGCAAGTTCAACAGGTAGGCCATGGGTATCCCATCCTGCTTTACGTTTTACAAGGTATCCCTGCATGGTTTTGTAGCGGCAAAAAATATCTTTAATAGCACGAGCCATAACGTGGTGGATACCCGGCATTCCGTTTGCCGATGGAGGTCCTTCGTAAAAAACGAAAGTTGGTTTCCCCTCACGTGTAGTTATACTTTTATGAAATGTAT
>JAKSBZ010000003.1 GCA_022360875.1 Cytophagales bacterium | reverse complement strand
GTCATCTTCTTTTGCTTCCCAGTATTTTATTGCTCCCTTATAGTTGATTAACTGAAGATGCGAGCTGTTTTTCCCCTTGCAAACAACTGTTCCACCTATAAGTTCTCCGCTTTTTATCGCTTCGTCCACTCTAATGAAAACGGTGTTGGAATAAACAGACTGGCATGCATTTCCTCCGACCATCGCTCTAAAACATGTTGATTGTTTGATGTTAGAGTAAGTAAATTTTTCTCCCTTTACCCCGGAAAGCACCGTCCATGGACCCGCAGTGGCGGGAGCGCTTTCCCACTGAATGACGTCACCTACATGTCCTGTTAGTAAAATAATCCCCGAGTTGCTGTCTCGGCAAACTGCTTTGCTTCCGGTCAGTACACCTGGCTTAGGTAAAGGAGTTACATTTACTTTATGAATGTCTGTCGTTATACTTCCGCATCCGGCATTCGTCAAAACCACCCTGTACCATGTGGTTTTAGCCAGGCCATTCACTGTCATTTTGGAGGATGTTACTGGCATCGAGTTCCATGTCGCCCCTTTATCAACAGAGGATTCCCACCGGGAAATCGTCCCCTGATACTCCAGCAAGTTCAATGAAACATCAGCTCCTTCGCACACCGTACCAAGAGCTTCCCACTTGCCTTTTTCCAAAGAGGAGCTAACGTCAATAACTGCTTCATTTGAATAAACAGGGTCACAAGTCTCATTCTGTACTTTAGCGCGATATCTTCTTGTTTTTTTCAATCCGGCATATTGCATCCGATCAGAAGCATTGGCAATGACATTCCAACCGTTTCCGTCATTGTATTCCCAATGCACGATTTGTCCTGTATAGCTTTTCAGTTTTATTTCACCGTTATTAGTATTAGCACAAACGACCGCATTTCCTTCCAGCGTTCCGCCTACAGAAGGCGGATAAACCGTAACTATTTGGCTAATATTACTCCGGCAATTATTAGAAGAAACCACATCCAGGCTGATATTATATGAGCCGGCGCGATCATAATTTTTAGAAAATATTATTTCGTTGACTGTCTTTTGATTTCCATCCCCAAAATTCCAGTAATGGGTTAGTCCGTCTGTGCCCGAAATACCAGACTGATTGCTGAATACCACACCTTCGCTCAAACAAGAGTTCTTAGCCGTGAATTTTGCGTGAGGAACATGATAAACCTGCACAAAAGCCGAAAATATTTTTTGACACTTTGATGCCTTGTCCCTCGCAGAAAGCGTTACCTCATACCTTCCAGGCTGCTCATACAAATGGCTAGGCGATGCTTCACTACTCTGCTCTCCGTCTCCAAAATTCCATTCATATTCCAGCTGACTCAAATCACCTCTATCGTAGGTGGTGGTGTTGACAAAAGACATTGCATTGCCGAAACAAACATTGAC
>JAKSBZ010000153.1 GCA_022360875.1 Cytophagales bacterium | reverse complement strand
ATTCCCGTTAAATTATTCGCGCAGGGCAATTCCTGTGCTTTTTTGTACCCAGGGCCGGAGTCGAACCGGCACGTCCGAAGACATTGGTGTTTGAGACCAACGCGTCTACCAATTCCGCCACCTGGGCATTCCCGTTTATTTTTCCGCGCAAGTCGCTTCCTGCGCTTTTCGTACCCAGGGCCGGAGTCGAACCGGCACATCCGAAGATATTGGTGTTTGAGACCAACGCGTCTACCAATTCCGCCACCTGGGCATCATCCGTCTTGCTTAACGGACTGCAAACATACTAGAAGAAAGCCGAAAGAACAAAGCCCCCAGACACTTTTTTACAAATACTTTCAGCACTTCAAATTATCAAATTCAGGCTCAATGCTTTACTCTCGACTATTATTCGAACATCAATTTCTCCACCAGCAAAATCAACATATGAATAACCTTAATATGGACTTCCTGAATGCGGTCGGCATATTTGCCTCCTTCCACCCTGATTTCCACATCGGCCATTCCCGCCAGCTTGCCGCCGTCTTTTCCCGACAAAATCACTGCTTTCATTCCTTTCCGGTGAGCAGCCTCCACGGCACGAACGACATTGGCGCTGTTTCCGCTGGTGCTCAGCCCGAACAGCACATCGCCTTCCTGCCCCACTGCCTCCACGTAACGCGAAAAAACGAACTCATAGCCAAAATCATTGCTGACGCAGGACAAGTGGCTTGGATCCGAAATAGCAATGCCCGGCAAACCCGGACGGTTTTCGCGGTACCGCCCGCTTAGCTCCTCCGCAAAATGCATGGCATCGCAATGAGACCCGCCGTTTCCGCAGGAAAGCACCTTCCCGCCTTTTTTAAAGGAATCTGCCAAGGTATGAGCCGCCTGCTCAATGCTGGCAATATTTTCCGGATTATTCATGAACTGGTTCAGCACCTCAGCCGCCTCACCAAGTTCTCCTCTAATTACAGACTGTAAATCCATTTCAACTTATTTTTTTCTCCAAACCATAAAAGCCAAAACTATCAGCTCTCGGCATTTTTTAAAAAAGCAGAAAGATTGCTCATTCTGCTTTTCAAATTATTTTTTTTCCAGTCAGATACTCTGAACCGGCATTTTTCGGTCAATTTTTCTCACAAGTCCCTGCAATACTTTACCAGGTCCCGACTCAATGAAAACAGACGCACCGTCCGCCATCATCTGCTGTGCCGACTGTGTCCAACGCACCGGAGCTGTCAGCTGAGCAATCAAGTTCGCCTTTATTTCCGCAACATCCGTTGAAGGCTTTGCCGTCACATTCTGGTAAATCGGACAAGCAGGCGTGCTGAAGGTCACAGCTTCAATAGCCGCGGCCAGCTCTTCGCGAGCAGGCTCCATAAGCGGCGAATGAAACGCTCCGCCCACAGGCAGAGGCAGCGCTCGCTTAGCACCAGCTTCTTTCATAAGTTCGCAGGCCTTTTCGATTCCCTCCTTAGTTCCAGAAATCACCAGCTGCCCCGGACAGTTGTAATTGGCAGGCACCACGCCCTCCACTTTTTTGCACAATTCTTCAATCACTTCGTCTTCCAGCCCCAAAATAGCCGCCATTGTTCCCGGCTCTTTCTCACAAGCCTGCTGCATAGCTTCCGCTCTTTTGGCCACCAAGTGCAGCGCGTCCTCAAAGCCAAGGGCTCCTGAAGCCACAAGCGCCGAAAACTCTCCCAATGAATGCCCTGCCACCATCTCTGGGGCAAAATCATCCGCCACCAAGGCGCGAATCACAGAATCCAGAAAAACCGCCGGCTGTGTAACATTAGTCTGTCTTAAGTCCTCGGCAGAACCTTCAAACATAATCTTGGCGATGTCAAACCCCAGAATCTGGTTGGCTTTCTCAAACAATTCTCTGGCTTTTTCGGATGAAGTGTACAGATCGTGACCCATACCAGGAAACTGAGCTCCCTGTCCCGGAAAAACATATGCTTTCATATTATTGTAAATTTATAAGTCAGAGTAAAAAGTTAAAAATCACTCACTCGTGAATTTATAAGAAGTTTTACTAATTGTAAAAAATAGGTTGGAAAATTTAAAAAAGGGAATCCGGGTTCTTTCGAACAACTTTAAGGAAATAAACACATTCCAATTTTCTTTAATCCAAAAAACGATTGGCTTTCCCGCAGAGAAACAGCCGGCAATTTTGTGCCTTTCCAAACCAGCGAATACGATTTCGAGCAAGCCAATCATACAAGCTGTCCCGCCAGCTTCTGGGAATAATTCGGACATACCGAACCAAGCTCCACGGAAACCGAAGATGAGCAGCAACAGCAATAACCGCTTCGCTTTTCCACACAACTTTTTGATTCTGAACCAAAACCAAAGAGTCCGGCCATTCCCCGCAGCAGCCAGACTCCTTCATCATATTTTTCGCTTTTTCAGACTGCAGCGCACAAAAATACAGCTCATGATCTTTTTCATGCTTCAGAATAAACTGTACTGAAAAATTACAAAGCCCGCACTCCCCATCATACAGCACTACAGGACTCGTTAACGAATCAAATCCACCCATCCCTTCAGCTCCTGTTTCCTTTTTGACTGATCCAGCACATCGTATTCGATCTCCAAATAATAGAAGTACCGTCCCATAGGCATTTCATTGCCGCTTTCATCCAGACCGTCCCACTCAACCACATGGCTCTTGTCAGAATCGCCAGGCTCTTTTATGTATTCATAAATCAGCTCGCCGTGCCTGTTATAAAGCTTGAAATCCACTGACAGTACAAATCTAGGGCATTTGTTTTCGGTGAGCAAATTGTTGTCCCCGCTTAAAAATTCATTCTCGTATGCTTTAAACACCTGATTGAAAGCATCGTCGTTTGGCGTAAAAAGATTCGGCAATTCATAAAACGGACAGTTGTCAATGCAAACCGTATCACTAGGAGTACTCAGATTCCCGGCCCGGTCTTCTGCAACAATATAATAACAACCCTTAAAAGAAGATATGTCGCTGTGAACAAAAACCGGTTGATTCGTTTCTCCCACTTTCTGAAACTGAGCTATTCCGTCCAGCGAAAAATACACGTTGTAGTGCCTGACATCGTCTTTGCACTCATCAGTAATGTTTCCGTCCCACTCCAAGCGATTGAAAAAATCATCAAAGTCGCAGTCCTCGCCCTGCAACGCTTCGTAGCAATCCGAATC
This sequence comes from Cytophagales bacterium, assembly GCA_022360875.1. GTDB lineage: Bacteria > Bacteroidota > Bacteroidia > Cytophagales > Cyclobacteriaceae > JAKSBZ01. Next base: position 20,948 of record JAKSBZ010000153.1, on the reverse strand, counting down.
AGAATTCAGCGCCCCTACCGCCAGCTCCAAAGGCTTACAAGGCGGCCGGCCGTCATCCACTCGGCCGCAGATCATCTGCGAACGGTTCTGCAAAGGCGCGACAATTTTATCATTCTCATAACTTCCCTGCGCTTTTACCAAGTAACAATATTCCTGATCCAGCAGCACAGGTTCGCCGCCATAGCCCGTGTCCTCATACAAAAAGCCCTGAGCAGTGACCAGCACGCTGTCAATCAGCACCAGCTGTTCGGGCGAAGACTCATTCACTCTGTTGCGGTAAATATAATGGTACGGATAATCTCCTGACAGATAAGTCCAAGGCACCTTGGCTTCCCATACAATCGTTATGCTGCCCTCATTTACCCGCATATCCGCACGGACAGACGAAGCAAGCCCGGAAAGCGCCATTTCCCTTCCGTTTTCCGCAAAGGTTTTTACTGAAAAAAAATACTGAACATCAAGCGTATTCAGCTGAGAATCCACATAAAATGTATCGGTTAGATCCGCAATTTTCACCAAGTCCGCCTGCGGATCCTCGGATGATTTCCTCCAAAGCTCATACCGGTAAGGAGGCGGAAAATTATTCTGATCCGCCTCGAACGGAGGCATCCATCTAACCAAAATACGTCCCTGCCCTTGATCAGTACTGTCCACATCCACATGGGTAATCACTGCCGAATAGTCTCCGTCACTGTCTTCCTCCTCAACAATTACACACATCTCATTCGATGCATAACTTTCGCCCCCCTGATTGTCCAAGAATTCAACGACAATCCGGTAGCAGTAATTCGCACCGTAATTGACACCATTCTGGTCCAGGTAACTGAGCTGCTCCATCGGTACTTCAGCCAGCAACTCATAATCTGCTCCCGAAGGCACACCAACATTGCAGTTTTCAGGTGTGTAATCGTATGCGCCTACCTTTCGATACACCTTGACTCCCAGTTCCCGATTGTTTCCGCAAACAAACTGCTGACTATAATCTTCCCACTCAATCCGAATTGAGCGGTCTGCCTGCTGTTCGGCCCGAAGCAACAAAGGCGGCGGAGCCACCAGCTTAATTTTCCATGTTTTGAATTCAGCGAGAGTAACTCCTTCCTGAGGATTGTCTATCGCTTTTACAATCACATCGTACGGTTCCCGCCGCACTTGATAACAGCGCGTCTGCCACGAAAAATCCACATGCCCAGGAGAACTCTGAAAGTCATCCGGAGGATTTATCGTGGCATTGTCGGGTTCTTCAAATTCCATCGGCCCGCCAAACGCCTGAATCTTCACCTGGTCACCATTGGGATCATCAGCTTCAAAAACCGCTTCCAACAGCTCTCCGGCCAAGATGCAAGTGTCAGGAGGAATGGTGATTTCCGGCGGATCGTTGTTAGCGTCTTTCACAATTATCTGCATGTCCCGCGTAACATACCCCAACTGAAACCAGCGGTCGCCGACTTTTCTCCACTCATGCACCCGAAAAGCAATATTGTATTCCCCTGCCAAGCCCGGAGAGTTCCACGCAACCAACCCCAGTTCACTGATAGAATAAGTAGCCGGCGCGCCGCCTCCCTCCACCATCCCGTTAAACGAAGGATCGTTGGGGAATTTGTAGCCATCCACATCAGCATCCACTGCTTTCTTATTTATCACCAACTCATAAGACAAGCTGTCCCCGTCTGGATCGAAAGCTCCGGGATTATGCAAAAACTGCACGCCCACCGCCCCAAAATCAACAGGAGGAACGGTCATTCGAACGGTCTCATTGCAGCCCAAAAAAGGATCGATCAATATTTTGGTTTCTATAAAAAAAGGCGTCTGCACGGAATTCAGCATGTTGACAACGTCACGGTTCCGGTTCTGCTCACGGTAAGAAACCACAAACTCTCCCGGAGAACTGAATGAATGAGTAATCCTTATAATATTCACCCGCACTTCCGGTCCGACCATCTGCTGGAAGCTCACATCGCTTTCGCTGGTGATAAAGACAGTGCCATCCCCAAAATCCAGAGTCCCTTCAGATCCAAAAGGAATGTTCGACTTCGTATCGGTATAAGCAATAATATCAAACTGATAAGTTCTCGTCTGGCAGTCTACCACGCGAGCAATAATCTCACCCGCCCGAAGGTGCGTAGCCATACTTTCAGCAAAAGAAAACAACACTAAAGAAATAGTAAGCAAAGCCAGCTTACTGAACAAAAACCGGAAACTTTTTAAAGTTATTTGCATGAGTTGTAAGAATCAAAAGGAACAACGTGTTCAGTCAAGAAAAAAAATGACTTTTTGTAATCAATAAATACGAAAACAACTGGTTATAATATACAAATTTTAGATTCCTTTTTAAAAAATATAGGTATAACACTAAAAAAGCAACAATAAAGTTCTCCACTCTAACAAATGCTGTCTGATTTTTCTCACTAATAAAAATTGCAAAAAACTTCTTTTTTATAGGTCTGACTGCAGGGATAGAGGAAAAAGGTCTTTAAAATATTCCGCATAGTGAAAGTCTATGCCTTTCCGAACATACTCCTCCAGTTCCTCCACATCCTTCCGGTTCTGGCTTGGGAAAATCAAATGCTTAATTTCTGCACGGCGAGCGGCGATCACTTTTTCCTTCACGCCGCCGATAGGCAAAATCTTTCCTGTAAGAGTCAGCTCGCCGGTCATAGCCAAATCGTGGCGCACCGGGAGGCCTTTAGCCAGAGAATACAGCGCCAAAGCCATCGTAATTCCGGCGGAGGGCCCGTCTTTCGGAGTCGCCCCTTCCGGAACGTGAAGATGAATTTCATGGGTCTCAAAATAACGGTTTTCCGGCTCCTCTTCCAGCAGATAAGCATGGGCAAAACTATACGCAATCTGCGAGGATTCCTTCATGACCTCTCCGAGTTTTCCCGTTTGCCGGAAAAAAGGAGACTTTGCCGCCACGCCGCTTGCCTCCACGTATAAAGTTGCGCCTCCGTATGCTGTATAAGCAAGCCCCAGCACCACGCCCACTTGCGGCTTCCGGTACAGCTGATCCTTTTTAAACAAGGGTTTGCCCAAAAACTCCTCTGCTTTCTTTCTGTCAATCCGAATTTTCTTCTTCTTTCCTTCCGTAAGCATCAGCCCTGCTTTCCGGATCAGCTTGCGGATTGCTTTTTCCATGTCCCTCACTCCCGCCTGCCGGGCGTATTTTTCCGTAACCACCCTAAGCGTTTCAGGCGGAATAATAATCTCTTTTTCAGTAAATCCGTTTTCCTTAAGCTGCTTGGGAATCAAATACTGCACGGCGATTTCCAACTTCTCTTCCGCCACATATCCAGGCAGTTTAATCACCTCCATTCTGTCCTGTAGAGGCCGCGGAATGGTATCCAACTGGTTGGCCGTAGTGATAAAAAGAATATTCGACAGATCGTAGGCCACGTCCAGATAATGGTCAAGGAATTCCTGATTCTGCTCCGGATCCAAAACCTCCAGCAAAGCGGAAGCCGGATCGCCCTGAAAACTGCTGCCGACCTTGTCAATCTCATCAAGCATGATAACAGGATTGGAGGTCTTCACCCGCTTCAAAGCCTGAATAATCTTTCCGGGCATCGCTCCGATATAGGTCCTCCTGTGCCCTTTTATCTCCGCTTCATCGCGCATGCCGCCTACCGAAAACCGGAAAAATTTTCGTCCCAGAGCATGAGCGATTGATTTTCCCACAGACGTTTTGCCAACGCCGGGAGGACCGACAAGGCATATTATCGAACCCGACACGCTTCCTTTTCTAAGAATAGAATTCAAGAATTCCAATATCAGCTCTTTCACGTCTTTGAGTCCGTAATGCTCCCTGTCCAGTATTTCCCGTGCCTGCTTTAAGTTTTTACAGTCCTCAGAAAAAATACCCCAGGGCAGCGCAGTGATCACTTCCAGATAATTTCGGGCCACGGCATACTCGGGCGATTCCACATTAAGCAGCTTCAATTTGGAAATCTCCTCATCCACCACATGCTGCGCTTCTTCCGAAAGCTTCAGCTTTTCCACCTTTTGCAGAATCTTCTCGACGTCGCTTTCTTTATCTTCCTTCTCAATGCCCAGCTCTTTTTTTATGGCTTTTAGCTGCTCCCGAAGAAAATACTCCCGCTGTTGATCAGTCGCTTTTTTATCAATGTCGCTGGCAATTTTTTCCTGCACTTTGGCAATTTCGATATCCTCTCTCAAGAGCTTAAGAAGCAAGTTGGCTCGGTGCACCAAATCGTAAGCCTCCAGAATTTCCTGCAGACGCTCCGATTCGGGCGCCAGCACAAAAGCCAGCGTATCCAGCATACGACTTGGATTCTGAATGTTGAAAGTGCTCAAAGTCATCCGAAGCTGTTCCTGAAAAATTGAATTGTATTTAACCAATTCTTTTGTCTCGGCGCTCACAGCCATCAAATAACCGCGCAGCTCCTGAGATACAATATCTTTGCTGCTTTCCTCGTATATTACCCGCCAGCGCTCAAAAGGCTCATGCTGCACCTTTTTCTCAATCTGAAACCGGTGAAGCACATCCATGAGCACTTCTGCGTAATCCGCAGTCACCTCCACAAGGTTCACGATCCGCGCCGCGCAGCCAAAGTCGTAAAATCCTTCAGGCCGATAGCTGTCATCAAGTCCTGTCGGCAGCACTAGACCAACAATGCCGCCGTATTTTTCCTGCGCTTCATTGAGCGCTTTTATATTCACTTCCCCGATAAAGCTGATCGGCAAACGCATTTCTGGAAAAACCGGACGCGGAAAAACAGGCAAAATGCTTAATTCCTGAGGCAAAATATTCTTCACCAATTCCAGCCGTTCCTCTAGCGGCGCGTCCACTGGCTTCTTTGTCATAAGCTCATATTTTCTTATTTAACCGAGAACCCGAGCGCCAGTTCAGTGACCCCAAACTATATTATTACAATATTCATAGCTTTTCATGAACCAATTCATTATTTTTTACATTTAAAAAGTGCCGGAGATCTCAATTCTTAATATGGCATCCTCCTCTGTCAAATCAGCCGGCCAAGTTATATTTAACCCAAAGCCATGAATAATCCAGATTACAAACATAGCGTTGGAGAACCTCACCCCTTAGGAGCTACTCTCTATAAATATGGAAAAAATAAATGCGCAGTAAATTTCAGCCTGTTTTCCAATGAGGCGCAATCCGTCGATCTTTTGCTTTTTGATAAACCAGAAGACGCTCTTCCAAGCCATGTAATTCCTTTTGATCCCAAAGAAAACAAAACTTACTACTACTGGCACATATTTGTGGAAGGGTTGAGCCACGGCCAGCTATACGCTTTCCGGGTGAACGGTGTTTACCAACCCGAAAACGGCTACAGGTACGACAGTGAGAAAGCACTTATTGATCCCTACGCCAAGGCCATCGTACAAGGAAATTTCGATCGAGAAGAAGCGAAAAAACTTGGCAACAACATAGGCACAAGCATGAAGTCGGTCATAATAGACTCAGCCAAGTACGATTGGGAAGGAGACAAGCACCCAAAAATCCCTTATGAAAGCACGATTTTTTACGAAATGCACGTCAAAGGATTCACCCAAGATCCCAGTTCCGGCGTTGCGCCCCACAAAAGAGGAACCTACACAGGTGTTATCGAAAAAATTCCGTATCTAAAAGAACTGGGCATTACAGCTGTCGAGCTCATGCCCGTGTTCCAGTTCGACTATCAAGATGCTCCTTTGGGCAGACCGAACTATTGGGGCTACAGTCCCATAAATTTTTTTGCGCCGCACAATGCCTATGCAAGCGACCCCAACAACGCCGACGCCATTGTTGACGAATTCCGTGATATGATAAAGGCCTTTCACAAAGCGGGAATCGAAGTGATTCTTGATGTTGTGTTCAATCACACGGCCGAAGGAAACGAACTGGGACCAATATACAACTTCAAAGGATTTTCGAACGAATCCTACTATTTGCTGGACCCCGAAGACCGCGGCAAATACCTGAACTACACCGGATGCGGCAATTCGGTCAATGCCAACCACTCGATCGTCAGGCGCATGATCATTGACTCGCTTATTTACTGGGTCAAAGAAATGCATGTCGACGGTTTTCGCTTCGATCTGGCCTCAGTGCTGTCGCGAGACGAAGATGGCAACCCCATGAAAAACCCGCCAATCCTATGGGAAATTGAATCCGAGCCGGCACTTGCCGGAACCAAGATAATTGCCGAAGCCTGGGATGCGGCGGGGCTCTACCAGGTGGGCACCTTCATCGGCGACCGATGGGCCGAATGGAACGGAAAGTTCCGCGACGATGTCCGCCGGTTTATGCGAGGCGATAATCAAACAGTGCAGGCGCTGGCGGCGCGCATCTTCGGAAGCCCTGATGTTTTTCAGAAAGAAAAACGAAATACCGACCGCAGCATCCATTTTGTCACATGCCACGACGGATTCACACTTTGGGACCTGGTAAGCTATAACGAAAAGCACAATCTGCTGAATAGAGAAAACAACCAGGACGGCATGGACGAGAATTTCAGCTGGAACTGCGGGACTGAAGGAGAAACCGATGACAAAGAAATCAACCAGCTTAGGATCCGCCAAGTCAAAAATTTTATGGTTCTCACCCTTTTTGCACAAGGAACACCTCTGCTGCTTATGGGCGATGAATTCGGCCGAACGCAAAAAGGCAACAACAACGCCTACAGCCAAGACAACGAAATCAGCTGGATGGACTGGACGCTAGAGAAAAAAAACAGCGAGCTTTTGAAATTCACGCGCTGTGTAATCCAGCTGAGTCAAAAACTGAAAATCATGCAAATCGATTACTGGCTTTTGGACCAGAAATCAGACCACAAACCATACATTCTCTGGCACGGCACCCAACTGAACCAAGCCGACTGGGGCGAGCATTCGCATTGCCTTGCTTTTGAGCTTTGTCACCCCCAGCAAAAAGAGCATCTGTACATCGCCATAAACGCCTATTGGGAGGATATGAAATTTGAACTTCCTGAAGGAACTTGGAAAATGGTAGTTGACACAGCTGGGAAAGACGCTATTCAGAAAAAAGCAAACGCACCGCATGTAATGGTAAAAAATCGAAGTATTAAAATTTTCATAAACCATGCAGCCGACAAGAAAAAATCGAAGCAATCAATCAGAAAAAAATAATTTTTTATGCTAAAACTTAGCTGTTGCTGACATTCCCGACCTTACGCGCCATCGCTGATTTTATGCATAAGGCCTGACCTAATTACAAATATTCAGATTTCGCATTCCATATATTCTAAACATCTCCAACGCAGTGCTGCCAGTTTATCTAAAGGCTCTGCTCATTTTATCGCGAATTTCCTTCAGACACAAATTTCCAATACTCCCCTCATGCGTATGCTTTATTTCCTTTAAAGGTTTAAAATCACCGTTCAGAATCTGCTGGCCCAACAGCTTGTAAGCGTCCCTGAAGCTCATGCCTGTCATAACCAAGCGGTTCACTTCCTCCACGCTGTAGAGGTAATCGTATTTCGGATCATTCAGAATATTTTCGTTGACGAACATGTGACGAAGCATAAACTCACAGACCGACAAATTTTGTTTCATACAATCTATCCCTCCCATCAAGCTCTCCTTCAGCAACTGAAAATCCCTGTGGTATCCGCTCGGCAGATTATTGGTAAGAAGCGCCAACTCGGCAGGCAAATTCTGGATCCTGTTGCACTGGGCGCGCATCAATTCAAATACATCGGGATTCTGCTTATGAGGCATAATGCTCGAACCCGTTGTCAGCTCTTTCGGAAAAGATACAAATCCAAAATTCTGGCTCATGTACAAACACACATCCGAAGCCAGCTTGGACATCGTTCCGGCAACTGAGGCAAGGGCAAATCCGACACTCTTCTCAAGTTTTCCGCGGCTCATCTGCGCTGCGACCACATTGTACTTCATTGCCTCGAAATGAAGCAGCTCCGTAGTCATTTTCCGGTCGATCGGAAAAGAGCTCCCATAGCCGGCTGCTGAACCCAGCGGGTTCTGATCGCTAATTTTACCCGCAGCGTTCAGCATATACACATCATCTGTCAAACTTTCGGCATAGGCCGAAAACCACAGCCCGAATGAAGAAGGCATAGCTACCTGCATATGCGTGTAGCCAGGCAGCAAAACGTTTCGATGCTTCTCGGACAAATCCAGCAGCGTTTCAAACAACTCAAGAATCAGCTCCTTAAGCTCCCGGATTTCGCTGCGAACGTACAAATGCAAATCCACCAAAACCTGATCGTTGCGCGACCGGGCTGTATGAATCTTTTTGCCTGCCTCGCCGATTCTCCGGATCAGCTCGTATTCAATCTTGCTGTGAACATCCTCAAATTCTTCCCCAATCTGAAAGCCCCCCTCTTCAATCTCCTTTTCAATTTCGCTTAAAGCAGACAAAATATCCGCAAGTTCCTGCTCTGTAAGCAGTCCTATTTGTTCCAGCATCCTAGCGTGCGCCTTGCTCCCCTGCACATCATAAGGCGCAAGTTTCAAATCCAGCAAGCGGTCGTTGCCGACTGTGTACTGCTCTACTAATGTGTCCGTGCTGTATCCTTTTTCCCAGAGTTTCATTTATTTTGATATTTTAATTCTTAAAGTATTTTCCCAAAAAGCCGAATGTACAGTTCAATACCTTGCTTTATTTCATCAAGTAAAACAAACTCATCGGCGCTGTGCGAACGAAGCGAGCTCCCAACGCCAAGCTTGAGAGACGGACCGCTCAGAACTGCCTGATCGGACACTGTCGGCGACCCGTAAGTTTCTCTTCCGAGCGCTTTTCCTGCCTGCACCAACGGATGCACCAACGGAATACTGGAAGAATTCAGCCGAAACGATCGGGCTGTCATTTGGCTTTTTGTATGCCGGTCAATTATCTCAAACACCTCTCGGTTGCTGTAGCAATCGTTCACTCGAACATCCACGACAAACTGGCAACTCGCCGGAACTACATTATGCTGCTGTCCGGCATGAATCTGCGTCACGCTCATCTTCACTTTCCCCAGCGTGCCGGATTCCTTTTCAAAGTCGTAATCGTTTATCCAGTTGATGTCTTCCACCGCTTTGAGCAGCGCATTTTCCGTATTGTTGTGCGCGGCATGTCCCGATTTCCCCAGCGCCACTCCGTCTATCACCAGCAAACCTTTTTCAGCGACGGCCAAATGCATGTCGGTCGGCTCGCCGACAACGGCAAACTCATGCTCCGGAAGATGCTTAAGCAAACTTTCCAGACCGTCTGAGCCGGAATTCTCCTCTTCGGCGGTCGCCGTCATAATAAGGTTGTATGCCAGGTTTTCTTTTTCATAAAAATTCACGAACAAAGCAAGCAAAGAAACCAAGCTTCCTCCGGCATCGTTGCTTCCCAGTCCGTAAAGCTTGCCGTCTTCAATTACGGGCGCAAACGGATCACGGGTGTATCCTTTGTTGGGGCGCACCGTGTCGTGATGCGAATTCAGCAAAACGCTGGGCTTGGTCCGATCGAAATGCCTGTTTACCGCCCAGACATTGTTCTTGTGCCGTCTGACCTCAACGCCCCGGGATTTCAGCCAGGCGAAAATAACTTCCGCGGTCTGGTCTTCTTCTTTCGAAAAGGAAGGAAGTCGGATAAGATCTTGCAGCAGCTCAACGGCTTCCGTATACAGTTCAGTCATGGCTTACAAGGTTAAAAGCGTAAACGATCCGGTCTGACGCCGCAACTGAAACGCATTGCCGATGCGTACTTTTCCCACTTGCTTTTCCAGCGCATGAAAGCAGTTATCAATTTTTGGAAGCATTCCCTGCTGGATAATTCCTTCTCTTTTCAATTTTTCATAATAAGAAAAATCGATATGCGGAATCACTGAATTTTCCTCTTTCACATCTTCCAGCACTCCGTTTTTCTCAAAACAGTACACAAGCTCTGTATCGAAGTATTCGCTCAGCGCAATGGCAACCTCCGAGGCTACCGTATCAGCATTTATATTAAGCAACTGGCCCTGCCTGTCGTGGCTGATGGCACATAGCACAGGCACCGCGTTCTGCTTCATCAGCAAATCCAGCCAACCTGCGTTAACCTCCTGCACATCTCCAACCCATCCGAAATCCACCGGATTCGCAGGACGCTTTTTAGCTGCAATCGTGTTTCCGTCGGCACCTGAAATACCGAGCGCATTGCAGCCCCTGGCCTGCAGCTTGGCGGTAATCTGCTTGTTGAGCAATCCGGCATAAACCATCGTCACGACCTCCAGGCTTTCCGAATCGGTAATGCGCCGGCCCATATGCATTTTCGGAACGATTCCGAGTCTCCGGCTCAATTCGGTGGCAATTTTTCCACCGCCGTGTACAAGCACTTTCGGCGCCTCGAGCCGGGCAAAATCTTCCAGAAACCGGTCCAGCAAATCGGCTGAGTCAATCAGATGCCCGCCGATTTTCACAATATATGCTTTGTCTTTCTTGTTATCCATCTTGTAAAAATTTATAAAGCACGGCCTGCGCCGCAAAAGTTCGGTTGTTAGCCTGTTCTATTACCAGTGAATGCTCGCTGTTCAGCACCTCGTCGGTGACGACAACATTGCGGCGCACAGGCAGGCAATGCATAAATCTGGCCCGGTTGGTCAGCGCCATTTTGCGGGAGTCAATTGTCCAGTCCGAAAACGCATCGGTAGTGGCACCGTAATTCTCAAAAGACGACCAGTTTTTGGCATAAACAAAGTCCGCATTCTTCAGCGCCTCGCACTGATCATGCACGATCTCTAAGCCTTCGGTAAACTCTTCAGACAAATCAAAGCCTTCAGGATTTGTCACCACCAGCTCACAGTCCGTTTGCTTCATCCATTCCAGGAAAGAATTAGCCACAGCCTGAGGCAAAGGCAAGGGATGCGGCGCCCAGCTAAGCACGACTTTAGGCTTTTCAACGGTTTTGTTTTCCTCCACGGTCAGCACGTCGGCCAGAGACTGAAGCGGGTGCCGTGTAGCGCTTTCCATCGAAAACACAGGCTTTTTTGCATATCGAATAAAGCCACGAAGGATTTTCTCCTCATAGTCAGCCTCCCGGTCAGTCAAACTGGCAAAAGAACGTACTCCAATAAAATCGCAGTATTGCGAAAGCACTGCGGCCGCTTCCTGCAGGTGCTCCTGCTCGCCCTGGTTCATAACCGCTCCCTCATCAAACTCGATTTTCCAGCCCTCCTCGTCCACGTTCATCACCAGCACGTTCATGCCAAGATTCTGCGCGGCTTTCTGCGTGCTTAGGCGCGTGCGCAAACTGGAGTTGAAAAAAAGCAGACCAAGGGTTTTATTCTTGCCCAAATGCTCTTTGCCGTGCGGAGAAGCCTTAAAGTACTTGGCTATCTGCACAAGTTTGGGGACTGAATCTATGTCTTGGGTGGAAATAAACTGTTTCATATAAGTAATTTTTTTAAAGCGTTAATAAATAAATCAATTTCCTGAGCTGTTACGCACAGCGGAGGAAGCACGCGAAGCAAGTTAGGATTGGAAGAGGCTCCTGTAAAAATGAAGTATTCCTTCACCAGCCGGCTCCTGAGCTCCCGGACCGGGAAGTCGAACAGCGCACCAAGCATCAGCCCCTTTCCCTTAACTTGCTTCACTTCCGGAATCTTCTTCAGCTGGCTTCGGGCATATTCGCCCATCGCCTCAGCATTAACGATCAATTTCTCCTGGTCAATCGTTTCAAGGACCGATAACCCTGCGGCACAGGCCATCGGATTGCCCCCGAAAGTCGTTCCGAGCTGCCCGAAACTTGCTTTGATGCAGGGAGAAATAAGAACGCCCGCCACCGGAAAACCGTTGCCCATGCCTTTGGCAACCGTCACTATATCTGCTTGAATGCCGGCATACTGATGGGCAAAGAATTTCCCCGAACGGCCAAAACCGCACTGTATCTCGTCGGCAATCAAAAAGACGTTGTGTTTTCGGCAGGCTTTTTCGAGATACTGAAGAAAGTCATTGCCCGCCAGGTCCAAGCCTCCCACTCCCTGAACCGGCTCAATAATCACGGCGCACACATCGCCCGGGCTCAGCGCCTCGTCAAGTTCCGCAGTGCAGTTCATGCTGACGAAACGAACCGGAAAATTATCCCGGTTCAACGGGGCAGACAGCTTTTCATTGTCCGTAACATTCAAACTGGCAGCCGTCCGCCCGTGAAAGCTGTTCCGAAATGCCACGACAGTTTTTTTCCCTGTCGACATCGAAGACAGCTTAAGAGCATTTTCGTTGGCTTCAGCTCCGCTGTTGCACAAAAAGAGGCTGTATTCTTCATAGCCAGACATCTCGCCAAGCTTTAAAGCAAGCTTTTCCTGAACCGACATGTGTACGGAATTAGAATAAAAGCCCAGCTGCTCAATTTGTTCCTGCAGTGTCTGCACGTAATGCGGATGGCTGTGACCAATGGAAATCACACCGTGGCCGCCGTACATATCCAGGTATTCTTGCTCGCCGGCGAACACTTTACAACCTTTGCCGCTAGTCAGATTAACATCAAACCGAGGATATACATCGAATAAATTCATTTGTTTCTAATGTTTTAATTAATACACTCCTTGAAGCCTCGCCGCATACTATCAGAGCAATGCAAATGATTTAAAATGCGGAAGCCTTCAGCTGCAATCCTGCATTTTCCTTTAGTCCGAACATCAGATTCATATTCTGAATAGCCTGCCCGGAAGCTCCTTTCAGCAAGTTGTCTATTGCCGAAGTGACCAGAACTTTCCCGCCGAGTTTTTGAACTTGCAAAAGACAGTTGTTCGTGTTTACCACCTGTTTCAGATTCACCGTCTTCCTACTGACATGCGTAAACAGCGCATCCGAATAATAATCCCCAAATAGCTTCTGAAGATTTTCTTCCTCTAGAGAACTGTTCAGATATGCGCTTGCAAAAATTCCCCTTGCAAAATCTCCTCGGACAGGCAGAAAATTAACCGGCTGATCAAACCCTTGCTGCAAACCGCGAAGATTCTCACCTATTTCCCCCAGATGCTGGTGACTGAAAGCTTTGTAAATCGAAACATTGGATGCTCTCCAGCTAAAGTGCGTGCTTGCCGTCGGGTTCTTTCCTGCACCGGTCGAACCCGTCACGGCATGCACATGCACTTCGCCGTCAAGTAGCTGTTCTTTCGCCAAAGGCAACAAAGCCAGCTCAATAGCTGTGGCAAAACAGCCCGGATTAGCTATATACTGCGCGCTGCGAATCGCCGATTTGTTTTTCTCAGGCAAGCCATACACAAATTTTTTGCCTTCAAAAACAGAATCAGCCTGCAGCCGGAAGTCATTGCTCAAATCAATAACAGCAGTATGTTCCGAAAACTTGTGTTTGGAAAGAAAGGCCGCCGAATGGCCGTGCCCCAGGCAAAGAAAAACCACGTCAGCATTCGGATTAATCCGGTTGGTGAATTTCAGATTCGGATAGGCAAATAAGTCCTGATGAGTCTCGCAAGCCGGCTCTTCTGCCTGCGAATGGCTGTACAAAAAGTTTATGTTCACATTTGGATGGTGCAGCAAACAGCGCAGCAGTTCTCCTGCCACATAGCCGCTGCTTCCGATAATTCCTGCTTCTATCATAACAATGAATTGACTTGGTTGAAAATCTGTAATGGGTTGGCGAGAATCTTAGTGAATCCCTTGGCGTCTTCGGCTGTCCACTGGTTGTTCATTTCTCCGTATTGTCCGAATTCCGACTGCATCAGATCATGCGGCGAATGAACTCCCTCAACAACAAACCGATACGGATGCAGCCTCACGACAACCTTTCCGGTTACATGTTTCTGGCTGTCTTCCATAAACACCTCGATATTGCGCATTACCGGCTCGAAATACTGCGCTTCGTGTATGAACATGCCGTACCAGTTGCCCAGCTGTTCCTTCCAGTGTAGCTGCCATTTGGTGAGAGTGTGTTTCTCCAAAGTATGATGGGCTTTCAGAATAATCTGTGAAGCGCCTGCCTCAAATCCTACGCGCCCCTTGATGCCGATGATTGTATCGCCCACATGAATATCGCGTCCAACGGCATATTCACGAGCGATTTTCTCAAGTTCCTTAATGCCTGCCACCGGACTCAATTCTTTATCATCGATTCCGCACAGTTCGCCTTTTTTGAAATGAAGCGTTACGGTGCTGGATTCCGTTCGGCTCAGCGGATGAGGATAAGCCTGCTCGGGAAGCGCCAGGTGCGAACTGAGCGTTTCATCGCCTCCGATGCTCGTTCCCCAAAGCCCCTGATTAATAGAATACTTAGCCTTTTCCCAGCTTTTTTCCACCCCATGCTTTTTAAGATATTCGATTTCCTCCTGCCTCGAAAGCTTCAGGTCGCGCACAGGTGTCAAAATCTCGATTTCCGGAGCAAGCAGCTGAAACACAAGGTCAAAACGAATCTGATCGTTGCCGGCTCCCGTGCTTCCGTGAGCTATGTATTTCGCGCCGATGCTCTTCGCATATTTCACCAATGCCACCGCCTGGTGAGTGCGCTCAGCGCTTACCGACAACGGATATGTATTGTTGCGCAACACATTGCCGTAAATCAAATACTTTACAATGCTCTGATAAAATTCTTCGGTTTGCTCAAGCGTTTCGTGCTGCGCCACGCCCAGGATTTTAGCCTGTTTCTCAATCCTTTGCAGTTCATATTCAGAAAATCCGCCCGTATTTACAACGGCAGAACAAACCTCCAGCTTTTTCTCGTGAATTAGATACTGGGTACAAAATGAAGTGTCCAGCCCGCCGCTAAAGGCGAGAACGACTTTGGTAGGTGTCATACTATTAAAAATTTGAATGTAGAAATGGGTCTCCGAACAGGAGATGCGGAAGTGTTCAGGCTTATCTTTGCCTGCTTACGGGTTGCTCCAGCCTGCTTTCCAGGCTTTCTTTTCTGCTTTGGGGCTCGCAGATCATAGCTGTGCACAGACACATACTCCGTTTGGTGCGGGTCAGAATGTCATAGTTCGGACAGCTTTGACAAGCGTTCCAAAACTCATTGTCTTGCGTAAGCGAGGCAAAAGTCACCGGTTGATAGCCCAGTTCGGTATTGATCTTCATTACCGAAGCATTGGTGGTAATCCCGAAAAGCGTCGCGTTCGGAAATTTCTGTTTGGAAAGTTCAAAAACAGCATTTTTTATAGCCCGAGCCAATCCCTTCCGGCGAAAATCCGGATGCACAATCAGTCCGGAATTAGCCACATAACTCTGGCAGCTCCAGGTTTCGATATAACAAAAACCCACTGCGCGGTCATTATGCAAAGCTAGAATGGCATTTTGCTGCGTCATTTTTCGGCAGATATATTCCTCCTGACGCTGGGCGATGCCCGTCCCGCGTATCTGAGCTGCGGCGGCAATCATTGTACAGATCGCCTGTGCATGCCCGTGGTGACTTTCGTTGGCCACGAGAATCTGAATAGACATAACCAATTCGATTTAATCGGTTGATAAAAAAATTAATTAATTAGAAAAACTGAGTTCGAAAGGAGCAGAGCACATAGCCCCGCTATAAAGATATACTACGCCAACAGGCGTCTGGGTCTCCTTGACCTTGGTGCAGACACAACGATACCGGCCTCAAGCTGCGCTTGCGCGAAAAATACTGGGCGATATGTAAAACGTTGTGTTATCATTGATGCAACGAATGTAGGGTATTGCTTTTAATAATCATAATGATTTTAGATAAAAAATGTGTTTTTCGTAAAATATTTTCTTCAAGCACTTGTTTTTTATTATTTAATATATCAAATATTGTGATATTTTATTTTTCAGAGATTTCCCAAATTACTTCCATCACAGATTTCCCGCCGGCTTAGGCTGTGAAAATATTCAGACTCTTCTAACAAAAACATACGCAGCTGAAGACATAAATCATTAGCCTCTTTTGTATCAAATTTTCAAAAAACCGCACAAAAAACACAAAAGGCAACGCTGCATGCGCTGCCTTTGCTTTTAATAAATCATCTCGCTCTGGTGTATATCCGTCGTTTAATAATCTTTATTCTGAACAATATCAGGATTGGCATTCAGCTCGGTGAAAGGGATCGGAAATGCATGTCTGCCGTCGCCGAAAGGAACATTCATGTTGTTTGCCTCGTCATCATCCACCCGGTCAACCCCATAGCCGTTCCTGAGCAAATCCCACTTTCTGTGTCCCTCCATAGCCAGTTCCTTCCTTCTTTCCAACAAGACATTCTCAAGCGTTGCCTCAGTATATTTCGACGCCATTCGGGCTTCAGGAATCATATTCAGATATTCCAAAGCCATAGGATCCTGGGTTTTCACCAAAGCCTCGGCGTAATTCAAAATAACCTCAGCATAACGAATCACCCGAATATTATCGGTCCCCAACTGGTCAGGATACTTTTTGACAATCCTCTGCACTTTCTTGTTTGTAGTAAAAAACTTTTTCCGAACATCCGAATCCTCATACAACTCATACAAGCCGTTGGCCACCTCTATATCACCGTAATTGGTTGCCTGGAATATCCGGGCAATGGACGCTGATCCCGTCCTGTCAGTCGACGTAAAAGCCAGCTCAAAGACATTGCTTTTGTGCCCGTTTTTAGCCCATGCTTCCTCAAGATTCTTAGTTGTCACATCCCCGTTCATAACATCCGTGACAAGCTGGAACGCCTTACTGTCGATCACCCGCTTGGCATAAATCTTCGCCATTTCAGGATTATTCACATAAAGATAAAAGCGGGACATAAAAGCGTTCAGCGCATGAGTCGTGAACGTATTAATGTTGTCCTCGTCATATTCGGGCTTCATCTGCTCCTCCGCATCTTTCAGGTCCTTCTCGATCATATCCCAGGTTTCCTGTAAAGTGTTTCTGGCCGGCTTCGAAATTACTCCTCCGTACACATATTCCGTAACATAAGGAATACCCAATGTCCCTCCGCTAACGTACTGCTGCCCGAAAAGCCTCAATATATCCATGTATACCAACGCCCTGAGCGCCTTTGCCTGCCCCTTAAGATGAACCGTGTATTCTGAATTGTCTTCTATTTCCGACTGAATCGCTAAATTCAGCGCAGATATAGTTTCGTACATGTTATACCAGGCTGTGGCAGGATCCGAACTCCGGTATGTAAACCGGAACAAACCTGCACTGATAAACCTTCCAGAATTACCGTTGCTTAATGCATTGTCCGACTGAACTTCGCCGTACACCACAAAATCGCGCCCGTAATATTCGTCGTTGTTCATATGGTCATAGGCGCCCAGTATAAGCCCCCGTATATCCTCGGGCGTTTTTATCGCCACAGACAGCTCCTTACCCTGCTCGATAGTCGGCTCCAGGAAGTCGGAACAAGAAAACATGACGGCTCCAATACCCAGAAACAACAATTTGCTTATGTATTTTTTCATAGTTTCTTTCATTTAAAAATTCAATCTAAGACCAAATGTGTAAGTTTTCATCGGTGCGGCATTGAATGTCAGCAAACCAGCATCATCACCAGCGATTCTAACCTCAGGGTCATATTCCAAGTCATCGTCAAAGGTTTTTGTCCAGATGTTAGCCCCCAGAAAATAAACATCTAATCCAGTAATGCCAATATTCATTTTCTTCAGCAGCGCATCGGGAAATTTGTAACCAACAGTAAGGTTTTTCAGTCGCAGATAGTCTCCGTCGTACAAAAACCTTGTGGAATTGCTGTTTGATGAACTGTTGCCTCCGATAATTATCTGCGGGTTTTTAGCTATGTCTCCCGGCTCCTGCCAGCGGTCAAACTGACTTGCATACTGGTTGAAAGCCACAGTAAACGCTCCGTCGGACATCATATAATATGCCCATCCGTCCCTTACCTGGTTGCCAAAAGAGTAATATAGATTGGCCCGAACGTAAATGCCTTTAAAGCTGATATTAGTCGTAATCGATCCGAAATCCGTAGGCAGCGGCGACTTGTCCTGAACAATTGAATTCGCTTCACGGTATACAGAAGTCATCTCCCCGCCTATTTTGTCTTTATACCAGCGAGGCTTTCCGTTGTCCGGATCCACTCCTGCCCATACCGGCATATAATATGTTTTGGTCGGATAACCAACCACGGCTTCGTAATCAACCGCTGACTTGATTTCAATATCCTCCCCTTTATCGTCTTTTGGCAGCTTGGTCACTTCATTGCCAACATGTGTGTACTGAAAGCCAACAGACCAAGAAAAATCTTGCGTTTTGAAAATATCCACGTTCAGAGCCAGCTCAACTCCTCTGTTTACCATCTCACCATTGTTGATTCGCTGCTCGATATGCCCCATAGTTCTGGACAAAGGAACATTAAACAAGAGATCCTTAGACTGCTTTCTAAAATAAGAGAACTCCCCGGACAATCTGCCAAAAAGGTCGAAGTCAAGGCCCAGATCCAGGGCGCCTGCTGTCTCCCAGGTCAAATCAGGATTTCCTATTTGATCAGGCTTTATGCCAGGCCGGTCGTTGTAAAACGCATCGTAAGCCAGCATTGTCTGATATTCATTTTCATCGATTCCGGCATTACCGGTAACACCGTATGAAGCGCGCACTTTCAGAAAATCCACAAAATCCAAACTCTCTACAAACGATTCGTTGGAAAGCACATAACCTGCACCGACCGACCAAAATGTACCCCACTGATTTCCGTCGGCAAACTTAGAGCTTCCCTCACGCCTCAAAGATCCATCGATAAAGAGTTTGTTGTCAAAGGCATAACTCGCCAAACCTGTAAAAGAAGCTATCGACCAGTCGTCGGCCCAGGAATCAGCATCCAGTTTCTTTGCCGTTGAATTCAACCCTGTCAGCCCTGTGGCGGCAAAACTCTCTCCGCTTCCTATCAGACGATGGTAATTGTTCTTTTGCACCTCCTGCATTGCCTTAAAATCAAATACATTCTTGTCATCAAGCTCATAACGGTAGTCCAAAGAATTTTGCCATACCCAGTTGATGTTCTGAGTAAATGTCTCTGTCACAGTACCTCCGTTATCCTCTCCGTCCCCGTAATCCGGATTCCGGTAATACTTGTCGGCATTCAAAATATAATCCAGCCCCAACCTTGAAGTGAACTTAAGGTTTTTGTAAATCTCATAAGAGAAACTCGTGTTATTCATCACCCTGGTAATTCGCGAACGGGAAATATCATTGTCCGCTATATACATAGGATTGTAAGCCGAATTTGACAAATTCGTATTATAAGTCCCGTCTTCGTTATACGGTTTATCAATCGGCAGCATAAAATATCTCGCTAGCACAGGGTTGCCGAAGTATCCGCCTCCTTCCAAAATTCCGAGCTGCTCAACAAAGGATCCTGTCAGTGAATTACTGATAACGATCTTTTCATTCGGTGTAAACGAAGCGCTGATTTTTCCCGAAAGCCTTTCGAATTCCACTCCCTTTTCCACTCCGTCCATATGGTCGTAGCTCACCGAGGCATAAACCGTTGCCTTGTCATTTCCAGAACTCATAGACAAGTCATACGACTGCTGTATCGATTCGTCATGCTTCATCTCTTCGCCCCAGTCAGTATCGGTCACACCGTCCCAGTTTGCCTCTCGGTCAATCCCGACAGCCGCCCAAGACTCTTTGTAAAGTTCTGCCCACTGCGCTGAGCTCAGCGACGCAGGTCCGTCAATCGCTCTGTCACTTATTCCGCGCTGAACGGAAAAAGTAAACTTCGGCTTTCCTGACTTGCCTGATTTCGTTGTGATAACAACCACCCCGTTGGTTCCCCTCGCACCGTAAGGCGCCGTCGCCACAGCGTCTTTCAGCACAGAAATGCTCTCGATATCGTTCATATTCATAGTAGACAGCACTCCCAGTTCACTCGCCGCTACAGTATTCTGAAGCTCCCCGCTTTCAACCGGAATACCATCAATAACAATCAACGGCCTAGTACTGGCATTCACAGAGCTGACTCCTCGAATAAGAATATCCTGAATAGCTCCCGGCGTACCCGACGGTGTACTGACCGTGATTCCAGTTACGGATCCCTGCAGCGCCATATCAATTGCAGGAACTGGCATCCCCTCTATACTCTCACTCTTCACAACCCCTATTGCCCCTGTAAAAGCATGTTTGTCGCGAATTCCCACCCCCGTTACAATCACTTCCTCCAACTGCTTCGAATCCGCTGCCAGAGCAACATCGATCGTCGTTCGGTTTCTGACCTTAACTTCCTGCAGCACATAGCCCAGCGAACTGAAAATCAGCACGGAATTCTCAGACACTCTAATCGAATAAAACCCATCAGCGTCTGTTCCGACTCCCGTAGTCGTACCTTTTACCTGCACCGTTACACCGGGAACCCCCTCTCCGGTATCCTTGTCGGTTACACGGCCCGTGAGCTCATAATTCTGTGCCCACGCCGCGCATGTCATAAGCAGAACAAGCATTCCGCTAAATAGTATTTTTTTAATCATACCAAGTAAGTTTAACTGGTTTGTAAAAGTTGGTTTGGCTGGTCGCATCCATTCTCGAAATGATCGGATGCAATTACATAATAATAAAATTATATTTACTATTAAAGCAAAATCTTACTTATTTTTTAGCAAACAGTCTAACTTTAGGTATATATTTTTAAATATATTTATGTATGTTTAAAATAAATTAAAATATTTCATATTCTCATTTTTAAAATGAAAATCAAAATCTAAACACATCATCTTTAAAACTGAAAATTTTATTTTCATATAAAAGAGAAATAAGCAAACCGACGATGTTGTACTTTTCCAGTATAAACAAACCCGCACACTTACCAAAAAAGAAACATTCATTAGTACCGGCTTTAACACACACGAAAGGCATAATTATATTAAATGCTCCGCCTAGCTTTTAAAAAAACAGCCCAAAAAGATGTTAAGGGATTAATTAAATCCAAAAAAGCAGAACGGTTTAACTATTAAGAAGAAGCAAAAATGCAGGACAATAAACCATATTAATCCTGTTTCCCGGAACAGGGACGTATAAAGAAATGGAGCAAACTGCATTCAAGGCCAAATGCAGTATTCAAAAAACTAAGTGCTTCGTACTTTTATTATTTCCAGTTATGTTT
>JAKSBZ010000127.1 GCA_022360875.1 Cytophagales bacterium | reverse complement strand
TTTCGGAAAACTTGTTGAAACAACACTTTCCAACCTGTCGGCCAATCTCATGTCCTGTCTGCATCTTCAATGGAAATATTGAAGAAATGCAAGAACATGAGAAAACATGCACTCAGCCCGAGGAACATTGTTTCTATTGTCGGCAGGTTTATAAAATTGCTGACCGAATGAAACACCGGGATGAATGTCAGGAGTTTCCGTTAGAGGTGACTTTTCCCGATAAAAAAGCCCGGTTTATTCCGAGGAAGTTCGAACAGTCAGTGGTATTAATGACTGATATAAAAAACAGGAAGAGACCATGCTTGCAGGCTGAAAGCACAGACCCTGAAGGAACGATAATCAAACTGGCAGACACCAGTTACCAGATGCTTGAGCAGGGGCTGGATCTGGTTATGGATTACTGTCAACCTCCGTCAACCAGTGCTATACCAGCGAGAGGGGGAAAATATAGTGGAGAAGAGCCTGGAACGTCTGGGAGTGCAAACATCCTTCCAGGGGGGAGGGCTTTTTTTTCCAATGTAATTAACAAAGATGGAACCTTGAAGCCCAATATAAAGCGTAAAGAACTGACAGAGTATGTGCCAAAACTCAATGCTCTAGGCTCAGGAATTTTACAAGGTGTAACACTACCTTTCCTATTTTATGATTTTACCAGAAATGCAGCCAATCCAATTTTTTGTGATTTTATCAGTTTATACTGGCTTAGTGGTCTAGGTCATGGTGAGATGGGGTTGAGTATCAGCTATCCCCCTAATTTAAGTGAAGCGAGTTTATCTGCTGCCAGGCTCTCTTTGACCCTATCCTACAATAGCCAATATTCTATATCCCAAGAGAAGAAAGAGTACACAATTTCTCTCGCCAGTTTTAAGCAGGCTTCCAATACATACACCACACCTGGCGGTAAAACAGTATTCTATGCCAAAGGCACTGACTTGTTTTCAGCTAGTGGTTTTTTGATAAGTTTTTGTTTGAGTTGTCTGGGTGATACGGGTAGGGGAACCTATAG
>JAKSBZ010000178.1 GCA_022360875.1 Cytophagales bacterium | reverse complement strand
TTATCACCAACCTCCGAATAATAGACCGGCGTTTCCAGTAACTTTACCTGCAATGGGATCCTCTCCAAAACTTTAGGATACAACTCCGGCGGAATGCTACCGCCTTCAGCCGTGCCCATTCCGCCAAGATTTACTCCCGCAAGGCTAGCCAATCCCCCCAACCCTCCGAGCTTCAACCCGCCTTCCTGCGATTCGGGAATCATAGTCACCTCTACTTCGTATTCTTTCGGCGTGGTAAACGCAATAAATAGCCCCAGAATCAGGCACCCCACTGTTGTTCGAACAATCGTCTTTCGGTTTTTCCAAATGTTTTTCATCACCTCCACCAAATCAATCTCGTCTTCCTCAATTAAGTGGCGAGCATCCATTTCCTTCGGCTCCTCAGCTATCTTATTCATAAATTATTTAATATCTATAAAAAATTAGTTTAAAAAAATCGACCAAACAAAGATAAACAATAATCAACAATGTGCTACCCGAAGGGACGCGCACAAACAAAAAAAACTCATAAAACAACTTCATTCATTGCTTTATGAGTCTTTACTCCTCTTTGCTCAGCCTGTTACGATTTCAGCGCTTCCACAAGCACGGAAAGCCTGTCATTTAAAACTTCCGCCACGCCGCCTTCCACTTCATATACAAGCTCTTCTTCGGATTCGGACGTGCGAATAATCAACTTTCCTTTTCCTAGCGCACTGACAATCGGTGCGTGGTGCTTCAGCACCTGAAAAGCGCCCTTAGCACCCGGCAAAATAACCGTCTCAATTTCTCCTTCAAAAACTCTTTTATCCGGAGTAATGACTTCTAAATACATACGCTGTCATTTTTTAACAGTAAGCCTGAATGAATAAAAAGACCATAAGGCTCACTCTTTCCGATTATTTTTTGTTGGCTTCTGCTTCCGCAATCAGCTTCTCGCCTCTTTCAATGGCTTCCTCAATCGCCCCAACAAACATGAAAGATGCTTCAGGAAGATAATCCAATTCACCACTCAAAATCATGTTGAACCCTCTGATCGTATCTTTAATGTCCACTAATGCGCCCGGCACACCGTTAAACTGTTCGGCTACGTGGAACGGCTGCGACAGATAACGTTCAACGCGACGCGCTCGGTGAACGACCAAACGGTCTTCCTCAGAAAGCTCGTCCATTCCCAAAATAGCAATGATATCCTGCAACTCAGCATATCGCTGAATGATTTCCTTAACGGCCTGAGCAGTATTGTAGTGCTCTTCACCAACAATATCCGCTTCCAATATACGAGAAGTCGAATCC
>JAKSBZ010000169.1 GCA_022360875.1 Cytophagales bacterium | reverse complement strand
TTGATTCCCGCCGCAATATCACGTACTGGAATGCTGCTTCCGGAGTTTACACGAAAGTCACGGGCAGCAAGTCGAAAGGCAAAAGCAATTTTATTTATGTTTGTCATCCCAGCTTGGACAAGTCAGGGAATCTTTGGTTTTCAGGCGGAGGTGATGATGTCTTTCGACTGGATGCTGAAACGCTGTCTGTTGACAGGGTGAAGGTTTACAACAGGGAAGGCGGGCCGGCCGTTGGAGCCAATAAGAAAATTTATGCGGACAGCCAGGGAACAGTTTGGCTTTTCAGAGGGAAAAACGCCTTTTATTACAAGCAAAGCCGCGGATTTGTACAGACTTCCTTAAGGCTAACAACAGCCGGCAACAAGGATGTGGCGATATCGAGTTTAACAGACAGCGGGAAACGGATATACGTGGCCAGCAGATCCAGCGGAGTGCTTTATTTTGACAAAGAGCATGTGCAGGGTGATAATACGGATATAATGGTTCTGAAGCCATTTCCGGGAAATACCATGAAGTTGGAAACGGAGTCTGAAGCTATGGGCAGGCACATCGCCCAGGTGTATTGGGATCGTTCGGAGCATTTGTGGGTAACCGTATCCAAGGGAGCGACTTTTATTTTTTCCGAAAAGGAAGATATTTTTTCGGCAAAGCTGCCGGGTTTGCCGGCGCTTCGTGTGACGTCAAGTTGCGCTGGGCAGGGCGGCTGGCTGTGGTTGACGACTTTTGAAAATGGCGTGTTTCGGTACAATCTGAAAACAGGACAAGCCAAAAAATATTTAGGCGGCACAGAAATGGAAAACCGGTTTTCCTCCGTGCTGAAGGATTCTAAGGGCAGGCTGTGGTTTGGATCCAGAAGAGGAAATATGTATTTCTACGATAAAGCGGAGGATCGTTTGGCAAATACAGCATTTGATACAGGCCCTGAGGTCTTTACTTTAAAGGATTTGCAGGAAGACGAGTACGGGAATCTTTGGTTTTTATCTTCGGGCAAGGGGCTTTTCAGATTGGATCCGGATTCAGACCAGCTCAGGTTCTTTTCCAGCCGGTCATGCTTCAGAAAGCCAGGGTGGAAAAGCGGTTTTTTGCTTTCAGAAAATGGGAAAATATTGGTGGCAGGAGGCGGTATGGATGTGTGCGCATACGACGGATATTCTGTAAAGCCTTTGGAAATCAGTCAGATGATTGGAAACTTGCCGATACTTTCAGTTTGCCCTAACAGTAGGGGCGGTTACTGGCTTGGGGGTGAAAATGGACTATTGTACCGAATGAGCAACAGCGGAGAACTTATGGAGACTATTCGCCAGACAGAAGGACGCTTCTTTGTGAAAGCTTTGGCTATGCAGGAAGACTTGCTGGGACGGCTTTGGATCGCATCGGAAATCGGGCTTTCGGTCTATGATCCGTCGTCTCAGGCTTTTCACCATTTCGGGGACGAGCATCATGTCATCAAACCTTCGTTTTTGGGCAATTTCTTTTCGTGTTTGCCTGACGGCAGGCTTTTTTTTACGTCGGTTTCTGGGACGGTGTTTATCGATCCGGAAAAATTTGTGCCTTTCGATGAGGAAAACGAAGTAGTGCTAACCGATATTTTCGTTAACGGCAGGAAGCTGAAAAGCAGGGAGGTCCAGTACGGATCGGAAGGTTTGGAAACGCTGAGTTTGGAGTATGGCGTAAGCATGCTGACGATAAATTTCACCACTTCAGGATTCGGAAGTCTGCAGAATAAACGTTTTGCTTATCGATTGTCTTCTGATGAAAACGGCTGGAGTTATACAAACGCCGATTCGTCTTATCTGAATCTGAAGGATTTGAGTGAGGGTGTGCATGTGCTGGAAATCAAGTCCAGGAACAGCAACGGCAGCTGGCCGCAGGACAGCAAAACCATACGGATTGTGGTTAATCCTCCGTTTTGGCTGAGCAGATATGCTTACGGGATTTATTTTGCCGGCCTAATGATAGGTCTCATGCTTTACGTGATGTATATAAAGAGACGGGCATATTACAAGTACCGGCTGCAGGTTTTGCGTACGAGACAGGAAGAGGATAAGCGTAAGTTTGAGGAGCGCATGGCTTTGTACACAAATATTGCACATGAGCTGCGAACGCCTTTAACCTTGGTGCAGGGACCGATTGAAGCGGCTATGGAGGGTATGAGGAACAGAGAAAAAAGGGAGATGCTCCAAATGGCAAGCGAACAGGTGAGCCTGTTGGTGCAGATGGTGGATCAGCTGCTGGTTGTGAGGAAAATTGAAGACGGAGTGGAGCGTTTGCGTTTGGATTATCACAACATAACGCGTTTTGTCGGACACTTGGCAGATATGTTTCGGCTGGAAGCTGAAAAAAAAGATATTCAGTGGGATGTGAGCCTTCCGGATATACAGCACCATGGGTGGTTCGATGAAGAGAAACTGTCGATTGTGCTTCGGAATCTGTTCAGCAATGCAATAAAATACACAGACACTTCCGGCATCGTGTCCGTGGAGCTGAAAGTGGATGAGAATACCAATTGGGTGGAACTTAGTGTAAAGGACAATGGCCGAGGGATTGAAGATCAGAATCAGAAACTGATTTTTGAAAAGTATTTTCGGGCGGGGCATGTTCCGAAAATCAGTGGAAACGGTGTAGGCTTGTTTGTTGTCAAGCAACTGTTGGATCTCCACCAAGCGGAGATTTCTCTGGAAAGCAAGCTGGGCAAGGGAAGCTGTTTTAGAGTCCGATTCAATGTGGATGCGGCGCATTATCATGGCGTAGCATCTGTGGAAACAGCAGCAGCGGAGAGAACGCAGTTAAAAGACATAGATGAATATGAAGACGGCAAAAAGAAGAGAGTGCGGATAATGGTGGTGGACGATGATGACAGTATAAGGAGCTTTTTGGTTCGCGTGCTGTCTTCGGCGTACCGCGTGTGCGAGGCTTCCAGCGGAGAGGAAGCTCTTGAGTCGTTGCATCGGGGAAAGCTTCCGCATTTGATTATCAGTGACGTGCTTATGCCGGGGATGGACGGAATTACTTTCTGCAAAAAATTGAAGGGGAGTCCTGAACTGATGGATATTCCGATTTTGTTGCTGTCTGCTAGAGGAAGTTGGGAAGACCGTGCTTCGGGCATTGATCAGGGAGCGGATGATTTTATGCAGAAGCCTTTTCATGTTAAGGAGTTGAAGGCCAAGGTCGCTTCGATGCTGAGAGCCCGGTCGAAGGCGGCGGGTTGGAAAATCAGTGAAGAAGATTCTAGCTTGGTGAGTGCCGAGGAAAAATTTATGAAACTTGTACTGTCAGTTATTAGGGAAAATATACATTCCAGGAGCCTGGGAGTAGACTGGCTCTGCGAAAAGCTGAAAGTTAGCAGAACGGGGCTTTATATGCGGGTGAAAAAACAATGCGGCTTGACGCCTTTGGAGCTTGTCCGTTCCGAAAGAATGAAACGGGCGGCGCAATTGCTTCGCGACGAGCCCACAATGGGCGTTCAGGAGATTGCTGAGGAAGTTGGATATTTTGATGCGCGATATTTCAGGGAGCAGTTTAAGAAAATATACGGCTCAACGCCATCAGCATACAGGAAGCAGGCCTCGAGAGAAGCTCTGGAAGAGGCTGCGGCATTTGCAGACTGATACCTCGGAAGGGCTGTCTTTTATTGAGTGACGCTTTTTGTTTGAAGGAAGCTGCAGTTTTTTGCAGAATTGAACATGCCGCAGTCATTTTTATTAGGAAATAAAATTCTCTTGGCCCTTAATTTTTTATATTTGCATCCAATTGACAAACCTTACTTTTCGAAATTTTATGTCAGCTAAAAAAGCCAAAAGATATACCGTAACAGCCGCCTTGCCTTATGCCAATGGGCCGGTGCATATCGGGCACTTGGCGGGAGTGTATGTTCCTGCCGATATTTTTACCCGTTTCAAGCGCTCCAAAGGCGACGACGTTGTTTTCGTTTGCGGTTCCGATGAACATGGAGTGCCGATTACCATCCGTGCAAAGAAAGAGGGAATTACTCCTCAGGAAGTTGTTGACAAGTACCATTTCATTATCAAGGAAGCGTTTCGCGATTTCGGAATCAGCTTCGATATTTATTCTCGCACTTCTTCCGAAACACATGCGAAGACCGCTGCTGAGTATTTTAAAAATCTGTACGAGAAAGGCATTTTCAGCGAGCAGGTAAGCGAGCAATATTACGACGAGGAAAACAAGCAGTTCCTGGCAGATCGGTATATTACCGGAACCTGTCCGAAATGCCAGAAAGAAGGCGCTTACGGCGACCAGTGCGAGGCCTGCGGTTCTACGCTGAGTGCAACAGAACTGATTGATCCTAAGTCGGCAATCAGCGGCAACAAGCCTGTGATGAAGGAAACCAAGCACTGGTACTTGCCGCTGGACAAATTTGAGCCGTGGCTGAAGGAATGGATCCTGGAAGGGCACAAAGAATGGAAGTCGAATGTGTACGGGCAGTGCAAATCGTGGCTGGACGCCGGACTGATGCCGAGAGCCGTTACCCGAGACTTGGACTGGGGCGTTCCCGTGCCGGTGAAAGACGCCGAAGGTAAAGTGCTTTATGTATGGTTCGACGCGCCTATCGGCTATATTTCGGCGACTAAGGACTGGGCAAGCGAAAACGGCAAGGACTGGGAGACGTATTGGAAGGATGAAGAGACTGAGCTGGTTCACTTTATCGGAAAAGACAACATTGTTTTCCACTGCATCATATTCCCGTCCATGCTCAAAGCGGACGGGTCGTATATCCTGCCTGAAAATGTGCCGGCGAATGAGTTTCTGAATCTGGAAGGAAACAAGATTTCCACTTCACGAAACTGGGCTGTCTGGCTTCACGAGTACCTGGAGGACTTGCCGGGCAAGCAGGATGTGCTGCGCTATATGCTCTGCGCCAATGCGCCTGAAACCAAGGACAACGATTTTACCTGGAAAGACTTCCAGGCAAGAAACAACAGCGAGCTGGTGGCGATATTCGGGAACTTTGTCAACCGTGCCGCAGTGCTTACTAATAAATATTATGGCGGCGAAGTGCCTGCGCTGGGCGAGCTGACCGATTTTGACAAAGAGGTGCTGGAAACACTGCGCAATCTTCCGGGCAAAGTCGCCAAGTCGATTGAGGCGTATCGTTTTCGCGAGGCTTTGGCCCATATGATGGACGCCGCTCGTCTGGGCAACAAGTACCTGGCCGATACCGAGCCGTGGAAACTGATAAAGACTGACGAACAGCGCGTGAAGACAATAATGAACATCTCGCTGCAGATTGTTGCGAATCTGTCTGTGCTGGCCGAGCCGTTTTTGCCTTTTACTTCCGAAAAACTGGCGAAAATGCTTGCCTTGCCTGAGCTGAAATGGGAAGATGCCGGACGCTCGGATTTGGTAGCCGAAGGCACGAAGATTGGCAAAGCCGAGTTGTTGTTTGAAAAAATTGAAGATTCGGTGGTTGAAAAGCAGCTGCAGAAGCTGGAAGACACGAAAAAAGCCAATGAGCTGGCGAATGCCCCGGCTTTGCCTCAGAAGGAAGAAACAACCTTTGATGACTTCATGAAGATGGATTTGCGTATTGGCCGAATTGTCGAAGCTGAGAAAGTGAAAAAATCGAAAAAGCTTCTGAAGCTGAGAGTGGATACAGGGATGGACGTTCGAACCGTAATGAGTGGGATAGCTCAGTATTATGAGCCGGATGAAGTTATTGGGCAGAAAGTAACTCTGCTGGCTAACTTGGCGCCTAGAAAAATCATGGGCGTGGAGTCGCAGGGAATGATCTTGATGGCTGAAGACAAGGACGGTACGCTGGCTTTCTTGTTCCCGGAAAAAGACGTTTCGGAGGGCAGTACGATTAGTTGATTTTCCGAATTTTTGCTGAAAGCTAATCTCTCTGTGACATTCAGGGGGATTAGTTTTTTTTTTGTAGTAAAAAAATACAAACAGAATATGAAAAGTGAATAATATTTACAATATTCACTTGAAAATCTAACTTTTTAAAAGACATGACAAAGAAATTGCGTTTGTTTTTTGTTGCCGCGTTTTTTGTAATTGCGGCAGTGTGCGAGTCAAGAGCACAGAGTATTGATAGGGGAAATATGATTATTGGCGGATTCAGTCAGATGGCCGGTGCTTATAGTCAAAACCTTGTAAAGAATGAAAAAGGAGAATGGGTTACTGCATCGACTAGCCTGGGTGTAAATTTTTCGCCTCGAGTGGGATTTTTTATCGTGGATAATTTTGCTCTGGGACTGGATGTGCCTTTGGCTTACATCTGGGCAAAGGCGGATGGAGCGGAAGAATCGGCTAATACATTTGAATATGGCTTGGGAGGTTTTGTCAGATATTACTTTGGTTACGATCGCATCATGCCTTTTGTGGAAGCCGGCGGACATTACAATGGAATGAGTATACAGGAGGTCGGCAAGGATAAAATGACTTCCAATTCATACGACTTGAAAGGAATGGGGGGTGTTGCATTTTTCCTTACCGAAGGGATTTCTCTGGATCTGGCGGCAACATATATGTTTAAGTCAGCTATTCCTGAAGAAAATGAGGTTGAGATCTCGTCGCATAATTATGGTTTGCAAGTGGGTTTTAATATTTCTTTCTAAGAGTTGATATAATGCATAAGTGATATGGCACTTCATAGAGAGGTGCTTTTTTTATGTTTTATGCAGTCAAGCGTCGCGCGGTATTTGAATCGAAACAGATTGCTAAGCGACTGTATATGTTCAAAAAAAGAAAGAAAAGCACTGCATTTC
>JAKSBZ010000134.1 GCA_022360875.1 Cytophagales bacterium | reverse complement strand
GTCGATATAGCGCGTCTCTATCCGTTTTTTTATCCGCTCCTCGTCCACATCAACGCCCAGAAAGGCAGCGCCGCACAGTGTTGCGGCCAAAGGCTGCGCGCCGCCCATTCCGCCTAGTCCGCCCGTTACAACCAGCTTTTTGGAAAGCGAACCGCCAAAATGTTTTCTTCCGCATGCCGCAAAAGTTTCATAAGTGCCCTGAAGAATTCCCTGTGTGCCGATGTAAATCCAGCTTCCGGCCGTCATCTGGCCGTACATCATCAGTCCTTTTTTCTTCAGCTCCTCAAAATGCTCCCAGTTTGCCCACTGAGGCACCAAATTGCTGTTGGCTATCAGCACGCGCGGCGCTTCGGGATGGGAAGGAACAACACCCACCGGCTTGCCCGACTGCACCAGCAGCGAATGGTTCTCGTCAAGCTTCAGCAGACACTCAATGATTTTCTCCACGGCTTCCCGGTTTCTGGCCGCCTGTCCTGTGCCGCCGTAAACGACCAGTTCATCCGGATTCTCGGCAACTTCCGCATCCAGATTGTTCAGGAACATGCGTAAAGGCGCCTCCGTTTGCCATGAGCGCGCGTTCAGTTCACTCCCTCTCGGCGCACTGTAGCGCGGATGGCTGGCGTATTTATCCAAAAACGCATGCAGTTTTTCTTCAAAAGTTTCAGTCAAATTTGCAGCTTCCATGGTGTGTTATTTCTTTTTGTTTTTCTTCTTTTTCCAAAAATGTCTTGACAATGTCCGTCAGCTTGCCTTCAGCAACCAGCCGGCGACAGGCTTCGATGTCCCAGGTGTAGACTTTGTCCTTCACGGATTTTTCCGCATCCCTGCGAACCCTTGCCCAGCAGGCCTCCAAAACCGGCGTGGTCTGCAGAGGTCTTCTAAACTCCAGCCCCTGGGTGGCCGCAAGCAATTCGATTGCCTGGATGCGCTCGAGGTTTTCGATCACCTGCAGCGCCTTTCTTCCGCTGACCGAACCCATGCTCACATGGTCTTCCTGCCCCATCGAAGTGGGCACGCTGTCGGCGCTGGCCGGAAAACAAAGCGTTTTATTTTCCGTCACCAAAGCGGCTGTCGTGTACTGAAGAATCATAAAACCCGAATCCAGTCCTGCCGACTCCATCAGCAGCGCAGGAATGCCCGATTTCCCCTCCAGCGACAGATATACACGCCGGTCGGCAATGTTTCCGAGCTCGGCCGCGGCAAGCGCCGCGTAATCCAGCACCATTGCAATGGGCTGGCCGTGGAAGTTGCCGCCGCTAATCGTATGGTCAGCGCTGAATACAATCGGATTGTCGGTCACTGAGTTCAGCTCCGTTTCAATAAGCTCCTTAAGATGCTGCCAGGCATTCCGGGAAGCTCCGTGCACCTGCGGAATGCAGCGCAGCGAATACGGATCCTGTACGCGCTTGCAGCCGCGGTGGGCTTCCACCATCTCCGAGCCTTCGAGCATCGCTCTCATCCTCTCGGCAACCTGCAGGCAGCCCTGGTGCGGACGGATCCTGTGAATTTCCTCAGCAAAGGGTTTTACCGAACCGGCCAGCGCCTCAATCATCAGAGCGCCATTGATGTCGGCCTGCTCCAGACAGTTCAAAAGCCTAGCCGCCGCCAAAATGCCGTGCGAAAGCATAAACTGCGTGCCGTTAATCAGTCCCAGGCCTTCTTTCGGACCCAGTTCCAAGGGGTCTATGCAAAGCGCGCGAAGCACTTCTGACGTCTTCCGCCTTTCTCCCTGATAAAAGACCTCGCCCAAACCGATCAGAGGCAAAAATGCGTGAGAAAGCGGCGCCAAATCGCCTGAAGCGCCCACCGAACCTTTCTCGGGAACCACCGGGACGATATCCGAATCGATGAAAAACAAGATTCTTTCAATAGTTTGCAGGCGAACGCCCGAATAGCCCTTGGCCAAGGCGTGCACTTTGGTAATGAGCATGAGTTTGGCCAGCTGCGGACGAATCGGATCGCCGACACCGGCCGCATGGCTCATCAGCAGGTTCCGCTGCAGCCGCGCGGTCTCGTCTCTTGAAATCGGCGTTGTGCAGAGCGGCCCGAAACCAGTGTTGATGCCGTAAACTTCGCGGCCGTTTTCCACAATCCGCCGCACGCTGGCAGCAGACCGCTCGATTTGCTCCTTCACCTCTTCGCAGAGAATTCCCTGCACCCTGCCCTCAGCCAGGTCCAGCGCGGTTTCAATTGTCAGCCTGTCTTTTCCATAGTCAAATTTTTTCATTCTCTATAGGGGATGTTTGATGTGGCAGTTCTGATGTCACAGCCGTATACAAGCTCTTCCCCGACAAGCGGTTTTCCAACTCGTTCAGAATGGAAAACAGCTGGCCGCCTCCGTCCACCGAAGCAAACAGCTCGCGCATATACCGCTGAATGCCTCGCCAAACCGGCTGTACTTTATTGCTAAGCGCCAAGCCTTTTTTATTTAGACTCAGCATTTTTTTTCTCAGGTCTTTCGGATCTCTTTCCACTGCAATCAAACCTTCCTTTTCCAATGCCTTCAGAATCTGGTTCAGCGCCGGATGACTGATGTCCACCGCCTTGGCCAGTTCGGTCACCGAATACTGCTCTTTCTTCTTCAGCAGATAAAAAATCGGAAACCAGCTCAGGTCGAACCGAATTCCCTGCGAAGCGTAGATTTGCACTACGTCCTGCTGAAAGCGGGTGGCAATCCGCTTCAGGTAAGTGCCGAACAACAATTCTCCCTGTTCCGAATAAAGACTCATATAGCATATGTAAGTACCTACCTAAATATAGAAAACTATTTCCTTTTTGCAAATTATTTCACTCATTCTCCGACACTTACCCCCTTTTTCACTCTTCACCGACACGTTAATCCGGAAGCTTTCTGTAAAATGGCTGAACATATCCATCCCTCTTTACTTTAGCACCGATTACTCTTTCCGCTTTTATCCTTCAATTGAAAAGTCTCCATAGCCACTCAGAAAAAAATGCACGCAAAGCTAAAGGCAGATAAAAAAAATTCAGAAAAAAAATCTTCCTGTATGCATCATCTTTTTCAATTCACAATGAATCAGTTACAGGGGCAGTTACATTCAAAAAAAGCCTCAGACAGGGCTGAAAAGCCGTTTTCAGCTTCCTTTTTTCTTATGAATTGTTTGACATTAAAAAAAAATCGTGCACCTTTGCAGTCCCTTCAGCAAAACACTGATCTGAAGGGAAAGCGAATAGCCAGTTTGCTCCGTTCGTCTAGGGGTTAGGACGCCAGGTTTTCATCCTGGTAGCAGGGGTTCGAATCCCCTACGGAGTACAAAAAGCGGAAGTAGCTCAGCTGGTAGAGCGACAGCCTTCCAAGCTGTAGGTCGCGAGTTCGAACCTCGTCTTCCGCTCACAGCGCGCCAATGGGCGAGCTTAAAAAATATTGAACATCACCAGCCGGGGAGATACCAAAGTGGCCAACTGGGGCGGACTGTAAATCCGCTGTCTTTCGACTTC
>JAKSBZ010000149.1 GCA_022360875.1 Cytophagales bacterium | reverse complement strand
GGAGCGACGCCCGCCGGGCAAGCTTTCTGAAAAGACCGCTCAGCCCCTTTCGGTATTTGTTGGAAAAACGAAACGAGCCGTTTTCAGCGCCGCAGGACCAGTAAACTTCCGTCTGGTTGATTGACTCCTTTGTTTGTTCATTCAGCACAAATGACCGGTTGCCGAGCCGGCACTGCACACCACCAACAGTTCCTTTAAGTCCTTTTCCCTCAATCTCCTCAAAATCGTTCACTTGAAGCACTTCCTCTTTTCGGCCCAGAAACCCGTAAAGGCGCCGGCTAAGCGGGTGAGTTGAGTGCTGCACCAGCGACAAAAGCGCCTGCTTGTTTTTTTCGCTCAGCTCGTCACCATGGACTGATATCTCCGCGCTGTCCGTATAGGTAAGCGTGCCCGTTTTGTCAAATACCACCTGGTCAATTTTTGCCATTTTTTCGGCAACAAGTGCATTTTTCAGATACAGCTTGTTTCTGCCGAATATTTTCTGAGCGTTTCCCAGCGCAAAAGGAGAAGCCAGTGCCAAAGCGCACGGGCAGGCAACAATGAGCACGGCAGTGAAAGCGTTCATTACCTTGTCCGGATCGACAAGCCCCCAGTACAAAGCCGTAAACGATGCAATAAGCAGCACTGCAAGCGTAAAATACCGGCTGATTGTATTGATAAGGTGCTCCCGTGAACTGCTTTCTTCTTTCTGAAAAGACTCCTGGTTCCAAAGCTGCGTCAAATAGCTTTGCGAAACGCTTTTTTTAACAAGCAGCTCAATACTGCTTCCTTCCTGGCGCCCGCCGGCGTAGATATAGCTTCCTTTGGTTTTTTCTATAGGCTCGGCTTCTCCGGTCACGAAACTGTAGTTAATGCAGGCGGATTTGCTCAGCAGCTCGGCGTCAGCAGGAATAACCTCCTGGTTTCGTATGACAATTACATCGCCGACCTGCAGCTCGCTTACCGGAACAATATCTTTTTCGCCTTGTCGCGTCCGGCTCACCGCAAGCGGAAAATAGGACTTGTAATCCCTTTCAAACGACAGGTTCTCATAAGAGATGCTCTGAAACCATTTGCCGATGAGCAGGAAAAACAGCAGTCCGGCCAGTGAATCAAAATATCCCGGCCCGTAATTGAAAACAACCTCGATGATGCTGCGGACAAAAAGCGTGACGATGCCCAGAACAATAGGCACATCGATGTTAATATATCTCTCCCGAAGCCCTTGGTAGGCCGATTTAAAATAATCGGTGCTGCAGTAAAAGACAACAGGCAAAGAGAGCAGCACATTTGCCCAGGAAAAAAAATGCCGGTAAAAATCGTCGGTAAGTCCCTCAAATCCGAAATATTCCGGAAAA
The DNA here is from genome assembly GCA_022360875.1 of Cytophagales bacterium. Classification (GTDB taxonomy): domain Bacteria; phylum Bacteroidota; class Bacteroidia; order Cytophagales; family Cyclobacteriaceae; genus JAKSBZ01. Next base: position 48,533 of record JAKSBZ010000149.1, on the reverse strand, counting down.
CTGCCCAGCATGATGTTGCCGAAGCAGAATCCCGCCACTCCGATTCTCAGCAGCAGGCCCCGGTTGCCCTTTTTGGTTGTTTTTTTTTCTCCTTCTTCCAGACTTATAAACGGCGGATACCCGATGCGCTCAAGCAACTCGGCGACTTGTCGCAGACTGATAACAGACGGATCAAATTCGATGGTTGCTTTCTTTTTTATGAAATTTACGCGGGACTGAATGACGCCCGGCTGCAGACGGTACAGGTTTTCCAGCAGCCAGATGCAAGAGCTACAGTGAATCGCAGGAAGATAAAGCGTCACTTTCACCAAGCTTTCCGACTGAAAATCCACTAGTTTTTGCTGTATTTTATCGCTGTCCAGAAAAGCAAAGGTCTCTTCGATCAGTTTTTTGGCAGTGCTTCCCGGTGTTTGCTCGAGCTGATAGTAATTGTCCAACCCGCTCTCATTCAGAATCTCATATACTGTCCGGCAACCGGTGCAGCAGAAGTCCTTGCCGTCGAACAACACATGATCCTCATCGCAGGAACTGCCGCAGTGGTAACAGTTTTGTGGTTTGGTTTGGGCCGCTTTCTTCATAGGCCAAATGTGGAAAAAAAGCGACTAAAAAAAAAGAACCACTTTGGGTTCCTCTGTTATAGCTGCTCTGCTTGCAAAATGTTTTGGGCTTATTTTGCAAAATTCATTGATCTGAATATTGAGCAGGATAAACTTGTCAAGCTTATTTCTTTTTTAAGAAAAAATTCATAAATCCCCTTCAAACAAAAAGATCTGAAATTATCGCTTTTCAAAAGCATGGCTGGGACCGGTGCGAGGCGAACGGCGTTGATTTTATCGAGAACTTGCTGTATTTGGTATTCGGGGATGGTGTCGTCAATAATCAGGCAGTCATAAAAGGATTTCCTGTATTTTCGGACACAGTCGTTTGCCCGAAAGCACACGTCTACTTCGAAACGGCAACCGGAATGTTCGTGCGTGTGAAGCGTATCGTAAATAGCACCCAGTTCGATCGGATTGTTGCCCAGCAATAATAGTTTGAGCTTATTTGCGACTGTCAGACTCTTGCCGGCAGGCACAACCCCAGTTTTGGGCAATATCTGTACGTTCATCTTGTCAAAGGTTGGTGAGCAGATTTTTTTAAGCGGGCAACTCCTGTACCACATTACAAACTGTTTGCATATTTAGCATAATATGCCTTTACTTTTCAGTGTTTCGGCAATATTGTATCAGCTCGTGCATTATTGTTTATCAGTGCTAAGTTTTTTTTTCAAAGGGTTTATGACAAAATTTTTACTGAATGCAAACCGTCATTTCTTTAAAAAATTTTCCATCAAGTCAACCTATTTCCATTTTTTGCCGAATATTATGTATGGATAGTGGCGCTTGCTAAGCTAAATCTTTAAATTTGCGCCAGTTACGCGCTTTTGCCTGTGTTATTGAAGCTTCGAACTCGAAATATTCATAGTGCGGACAGAAGTCATTGTTCATCAGGACAGTGTCCTACACGAAAAATTGAAGATTATGGAAAAGATACTGGTAGGTATTCTGTTTATTGGAGCATTTTTCCTGCTCATGTCCATTCGCATATTGTTTGTAAAAGGAGGCAAATTCAAAGGAACCTGCGCATCTCAGAATCCTTTTCTGAATAAAGAAGGAGAAAAATGCAGTTACTGTGGCCGAGAGCCGGAACACTGCAAGAACAAAAAACCGCAAAACGAAGTGGATAAAGTGCTTTCCAAATTTGACTGACAGCAGAAGGCAAAGGAATACCCGGCACATTGCAACGGCATTGGCTGCTATTGGCTGGGAAAAACGCAATGAAGAAGCCTTTTCAGCGTTCTGAAAGTGCTTTTTTATTTTTCTCATTCTTTTTTCTGCTAAATAATTTACTTTTGTGTAGAAAATTCATTGAAAATATATGACTCTAATTAAATCAATTTCAGGAATCCGGGGAACTGTCGGAGGTCAAGTTGGAGAATCACTAACTCCAGTGGATGCGGTAAAATTTGCGGCAGCCTACGGCGAGTGGGTCAAGAAAACGACTGGAAACCCTAAAGTAGTCATCGGTAGAGACGCACGCCCGTCAGGGGCGATGCTGTCACAAATCGTGTCTGCCACTTTGCAGGGGCTTGGCATCGATGTCGTTGATTTGGGGCTTTCTACTACTCCTACGGTTGAAATTGCGGTGCCCGCTGAAAAAGCAGGGGGCGGAATTATTCTCACAGCCAGTCATAATCCTGTGCAGTGGAATGCATTGAAACTTTTGAACCACAAAGGGGAGTTCATTTCGGATGCAGACGGAAAAGCTATTCTTCAGCTGGCTGAAGAGGATGCCTACGAGTTTGTACCCGTACAGCAGCTGGGAAGCTACACAAGCGACGACAGCTATATCGATAAACATATTGAACAAGTGGTGGCGCTTTCGTTGGTAGACGTGGAGGCCATTCGGAAGGCCAACTTCCGCATCGCCGTGGATGCAGTCAACTCGACAGGCGGAATAGCCGTTCCAAAGCTGCTCAAAGCTTTGGGAGTTGAAACTATTGGCGAGTTTTACTGCACGCCAAACGGACATTTTCCGCACAACCCCGAGCCTCTTCCCGAAAACCTAATCAGCTTCAGCAACGAGCTGCGGGACGGACAATACGATCTGGGCATTGTAGTAGACCCTGACGTTGACCGACTGGCTCTGCTTTGTGAAGACGGGGAGCCGTTCGGCGAAGAGTATACGCTGGTAGCCGTTGCAGATTACGTGCTGTCACAGTGCAAGGGAAACACTTGCTCGAATTTGTCTTCTTCCCGTGCTTTGCGCGATGTGACCGAAAAACACGGCGGACAGTATACGGCCTCGGCAGTTGGCGAAGTGAATGTGGTAAACAGCATGAAAGAAACCAACGCGGTAATTGGCGGCGAAGGCAACGGAGGAATTATCTATCCTGAGGTGCATTACGGACGCGATGCGCTGATCGGCATTGCCCTGTTCTTGACTCACCTGGCCAAATTCGGGAAATCGGCTTCGAGGCTGCGCGCTTCTTATCCGAACTACCATATTTCCAAAAACAAAATTGAACTGACGCCGGAAATCGATATCGACAAGATCATGGAAGAAATGAAGGCTCGTTACAAAAAACAGCCGATCAACGATATTGACGGAGTGAAAATAGAGTTCGATAAGGAATGGGTGCATCTTCGCAAATCGAACACTGAACCGATTATCCGAATTTATTCGGAATCAGAAACCGAATCGACAGCCGAGCACTTGGCTCAGAAAATTATTATGGACATCAAAGAAGTGATTCACGGTTAATACCCTGTTCATTTTAAAAAAATATGAAAGAAGAGGGAGTTGCAAGACGCATCCCTCTTTTTTGTTTTTTTTCATTTTTGAAATAATTTAGAGTTGCTTTTGCCGTTTTGTTACGGCGAACAAATTCTTAATAGAGGACAGCCAAACGGCCGCATCCTCCCAAGGCAAAAAATACCCCTTATGAGAGTTTATTTTGACAACGCTGCCACAACCCCGATACATCCAGAGGTTTTTGAAGCCATGAAACCATATCTGCTGGAAAAATACGGAAACCCGTCTTCTACTCACTCGCACGGACGAGAAGTGCGGTCGGACATAGAGAAGGCACGAAAAAGCGTGGCGAAACTTCTCAATGCGCATCCTTCCGAAATTTTTTTCACATCCAGCGGTACGGAAGCCGACAACACAATCTTGCAGGGCATACTGGAGACAACCGGCATTCGGCACATCATCACCTCGCCTATAGAGCACCACGCGGTATTGCACACGGCTGAGCATTTGGAAAAAACCGGAAAGGTTAGCCTGAGCATGGTGAAGCTTGACGGAAAAGGGGGCATTGATTATGGGCACCTGGAGGAATTGCTGCAGAACAGCGGACCTTCGCTGGTGACTTTAATGCACGGAAACAACGAAATCGGCAATCTTACCGACTTAAAACGGGTCGGAGAGCTATGCGAAAAGCACCAAGCATTTTTCCACACCGATGCCGTGCAGACAGTCGGTCACTATGCTCATGATGTAAAAGAAATGAAAATTCATGCGTTGGCGGCTTCGGCTCATAAATTCAATGGTCCGAAAGGCGCAGGGCTGATGTATATAAGCAAAGAGTTCAAGGTGCCGTCGCTTATTCACGGCGGCAAGCAGGAGCGCGGAATGCGCGGAGGCACTGAAAACGTAGTAAACATTATCGGACTGACCAAAGCGCTGGAACTGGCAAATGAGCACAGAGCGCAGCGCGAAGCGCATATAAGAAGTTTGAAAACATACTTAATCGAACAGCTTCAAGAGCGATTTGAGGGCGTGCGTTTCAACGGAATGAGCGCCGATCCCGACAACAGCTTGTACACCGTGTTGAACGTGTGTCTGCCAACACATGAAAACAGCGGCATGGTGCTCTTTAAACTTGATCTGGCAGGAATATCAGCTTCAGGAGGAAGCGCCTGTTCCAGCGGAGCAGTTACAGCCTCTCATGTACTGAAAGCTATTGACGCGGATACTTCGAAAGCGTCGGTGCGTTTTTCGTTTGGAAAACAAAATTCCAAAGAAGAGATAGATTTTATGCTTGAAAAGCTTTCTGAAATTCTTGAATCGGAAACAGCTGTTTCCTGAACAAGTCTTAAAAAAATAAAATAATTGTTTGTAATATAAGCCTCTGCCTATCGCAGAGGCTGTTTTTTGTGTACAGAACAGAGGCAATAGGTGTCCGAAAATGTACACACAGCAAAACCTCATTTTCCGCAAAGAACTGGATTAGAGTTTTTTACAAATTTGGTCTGCTTTTTTACTTGAGTAAGGTGCGTTGACACTTAACACTACTCATATGAAGATGAAAATATTGCTGACTACATTTTTTTTCCACTGTCTCACTTTCTTTGCTTTTGCGGAAAATATTGATCTCGCAGTTTCTGGAAAAGTGCTGAGCAATGAGCAGCCGGCACCGTTTGTAAATGTAGCACTGGTTACTGCAGAGGGGAAAAAGCTGATAACCGGGCAGGTAACCGACGAACAGGGGAACTTTGTGATAAAACTAAAAGAAGAAGGAGAATACCGTCTGAAAATACAATCCGTAGGCTATGAAACATTTGTGTCCGAAACCTTTCGGCTAAACAGGCAGCAACCGCGAAAAAAATTCGACAAGCTGCATATTAAAGAGTCTGTAACCATGCTCGAAAGCGTGGAAATCCGCGGACAAAAAGTGCTTGTGGAACAGAAAGTCGATCGGACGGTGCTGAATGTGAAAGGAGCTATGCTGACTTCAGGAGAAACAGCGCTCAACATCCTGAGAAAAATGCCCGGCCTTTACGTTGACAAAGACAAGCAAATCCGCATGGTCGGAAAATCGGGGCCGGTGATTGTGATGATCGACGGCAACAGAACCTACATGAGTTCTAAAGAACTCAGCGAGATGCTGGAAACAATGAGCGCCGACAACATCAAGTCCATCGAAGTAATCAAAAACCCATCAGCAAAATACGATGCGGAAGGCAACTCGGGAATTCTGGACATCAAGCTGGTGAAGCGGCAGGACAGAGGCTACGATGCTTCGGTTTACGGCACATACAACCACGGTATGAGCAATTCGGTAAAAGGAGGAGGGAACTTTCGCTTCAGCAGCAGCGACTGGTCGGGATACGCGAACCTGGACGGAGATGACTGGAACTCAGGCCGGAAATTGGCGCTGAAAACTGTTTACACAGCAAATGATGTTGAACAAACCCACGATCAAAACGTGAAAGTTCTCAGAAAAAACAAAAATATTTACTGGCATTCGGGAGTTGATTACCGAATCAACGACAAAAGCAGCGTAGGAGCCGTGCTGCGACTTTCCCGTTCAAGATCCAACCATGATTTTTTCACCCACAACGACATCTACCAAAATAACCTTCCTTCTGCCAAAGGCTTCTCCGAAATGATTTCAGAGGGTGAAAGTTTCCGAACAATAGCCAGTCTGCACTATAACCTCGAAATTGATTCAACAAGCTCTATTTCCGCTAATCTTGACGGCACAGTGTATGACAATGAGGACCATACAAATACAGAAACACAATACAACGAAAAACTCAACGGAAAATCCCGTTTATTTAAACCATACCATGTAAAATTAATAGCAGGCCAGGTCGACTGGACCAAACAAAGTTCATGGGCAAAATTGGAACTGGGGCTGAAGGCAAGCTATTCGGACTTGCAAAGCGAAGCCGCCTACGACTCATTGAAGAACGGCGTATGGCAGCCTGACCTGATCCAGAGCGACCGTTTCAATTTTCATGAATTTATCGGCGGTGCTTACATAAACTTGTCGGGCAAATGGAATAAACTAAGCTGGCAGGCCGGAATGCGAACAGAGTACACCAACCACAAAGGACATTCGGAAAGCCTGAATCAAACCAACCGAAACGATTATCTGAAATTATTTCCTAGTGCCTTCCTGTCTTACAACATGCATGAAGATCACCAAACCAATCTTTCCTACAGCTTCCGCATAAGGCGGCCAAGATACTGGCAGCTGAATCCGTTTCCTATCTATATAGGGGCGGGCATCGTTTCCATCGGCGATCCGTATCTGCGCCCGGCCATCACCGACAACCTGGAGTGGAGCTATCTGTACAAGAAAAAGTATACACTAAGCGTCAGCTATGCGCATTCGGAAAATTCGGTTGAGGAAGTACCTTACCAGGACAACGAAAAGCAACAGACCATTTACAGACAAGACAATATCGGAAGCCGGAATGCGATGAGCTTCAGCCTTTCTGCACCCTTCGACATTGCCAAGTGGTGGCAAAGCCGCAGCAACTTTTCACTCAGCTATGCGGAAATAAGCTATGCAGGCGAAGGCAATCTGATTGACATTTCGCGGTGGACTCCTCAGTTCAATACGACGCACACTTTTCTTTTGCCTTGGGAAATAAAAGCGGAAGCATCCTATTTTATTTTGGGAAAAAGCGTGTACGGAGGCTGGTACAACGACACCCCTATGCAGTCTCTTGACGTAAGTTTTGAAAAAAGCATGCTCAACGACCAACTGAGCCTGTCTGCTAGCATCAGTGATATTTTCAATAAAAGTAACTTCTCTGCTCGCACTCTGAGCACCAACAGCAATTCCCATATATATGTCAACCGCGACAGCCGGTGTGTGCGCCTGACGCTTCGCTACAAATTCAATCGCGGCGGAAAAGTGAAGGTGAAACAGCGGAAGCAGACAAACCGGGAAATCATGAACCGAATATAACCGGTAGCCGGCTTGCACAACCCATCCCCAAAAACCTAATGAAAGAGTCCCTCTCGGGGCTCTTTTTGTTTCAAATCATTGTTAACTTTTCAAGCAGATTTAATTTGTTTACTTCAAAGAATTCCACTTGCTTTTTGTTGTATTTTATTTTTTTATTGAAGTATGTTTAAAAGGAAAATGCGGGAAATAAAATATTTTTTAAAGGAAGGAGATGAATTTTAAAAAAGAAAAAGTTTATTCGCCCCTTCAGTTTCTGTTATACATTTGCAGTAATACTTTTGTTCGGAAAACACGCGAAGTCTCTGGGTATGACAGCTGTGGAGTATTGCGCGGTAATTAATAGACAGATTAAACTTCCACAAGAATCATCCTAAATACGCTAGCTTGGGAAGTCGCGTCTAACTAACGAAAACCTATAAAATAAATGAAACATTCATGATAATCGGTTTTAATGCACATCCATGCATGATTTTCATGGATGTTCCATCTGATTATTGAAAAACGATTTAAAAAAACAGATGAAAAGGCAACCGTATCTTAAAGTCATCAAAGAGTATTCTCTGATTTGTTTGGGAATCGTGATGTTTGTTATTGGCTGGACAGCTTTTATTATCCCTTCCAATATTTCCGGAGGAGGCGTGAGCGGTATTTCCACCGTTGTATTTCAGTTGACAGGAATTCCTGTTGCATTCAGTTACTTGGGAATCAATTTGTTTTTGCTGGTTTTAGGTGTCAATCAGCTTGGCAGATCGTACGGTCTGAAAGTCCTGTTTGGCGTAGCTCTCAGCTCTTTGCTGTTTTGGGCTGCTCAGCGGGCAATTACAGAACCTGTTGTTAGTGATTTGTTTATGGCCGCCATTATCGGGGGAGCCATAGCAGGCGCAGGCGTCGGAATTATTCTGGCTCAAGGAGGCAGTCTGGGAGGAACGGACATTATTTCGTCCATTGTTGCAGCCAAAAGGCACATTGCCCAGGGGCGCTTGCTGCTTTATATGGATATGGTTATTATCGGCGCCACTTATTTTATTAGCTATAAGCTCGAATCTATTATGTATGCCTCTGTTGTAATGTTTGCAATGACCTACATGGTGGATCAAGTGCTTACAGGGCGCAATGCATCAATTCAGATGTTCATTTTTTCGAAGAACCACGAGCGTATCGCTCTGCGGATTCAGAAAGAAGTAAACCGAGGCATGACCATACTTGACGCGCACGGCTGGTATTCCAAAGAACAGAAAAAGGTCATCATGATTATCATGAGGCGTTCAGAATACGTACAGGTATTGTCCATTGCCAAGAAAGAGGATCCCAATGCATTCATTTCCATCGGAAGCGTAATGGGCGTTTTTGGTGAGGGTTTTGAAAAAATTAAGGCGTAAATATTTTATGGCTAAAGAACAAAAGTGTTTTTATTCGGGAAAAAAAGCCAACGGAAGCCCCGTGAAAGTGAAGCTGTTCAAAGGAAAGAACACGCACAAACGCACTCGCTTCGGCTTCAGCGAACACTATGAAACAGCCAGTGTGCAGATTCCCCGAAGCCGCTATGCCGAAAATGTGCACTGGGCCGCCGCGGGATTGAAATGGGCGGCGCTTGCCGGATGCCTGATGCTGGAAGGAAGCATATTCTGGAATGTACTGATTGGGCTGGGGCTTGCCAGCCTTGCTTTGTACATTGCCCTGTGGGCGCTGGGCGTAAAGCCAAAACACGCTTATCAATACGATTTGCCGTTTTACCTGGAATGCCTGTTTTTCTTGTCACCCGCATTGCTGCAAACCGAATACCAGGGAGAAGTGCCTTATTTAAGCAACCAGGGACTAGCTCTACAGCTGTTCATCGGACTTATTGCTTCTTCCCTGCTGCATCAAATGATGCCCCGCAAACCTGTGTTTCTCAAAAAAGGAATCCCCTCTTCTGTCCAGGCAAAATTGGGACAATCCTTTCAGATAGGCACATCGCCCTTGCTCAGTTATGTTATTCCATTTCTGGAAAAACTAAAAAAATTCATGAGCTGACAGCCTTTCCCGCATCTGCCGGGAAAAGCTTCGCACATATTCCGGTTGAGCTACACTTTCAGTCTAAGCATCACCGGACAGTGATCGGAATGTTTGGCTTCCGGCAGAATGCCTCCTTCGTACACGCTGCTTTTCAAGTTTTCGGCAACCATCAGATAATCAATGCGCCAGCCCTTGTTCCTTTCCCGCGAGGCTGCCCGGTAGCTCCACCATGAATATTGGTGGGGAACATCTTCATGGAAAATGCGGAAGCTGTCGTGGAATCCGCCCTCCAGAAATTTGGAGACCCAGGCCCTTTCTTCTGGAAGAAAACCCGAGGTTTTGTGCTGCTTGTCCGGATTGTGGATGTCGATTTCCTTGTGGCAAATATTAAAGTCGCCGCATACAATCAGATTCGGAACATCCTGAACGAGCCGCTGGCTGTAATCGTAAAAGTCATCAAGCCACTGCATCTTGAAGGCCTGGCGTTCGTCACCGCTTGAGCCTGAAGGCATGTAAGTATTCAAGACGGAAAAATTGTCGAAATCAATGCGAATCACACGCCCTTCGCTGTCGTATTTCTCGATACCGCAGCCATAAGCCACGTTTTGGGGTTCGTGTTTCGTGAATATCGCCACGCCGCTGTATCCTTTCTTTTGAGCCGAACACCAATAGGTTTTATATCCCAAACTTTCAAAATCCAAGAGATTAAGCTGTTCGGGCTGGGCTTTGGTTTCCTGAATGCACAAAATGTCGGGCTGCTCTTCCTGAAGCCAGTCTAAAAAACCTTTTTTAATACCTGCGCGAATGCCGTTGATGTTATAAGAAATGATTTTCATCTGTTTTGATTGTTTTTCAATGGTCAGATGGAACATCCATTACAAGCAAACCTCTTGTGTGTATTTAGTACTGTCAGTAATTTACCTTACGCTATATGCTAGCCAAATCGTTGGCTATGAAACATAACTGAAAATAATATAAAGTACGAATACTTAAGCCTGGCAATCATGGATGTTTCATGTGATAGTTTTGTTTAAAAATGATTGTCGTGTCAGTCCTCAAACTGGCCTTCCAAAGGAAAATGCCAGCCTTGCTCTTTTTCGAAATATTCCAGAATGTGGTATTTCAGCAGCTGTTCCTGCTCAAGTGCGTCCACATAAGGCGGCTTCTTCTGAAGCTTCCAGTGCGGCCAGCCGTCCGGATCGAGTCCCTCCAGCGTGTAATAGCCCGAGTAGCTGAGCACTTTACAGATGGCAATATGTATCAGGTCCTGTTTTTCTTCTTTTTCAAAGCGCTGAAAGCCCTTGCCGAGTTCCTGCACTCCAATTACGAAAAGCACGCCTTTTACATCTCGAGGACGCTTGCCCAGCGTCTCCTCCAGACGGTTAAGCAGCCGCGACCACTTTCTGGCGAGTGTTAGGTCTTTTTTAAGCATCCAAATTCAGTTTTTCAAGTTCTTCCCAGTATTCTACAGCACGCCGAAGGTGCGGTATTACAATTGTTCCGCCGATAAGGCTGGCCACCGAAAAAGCTTCGAAAACCTCTTCTTTTCTCACGCCGGCCTTCATGCAGGCTTCCAAATGGTATTTGACGCAGTCGTCGCAGCGCAGCACCATGCTGCACGAAAGCCCCATAAGTTCCTTGGTCTTCACGTTCAGCGCCCCTTCCTTGTAGGTATTGGTGTCCAGGTTAAAAATACGCTTGATCACCTTGTTGTCGGCGTCAAAAATGCGCTCGTTCATCTTGCTTCGGTACGCATTGAATTCTTCTACTGGATTCATTCTTGTAAGTGTTTCAAAGCGGTTCAAACTGTTTGATTCCTCCCGGATTATTTCCGTGGCCATCTTTAGTTATCCTTTTCAAACAGCCGAAAGCTTTCGGTTAATAAAATGCATGGTTTTGGTTCTTCGCACAGCCTTTCGGACTTCGTTGATCTGCTTTTCCCTCCACAGTGCCTGTCCTGTCGGGCAGCTCTGTATGAGCAAAGCCAACTGCTTTGTTCGTCCTGCCGGCTAGAGTTGCCGTTGCTGAACGCGAAAGAGGCTGAATACGAGATTAGAACAAAACTAGCGGAATTCCCTCAATTATGCCACAGTTTTTCTTTTATGAAATTTCAGAAAGAAGGCGTCAGCCAGACGCTGCTCCATGCGCTTAAGTACCAGGGGAATATCCGCGCCGGGCAGCTTGCAGGCCTGTGGTTTGCACAAGCCTTACAGGAAAACCTTGCGGAATACGACGCGCTGTGTCCTGTGCCTTTGCATCCTTCCAAGCTGCGCAAAAGAGGCTACAACCAGAGCTATCATATTTGCCTGGGAATGCAGCGCGCTTCTGGACTTCCGGTGCAAAGTTTTCTGAAAAGAATTCGGAAAACAGAAACACAAACCAAGAAGAATAAAAGCGAGCGCTTCCGGCAAATGGAAAACACTTTTCAGCTTTCCGATGCGGCCAGCCTGGCAGGGCAGCAAATCCTTTTGGTGGACGACGTGCTGACCACCGGCGCTACACGCCTGGCATGTCTGAAGCTGTTGGACAAGGCAGGAGCCCGAGTTGGTTTGGCTACCTTGGCGCTTGCCTGAATTTTAACAGCTTTTCTTTTACCTTATTCTAAAAAACAGACTAATCCTGCTCCGGAAGCTTTTTCTTTAAAAGGTAAACTGATTTTCCAACTTGCTTCTCGTATTTGTCCTGCAGCTTTGGAATTCTCTCCATAAGCTCAGGCATTACATTTTTTTGGTCGTAAATAACTTCCGGGGAATCGTTTTCAAAATGCATGAGAATTCTTCGCAAGTTGTCGTAAAAATTCAAGTTTGTAAGCTCGTTCCGGGCGATAGACCACTCCAGGTAAGGCGTTGAGGCCTTGCTCGCCCCGGCATAAGGACTGAAATCTTCTCCGATAACCCAAACCTTTTTGTCCAAAGACTCCTCAGTAATGCCCTGTACAAGCAAAGGTTTGAAATTAAACAGCGAAGACCAACGGTCCTGCCCAAAATAGCTCAGATAGTTTACCGACAGAAGAGCAAGGAACAGAAAGCCGAAATAAACTTCGGCCATTACTGGCTTTTTAATTTCCAGAAGAAAATGGTTTGAGAAATACGCAATTGGCGGAATCAGAACGATGAGCTGGGAAGGGCTTTTGTATTCGGAGAACATAAAAACCGCCGCGCCCGTCAGCGCCATCATAAACATGATATAGTTGAAACGCACCTGTCGGTAATTCATGCGCCGTCCGCCCAGCGCCTTCAGACCCCGCAGAAAGTAAAGCAAAGGCACTATGCCGATGATTCCGTATATTCTTTTATCCTGAAGCGGAAAACTAGCCCAGTTGAACAGCATGCCCGGGCCCTGGCTGGCATACAGCTCCAGGCCGTCCTGCCAAAAGTAATAACATGTTACCAGTGCAAGCGGAATAAAAGCGCCGGCAAGCACCAGCAGATAGCGTCGGAAAATGGTGTTGGTCAGAAAAACAAGAGCCAGCTCAGTGCCAAGGATGTAAAACGAGGCTGTCCAGTCAAACAGCGAGGCCAGAGCCAGCATCAGGCCGATCATGAATACTTCGAAATCCCTTCGCTGGGTAGAGGAAACATGCCTGAACATAAAATAAAAACCCAGCAATATGAACGGCATGGCCATAAGCAAAGGGGTGAGTTCGCTCAAGTCAAAAAAAGCGCTGTACAGCGTAACGTACAGAAGCGCCGGAGTGTAAGTATTTTCTTTAAACGCGCTGGTTAGGATAATAAGAATGTTGAAAATACAGGCCTGCAAGAAAATGCTCAATAAGGCCAGTACCCGCCAGACGGTCACTGACTGATCCGCAAGCGTGTGCAGCCATGAAAAAATAATTGCAGAAAAAGGCGCGGTATGTGTAAACACGTCCCGGTAAATCACGGCTCCTTCCGCTGCTTTGCTGCCGAGCATCATGTGCTTGAGCGCATAAATCGTGAAGGGCGTTTTTCCCAACAAAAAAGGCAATTGGGTGAGTACGAGGATAAAAAGTATCCCAAAAAGCCTAAGCGGATCGTTTAATCTGAAATATCTGAACAATGAATTATGAATTTAAATTAACTTTGTGTGCTGGAAAACAGAAGTCAGCGAAATATACAAAAGTATTAAATATTTATTATCCATAAATTTTATGCAAAGCAAGAGACAACAAAAATATTCCCGGCAGATTCAAAAGGACTTGGGGCACATCTTTCAGTTCGAGGCAAAAGAGCTGTTTGGCAAGCCGATGATTACGGTAACCGAGGTGGAAATGAGTCCGGATCTGAGCGTGGCAAAGGTCTTTCTGAGCTTTTTGCTTGCCGACGACGACAAGGCCCTGCTGCAGCAGATTAACGCCCACAAATCGGAAATCCGAAAACACCTGGGACTGAAAATCGGCAAGCAGGTGCGTATCGTTCCGGAGCTGGTATTTCTTATAGATACTTCACAGGAGCATGCGGCAAATATCGACAATATCCTGAGCGGTCTGCATATTCCGAAAGAAGACAAAGTAAATCCCGATGACTACACGGAAGAAATCGACTAAATTTTTCTGGCGAGGTCATTACAAGTGCTTTGGTCCACTGTTGGGTCAAAGCATTTTTTATGCTTGAAAAGCAGATATATATTCCTCGCAGTCTCTGCGCTTATTGAATAAAGCGCTGGGCTTAACCGGCATCAAAAGAACAATTGCCTCTGCGGCAGTTTCATTTTATAAAAATAAAAAAGCCGGAAATGGAGGAAAAAGAACTTAAATATATTCGCGTGATGGCCCCGCTGCATGTGCGGGAATATATCGGCAACGGCAATATTCATACAATGGAGCACGCTTGGGATAGTTTTGAAAATCAGCTTCGGGTGCTGCGTGATATGGGAGTGCATGCCGTAAGCGTGGATGTTTGGTGGGGACAAGTTGAACAGGAAGGCCCCGGCTTCTACGACTGGTCCTATTACGACCAGATGATTGAAAAGCTGAATAAACATGGATTCCAGTGGGTGCCCATACTTTCTTTCCACCAATGCGGAGGCAATATCGGCGATAGCTACCATCAACCGATTCCGCTGTGGATCTGGGGCGAGCTGCTGCACCGGGTAAAGGGAGCCACGCACATACGCGACTTTCAGTACATAAGCGAAACGGGCGCTTCATGCCAGGAATATGTTTCTCTGTTCTCCGACGAGTACGTCATGCCGTATTACGAGCGCTTCATGCGCGCCTTTGCCGACCATTTCCACTTTCATGCAGACCTGATAGACGAAATAAACATCAGTCTGGGGCCCGCGGGCGAATTGCGCTATCCCTCTTACAATGCGCATGACTGGGGCGCATTTCCCAACCGGGGCACGCTTCAATGCTACTCTGAGCTTGCGCTGAAGCAGTTTCGCAACGCAATGACCGAGAAGTACAAAACCCTTCCGCAAATCGCCGGCAAATGGAAAATGGAAATCCAAAACATAGAGGACATTCGTTTTCCAGAGGACACGGATGATTTTTTTGAAAATAAGAAATACTGCGATACGGTATACGGGAGGGATTTCACGCATTGGTATCACGAAATGCTGGCCGAACACGGCAGCCGAATACTTAAGCTTGCCTGCAAAGTGTTCGGCGGAGAATACGGCTCAATTCCAATAGGATTCAAAGTTCCGGGCATACATTGGAAAATTTCCGACCCTCAGACGCCCCGGGCGGCGGAAATTACTGCCGGACTTATTCAGTCGCACCGGGGACTGGAAGCCAAAAACCACCACGAATATCTCGACATGCTGGAGAAAATTGTTCCCGCGTCGCTAAAAAAACGGCTGATTCTACACTTCACATGTCTGGAAAAATTCAACAATGATCAGGACGGGTTTTCCCGGGCCGAAGATCTTGTAAACTGGGTCGCCGACGACGCCCATTACGCCCGGTTGAAGGTCAGCGGAGAAAACGCGCTGGCTGACGGTATTTACAACGAGTATGGATGGAAACAAATTCATAATGCCCTGAATCGCGAAAAAGCTTACGCAGGCATCACTCTGTTGCGGATGGACCACATGTTCAATGCCCACGATCACGTGTTTCACTGGTTTAAGGAATTAATCAGGACTCTGAATTAAGCCTTCTATTCAAATATTTTTATTTCAAAATAAAAAAAACATGTTTTATTAAGCGAAAATATATTTACTTGCAATTTCATTAAAATAATTTTTTCAACTGCCTTGCAGAAAGCATATACCATTTTGATTCGCAACCTGCTGCTGGTTTTTTTCCCGAAAGGATATCTTGTTCTTCTGGTTGCTGCTGTCTTGCTAGCTTTGACGGACGGGCATGCTCTGGAAGGAAGCATACTTATTCTTAATGTGCTGGCAATTCATCTGGGTTTTAAACTTTCGGTTTTTATACATGAATGCGGTCATCTGTTTTTTGCCAAACTTGCTGGAGCGCAGCCCAGACAGCTTCACCTCGGAAGCGGCCAGACAGTATATCGAAAGCGGATAGGACAAGTAACTCTGTTTGTGCATGAGAAAATTCACTCGGGCCTCGCCGTAGTCAGCTTCGACGGTGTCCGGAACGTCAAGCTATGCTTGTTTTTCTATATCCTCGGTGGAATCGGCTTTAATCTTTGCGCCGCAATACTGCTGTATCTGATACAAGGCAAGCTGCATTTCAACTTCACCCAGCATTGCGACCCGTTAAACACACTGGCTTTGGTCAATTTCTTTCTGGCCTTTGTCTCCTTATTTCCTTTTCGTTCGGAATGGGACGGCTCCATCTTGTACTCTGATGGTTTGCAAATGCTAAATCTGCCCTTTGATCCCGCTCCCGATGCCACCGAACGAAGACTTCACCGCCAACTATTGGATGCGATGGACAGCATTGAGGACCAAAACTACCCAGAGGCGGTACAGTTGCTCGAACGATATCTGGAAGAGGAATGTGCGGATCAGGGAGTGTATATATACCTAAGCGACGCCAATATTAAAACCGGAAATATCGAGGAGGCTGAAGCAGCTTTGCAGCACTTCGAAGTCTATTTGGACGAAAAGCCGTACCGGAGGCACCGCAAAGATTATTTTCATACACGCGCAAAGCTTTGCTTGCTGCACAACTCACTCATTCAGGCTGGTCGTTGGGCAGACCTTGCTTTGGAGGAAAGTTCCAGCGATCTGGAAGTGCAGGCCACCAGGGCTTGGATATGGATAGAGGCGGGTATGTGGGAAAAGGGAGAACAGCTGTTGTATACACAGACCAGCAGGAATTTTATTACTGCTCAAGCTGTGCTGAATGCTTCTTATTTGTCAAAAGCCTATTGCTGCATGGGGAAAGTGCGCAGATGCGAAAAATACAGATTGTTTGCCCAACAGCATGCTGAAGTGCTCGGCTGGGAAGGCAGGTTGCTGTACGAACGCCTCTGGAAGAAGCAAAAAAATGAGGCACTTCCTAAAGAACTATATCAGCCTGTACAGAATGTATGATGCTTATAAGCCGTCATCGTCTTTTTCCTCATCTTGCCCTTTTTTTGACCTTGGATGCAAGCCGAACAGATCGGACTGATCAAGAGAACGGGCAAACCGGACAGCGTCTCTGCGGCCTTCTTCAGCGGTTCGGGGCCGAATTTTTTCAATGGCACTGGCTCCATCCGGGCTTTTACTGTCAGCGCTTTTATCCGCCGAAACTGTTTTTTCTTCCGGGTAATAATCAAACCAAGAGGATCTTTCCCACACTTCCGGCATGCCTAAAACGGAAACAGGCATGTACATTAAATCTCCTAGAAGGCCTGAATCAAAAAGAGAGTATTCAGCTCCTTCTTCTCTTGTTGGAGCATGTTCTCGTTTGCTTTTTTCAGAGGCTACAGCTGAGCTTACTTCCTTCCAGCCAATATCTTCAAAGGCTTCGGTGTCTCTGCGAACCCGCTTTTTTTCAGCAAATGCCCACAAACCCGGGTGCATGAGCCACGGGGCCTCGCAGGGCTTCCCGTAAAGGGAGTAATATATATTTTCTGAAGGAAAAGAGTTATTCACGTACCCTTCTTCATAGATATAATGAAGCAAGGACTCGCCGAACGAAGGCGGATACCTGTTTTCGGCCCCCTCCCGAATGCTCTTTACCACCAGCCCTTCGTCGATATTGGAAAGTTCAAAAAACAAATGGCTTCCTTTTCTTAATATAAAATTCAAAGCATGGAAACGGTAGGTATTGAAGTCTTTGCCGTTGGTCATGTTTATTTTTCTGCGGTTCCAGAGTGTAACAATATAGCCGGCAAACTGCATTTTGTCCAGTCTTTCCTGTCCGTGAATAATGCCCTTCAGCCTGCCTATTAATTTTTCGGGGTCCTTTACGGTCGAAGGCAAAATATCCATCCAGGCAAGGTAGTCATTAAGGCAGGCTCTTTTCATTGCAGGGAATTTTTCAGCAACCAGTTCTTCAAAATGCTCCCGGGCGTATTCTCCTTCAATAATATCTCCGGGTTTAAACCTGGCTTTAAGTTCGGAATAGCCATGCCCTTCTGCCCACTGATTTCTGTCTATAATCTCCTTTGCCTGTGTCCATGTTACTTTTGCAGGAAAGCGCACAACCTCACGCGAAGTGAGCAGAAGCTGCAGTTTTTTTATGTATGGAAGATCTTTTTCATCAATTGACTGGCTTCTCGACTGATATTTTTCCAGCAGTTCATATAGTTCTCGGGGAAGGTCCTGGGACTGTGTGACAGGCTCTGTGCTATTCTCCAAATAAATCATGCGCTGCACTGGCAATCCGGTATTTTGGGGCGTCGAAGAGGCGATTTCTCTTTTTTCATTGTCAGGAAAAATGGTGGCTCCTTTTTTGGGAGTGGTTGTTCTCTTTGGAAATAAAGGGCGTTTTCGAACACAGAACATGAAAAAATGAGTTGAAAATTGCACAAAGTGAGCTTATTCTTTTTAACACCTCAAGATAGAGTCTGTTACGACGGAATGGTTTACCAAAACGCGCATAATTCAATTCTTTGTTGGAGGGCATTAAAATGAAAAGAGTAGTCGGGGTATATTCAGTATGCTTAGCAGGGATTTTTTGGCTTTTTGTTTTGAACTCTACGGCGCAAGTGTCTGAAAAAAGAGGGTATGTTGGACAGTCTGTTGATTCGTCGCGTGTGCTGGATATACAAATCGGAAATGACGTTTTCTTTTTTACTGACCGTTATCTTTCTAACGTTACTTCTTTTGCCTATAGTTTTCCTCAGCTTGCTTCCTTTTTCCTTTCACGTAAAGTTTTTCCTCGGCATGGACAGTCGATAAGCCGCTTCGGGTTGCATCTTAATCAAGATATATACACTTCTTCGAAAATAAAAAAACCGGCTCCAAAGGCAAATGACCATCCTTATGCATCCACTCTGATGCTTTGGCTGCAGAAAAGCAGCCGACAACCGGCTAAAAAGCTGAAGTGGGATTACGAATTGGGAGTGGGTGTGATAGGCAAGCTTGCCTTTGGCGAAGAAACTCAGCAACGTTTTCACAAGATTACGGGAAGTACTATTGCCCAGGGGTGGGACACTCAGTTGAAAAATGATCTTCTTATTAATTATATTTTTCGTGTAGAAAAGGGAGGCATTAACAAACCTCTGACGGATTTGAACTATTGGGGCGAAGCGCGCCTGGGCTCCTTGTATACTGACGCCTCTGTAGGACTGAACATCAGGTTCGGGATAAAAAACGATCTTTTTTCCGAGCTTTTTTTGGCTAAGAAAAATAAAAAAAAGTGGGAGGGATACTTGTACTTAACGCCTTTGGTAAAAGTGGTGGGTTATGATGCAAGCCTGCAGGGCGGTTTGCTGTTCCGGGCTGACAACCCAACAGCTATTCCGTCAAGAGATGTTTCCAGGCTGTTGTTTCAGTACCAGACGGGGATGAAATTCAGTTATAGAAACCGTATCGGACTGGAAGTTGGATTTAACGAGACCAGCAGAACCTTTAAAAAAGGCCGGGTCCATCGTTACGGATTTATTCAAGTTTCAATAAGGATTAAGTAATCGTGCAAGAATGGCGGAGACAAAGATTGCGAGTTATTAAACTCGGAAAATGGCATTATTTTTTAATCTCGGATTAATCGACGTTAGCAAATTCATTTTTCTATGCTTCTTGATCTTTTGAAAAAATAATCCGGTGTACCAAAAACATTCGTCCCGCAAGCAAATCAAGAAAGGCCAGCAGGAAAAGACCGACGGGGCTTCTTCAGCTGGAAAAAAGCTTTTTCCGCCGGGACAGCCTGGTTTTTGGAGTGAAAAACCTGAATACAGCGGAGTCATTCAAGGCGCTTTCTTGCGTGAATTTTTCCTCAGACAAATAATAACCAGACCAGACGGAGTAATAACCGAAGAAGTGAAGCGAAGGATACTTACATTGGTTGACCGTTACAACCTGGTCAGCGATTTTTATCACGTCGAAGGGCGCCCCAGCCCCAATGTCTTCCGCTTTGAAGATCTGGAGCACGACAGCCAGTCCGACTACACCTTTCGACTTAACATTCTTGACCAACTGTATCATTTGCTAATTGACAAGCTGGTGCAGCTGCGACGAAACGAACCGGGCTCTGACATGCAGCAAGTGCTCACGGTGGCACTGGAAGGAGTCCATAAAGAACTGGGAAAAAATCTTTTGGGAATGCGCTACAACAGCTTTCCAATTTACCTGAACTTAGGTCCTGGAGTCGCTGCAGACGGAAACTACCTGGAAGGAGAGCTTTTCCGGTCAACAATCAACTTTTGGAAATGTCTTAACACCAAAAACAGCCCGTTCAGCTTTTCAACAAAGGTTGCGGTACCCAGCGAAGGAACAGTAATGCATCATATATTTCTGGACAAAGGACTCAGCAACAATTTCAGAGAGCATGTCGAAACGATGCTGTTTCAGCTCATGAGCAGGCCCGGCGGCCGGCGGCTTGTACTGAAGCTGTGGGAACAGGTCCAGAAACAGAACACGGTTGTTCCGATTTTCATGCTTTACGGGAACGAAGCGATGGTGCTGCCGGAAGATGAGCAAAAGGGACAACTGCAGGTGGACGAACGGGGGCTTGTCCGGCCGGGGCACGGAACCCCCGCTTCGATTTTTTTGCCTTTTGACATGAAGACCAAAGATCTGGTTTATCGAAGTGAGACTAGCGAGCCAACCCTAATGCCTCCGTTTGTTTATCTGGGCTGGCTGCTTCTGCGTGCGCTTCAGTATGTTTCGGGAACCCGCATCGGACAAAGACACCCTGTCCAGTGGGGAGCGCAGGAAACAGCAGGAAGCCTTTCCGACTGGATGGCTTTTTCGCCGAACACAAGGCTCGAACCCTACATGGGGCAGGCAATCGATCATGAAGTTGTTTGGCCAGCAGGCACCGGCAACGACGTCATTATCGATCCTAACATCGGCTTTACCCTTGCCAACGCCATGGAGCTTTCGGGCCTTCCTGTTTCACTAACAGAGATTCTTCAGGAACACCGACTTGCAGTTCCGAGAAATAGCCGGTTTGAGTTCAGCTTTTTGGAAAACATGAAAAAAAGCATAGGCGAGGGCTGGGTTAAATACTTCGAAAAAGAAATTTCGGCAAGAGAGAAAGTAAAGAGGACAGGACCAAAACGGCAGAAAAACGAGTTGTCCACTGAAAAGTATTTTTAAAAACGCTCCCTTCTGGTTATTTTTTTCTCTGACTTTCAAAACAATATCCCAAGACTTTTTGCCCTCATTTTTCCGTAATTATAATTTATTTTAGTAAGCTTGGAA
Source organism: Cytophagales bacterium (assembly GCA_022360875.1). GTDB lineage: Bacteria > Bacteroidota > Bacteroidia > Cytophagales > Cyclobacteriaceae > JAKSBZ01. Next base: position 27,589 of record JAKSBZ010000149.1, on the reverse strand, counting down.
CATAGTTTTAATTATGCATTCATGAAAATAAAAACCTCAAAATTTTTCCCTGTGCTTTTGTGGACACTGGCCGGAATCGGCTTCTGGAAAAGCCTTCTAAACGAAGGGAGCTATTATTTTCATCAGAATTTTATCGAAGAAATTTTCGTCATACTGCTTTGCACGGCTTTGGCCGGTCTTCTCTACCGGTTTTCAAATTCATTTGCAAAAACTGCCTGGGCAGCAGGCCTGTTGCTCGGAGCCGGATTGGCAACTTCACACGGTCTGCTGGGTTTTTTGAGTACTCACAGCTTGTACGCCAGTACATATTATTTGTTGATGCTTCTAGTCTTCGGCGCCGGTTTTGGCTTGCTTTCCAGTGTTTTTCATGGAGGCAAGCTTTCCGTTTTTTGTATTGTACTTAGTCTTGTGCCTGTTCCTCTGCTTTTTACTTCCCGAATTGCTTGGTTTACACTGGGGCTGGGCTGCATTGCTTTTCTTATTTTAAAAAGAAAAGACAAAAAGAAAATAGCGCTTACAGTCTTTGCCGGACTGAGTTTCATCTTGCTGATGATTAAACAGAAAGGCGAGTATTTTCTTGAGCAGGAAAAATACAGTGATCGTTTGGCGGAGATAATAAAAACAAAAAAACACCGGCTTGAAATTACGGAATGGAGAAAACATTTCTGGATACATGCCGACGGGCAGATTCTGTGGAGCACAAAAGACGACTGGATGTTCTACGAGCCGATGATTCATCCCATAGCGCAGCTGGCGCCAAAGCGGGAAAAGGTGCTGGTGCTGGGTAATAACAGCGGCGCAGTTCTTCGGGAGTTGAGAAAATACGCCGATGTGGAGGATGTTCTTTGGGTGCCGGAAGACCCGCAGTGGGTGGAGTTCGCCAAGCATTCACAAGCCTTGAGGAAAACGCATCAGGACAGCTGGAAATGGGGCGCTGTTAGGCAGTCTCCAAACTCTGTCAACTATTTCCTGGCGAACAACCGGGAAACTTTTGACTGGATCATCGTGGATCTTCCCGATCCCGAAACTGAAGAAGCCAATCGTTATTATACCAAAAGATTTTATAATAAATGCCGGCAATGGCTGAACGAAAAAGGTGTGCTTGCAACCCAGGCCGGAAACGCCTACTGGGCTCAGGAGTGCCTGTTCAGCATCAGCCGAACCATAAAAGAATGCGGATTTGCCTCGCTTCCCTTGCACAGCCAAGTGCTGAGCATCGGCGAATGGGGATGGGTTATTGCCCAGAAAAATGTCGCTCAGCCAGAGTTTGAAAAACGCTACAGCAAACTCCGTTTGCAGCCAATAAAAACACGCTGGCTAACGCAGGAAAGTCTTCGCATGCTGAGGAGCTTTGGCAAGACAAGCTTTGAGAAAGATTCCATTCCGGCAAATACGCTGGAAAGACCTTTTGTGCTTGAAAAATACCGGGCCGACAAACCTGTGTAAATCAAGACGGCCGGCTAATCTTGGGCAGCCGGCAAAAAAAACATCCGAAAACACGAACTACGGCTATGCAACGAAGACGATTCCTTCAGCTTTCGGGAGTGCTGACCGCCGGCAGCTTGCTCCCTCGGGGCTGTGATGATAATAAGATTCCCGTTCACCTTTTCTCCGACCATAAGGTCGGGCATTTGATTCGGCAGAAAAAGACATGGCGAAAAGGGAAAACCTACAAGACAGAATGCCTGATTGTGGGCGGAGGGCTTGCCGGCTTAAGCGCAGCCTATCACTGTCGCAGCCGGGACTTTCTGCTGTGCGAACTTTCAACTGATCTCGGAGGAAGTTCGGCCAGCCACCAGGCGAGAGGCGTACAGTTTGCACAAGGTGCTCACTATGACCTAGCCTATCCTGCAAACTACGGAGACGAGGTGCTTCATTTTCTTCGTAAACTGGACATTGTCTATCAGGACGTTTTTACTGGAAAATGGAATTTCCGCGAAGAGAAATATCTGATTGACCCGAAAAAGGAAAGCCGGACGTTTGCCCACGGCACGCACAGGAAGGATTTGCTGCCTGAGGGGAAAGATAAAAGCGTTTTTCTGGAAGCCCTGGCTGAATTCGAAGGGAAAATGCCAATGCCTGCCTGCCTTTCAGAAAAAAGGCTTCATGTGCTGAACCAGCTAACCTTTGCTGATTTTTTATACGAAAAACACAGCTTCAGCCGAGAATTCAAAGAAGCCGTCGACTACCAGCTGAAAGACGATTACGGCGCCGGAGCAAACAAAGTCTCCGCTTTTGCAGGCATACACTATTATAAATGCCGTCCGTATTTTTCGGAAAAAAACCAGCTTTTCTCGCCGTCGCAGGGCAACGATTATTTTGCGAAGAAAATTTTGAGCCAACTGCCTGCCGGCCAGATGAAAGCTCGCCATTTGGTTTGCGGGATTCGGCCTGAAGGAAAAAGTTTTGTTTGTCAGGTGCTGGATGTTGAGCGGGAAGAAATTGTTCAGGTAAACAGCCGGCAAGTGATCTATGCAGGGCAGAAAATGGCCCTGCCTTATATTTTTTCTCCGGACGCTTCGCTTTTCCGCTCAAACCGCTATGCCCCGTGGATGGTCGTCAATGTGCTGGTGCGCAGCAAACTGCCGGTAAGTGCTTATTGGCAAAACGAAATTCTGTCGGATGATCGCAGGCTGTTGGGTTTTGTGGATTCAGGAGCCCAGCATGATGCTTCCGAAACGCGCGTGCTTACGTTGTATTACTGTTTCAGCGAAGGAGAAAGATATCTGTTGGAACAGCACGCGGATCTTAAAGAGAAGATTGCTGAGCAAGCCATAGAGGAACTCAGCGCTTTTTACGGGGTAAGCGTTAGGAATTTGGTGCAGGAGGTGTTTATCAAGCTGATGGGCCATGCCATGCCGATTCCTGTTCCCGGTTATTTGTTTGACGACAAAAATTTGAAAAGAGCGCATTCAAAATTTGTTTATGCCGGTGTGGACAACAGCCGTTTGCCTTTGCTTTTTGAAGCGCTGGATTCTGGAATTCAGGCGCACAAATACCTGAGTAAAAATGTATGATTTTTTAAATTGTCAACATGAAAATTAAATTGAGAGCCTTTAGCCTGTCGTTGCTGTTTGCAAGCACGTCGGTTTTGCTGTTGCTGAGAGCATACGATCCAAGAAACTTCTTTGCAGGTTTATGCCTGGGATTGACAGGCGTTGTGTTTATACTCACCTTCGTTGGTGAAGGCCATTATCTGATAAAGAAAAAATACCCGGAAAACTACTGCCTTGAAAAATGGCTGAAAAGGCTAAACAAGAAAAACTGAAAAGTTTCAGTTAAAAAGCTGTTCTGAACCTTTAGGCAAAGAAAAACTGTTCAGATTTAGCAACCGTCAATTTTTTACTGGTTGAAAACTTCCCGAAGTACAGCATACAGAACAGGGTGGCGCTGAGCGAGCTGTTCAGGTTTTTCAAAAAAATATTCGCCGGCTACGGTCAGAAATTCTTCCTGAGAGCTCCTTGCATATTCGCGAAAATCAGATTTTCCTTCGCTGAGCTTCTGCATTTCTTCATGAACAACCCGAAGCCACGGAATAGAAGCCCGGTTTTGAATAAGCATTTGCGGAATGCCGTCAATGCGGCCGTCGGCCGAATCAACCAAGTGGAGGAATTCATGGAGCCCGACATTGCGTTCGTCGAAGCTTTCAAAGCCGCTTCGAAGCGCTTTCCGGGAGAGGAACATTTTTCCAGCAAGTTCTCCTGTGCCAACCATACCCGCCAGATGATGCTGCGGCGCATTTGGATCATAATGCTGGCTAAAAGATTCGGGCAGCAGGATAATCTCCTCAAGCATAGGATAATGCCACTCGCTGAAACCCAGCAAAGGAATAACCGCGCTGGAGGCAATTAGCAGGCGGTCCAGCAATTCCACTGAAGTCCCCTTGCCTATGATTTCTTTCTGATTCAAAAAAGTCAGAATGCGTTTTTCAAATTTTTCTTTTTTTTCCGGACCTAGTTTTCGGTAAAAACAAACATGCTTTTCCAAAAGCTCTCGCCAGCTGTTAGGAAAATTATTGATAACTGCTATCTTGCTGTTTTTCAGATAAAAACGGGAGGCTAGCCAGATCAAGAAAGAAGCTGACAGCAAAACAACGAGTGCGGTTTCCATAGTATAAAAAACTTCGGTTACAGGATGCGTTCCAACGTGAAGGAGCAAGCAACTTTTTGTCCGTCGTAAGAGGAACCTATGATAAGATTTTCGTTTGTAATGCGTCCTTCCCAATGGTCAAGCTCATATTCAATCGGACTTACGGAATTCAGTATTTTGTAAGAAACTCCTTTTAAAAAAATCTTGTCTTTTTTGTACTTTCCCGTCAGCTCTTCCTCGATGGTGAAAGGTTTATCCTCTTTGATGTATTCATTCATCACTAAAGTGCCTTTGAGCACCTTCCCCTCTTGTTCCAAATTCAAAATCCCTTTGGCTATGCCCTTGGGAAAATTTTCCTCAAATTTCCATCTTCCCGTTAGCTCATACTTTGTTCCCATGTGCGTTTTTCCTGAGTTTGGGATTTTTGTGAAGCGCGTTGCTTCAATGCTTAACACAAAATATCAGGACCTGTTTACTTGGGCGCCAAACAGGGCGCAATACCACTTTTTGCCCAAAAAAAAGACCCCGACAAGCAAATAGCCGGAGTCTGAATTTTTTTGAGATGATTAATGATATGCTATTCGCCCTGAGCCAGAGAATAGGCGCGTTTGCCGTCAAAATCATATAGGTGCTCAGTCTTCACAAAATCGATTCCGGCGTCGCTCAAAGCACCCAGCAGCCGAACCACCGCCTGGTGACTAGCCTCCGTCTCCTTCGCCATATAGCGCAGGCGCCATTGGTCGGCGCAGAAGGTCTCCGGATTTCCGTTCGGATAGACAATTACGCCGCGGCTGGCAATGTTTTTATGTTCGAAATCGTCAGAAGCAACCGCTTGCACAAGCTCTGCCAGTTCGTTCGGATCGTTGGTTCCTTTGTTCCAGTCGACAAACACATCAACCCCCGCCAGAGATTTGCCCGGCCGGGGTTTGCTTGTCTTCGGCATTTTTTGCTTTTGCAAATGGCTTTGGTAAGAAACAGCTTGAAGGTCAACGGGCTGTTGTCCCAGACGCGCAATGACAGCTTCGGCAAACGCCTGGGTTCCCGCTTTCGTTTTACTGAAACCATCCTTGTAAATGTCGCCGGTATGTACGCCGTCTTCCAGTGTTTTTAGCCAGGCATTCTGAATTTTGGCGGCGGCTTCGCCCTGACCTATGTGCACGAGCATCATAATGGCCGCGTTCAAAAGCCCCGAGGGATTTGCAATGCCTTTTCCTGCAATATCGGGCGCCGAGCCGTGGATGGCCTCGAACATGGCATAGTTCTCCCCGATATTCGACGATCCGCCCAGCCCGACCGAACCGGTAATCTGCGCCGCGATGTCGGAGATGATGTCTCCGTAGAGGTTCAGCGTCACGACGACATCAAGCGTTTCGGGCCTGTCAGCCACAATTGCCGAGCCGATGTCGATAATAATATGATTCTGCTCGATTTCCGGATATTCTTTGCCGATTTCATTAAAAACCGACCGAAACAGACCGTCAGCCTGCTTCATGATATTGTCTTTAGTCATGCAGGTGACCTTTCTGCGTCCGTAGGCTCTGGCATACTCGAATGCGTAGCGGACAACGCGCTCACAGCCCTGGCGTGAAATCAGCTTAATCGCCTGCACCACGTCGGGACTCTGCTGATATTCAATTCCGGCGTACAAATCTTCCTCGTTTTCCCGGATGACAACCATATCCGTTGCCGGATGGTGGGTTTTTACAAACGGATGATATGCCCGGCAAGGCCTCACATTGGCATAGAGTCCGAGGGTTTTGCGGGTTGTCACATTCAGGCTTTTAAAGCCTCCGCCCTGAGGAGTGGTAATCGGCGCCTTCAGGAACACTTTGGTCTCTTTCAGAGAATCCCAGGCTTTGGCCTCGATGCCTGTTGACACGCCTTTTTTATATACTTTCTCTCCGATTTCTATTATCTCCGGTTCTATTTCCGCCCCGGCGGCATTCAGCACTGCAAGCGTTGCTTTCATGATTTCAGGTCCGATGCCGTCGCCGTACGCTACTGTTATCTTCGTTTTTGACATAAAGTGGGGTTGTTTAGGGTTGCCGATTCCTTGATGCCCAAACAAATTCGCAAAAAAAAGCCAGGGAAAATAATCCGGGCACTATTTTCTTGAAATACAGCGCGCAAAGCTGCGCGATACATGCATGCAGTTAGGGCTGGTCATTGACAAATTCCCAGGCTTTCTCAGATTGGCTGGCTGGGAAAAACCGCTCGTCGATTTCCGGATTCCACAGCTTTGCAAAGTATCCGTCAACGCGAACCATTTTTTTAAGAAATTCGCTTTCGCCAATCACCGCAACACGGTGAACCTTTTTTACGTTGCTCCAGGGCTCTTCGCGAACAATTCCAATAAGCTTGGCATTAAAAAAACTGGCAACATCAATGTCCGCATTTTCCATTTTGCAGAGGATATTGGTAGGCTTGTTTCGGTTTCTAAGATTATCAAATACAAAATCCAGCACTTCTTTGATATTGGAAAGGCGGATGCGTCCGGTGATCTCGAATGCGATGAGTTGCGGGTTGTTGTGTGAAATTGTATGCAACATGGCCGTACTTTAGTGGAAAGTTTGACAAAGACCATACAAAAAGAAAGCCGGCCGGAAACAAAGGGGAACCGGCTTTCTTATGGAAAAATCATTTCATGTAAAACCGGTTGACCTCCTGCAGGGCCCGGTTGAAGCGCGACGCCCGAAGCCGGCTCTCTGGAAGCGCCGTCATTTTTCTGTCAAAAATTTCGTAGGTTCCCGAAGTGTAGGTAACCGTAATACGATCCTCCTCAATAAGTCCGAAATTGTCGTAGCTGCCCGAGATCATCCAGTCTCTTGCACGAGTATCAAAAAGGCGCTGGCCAAAACTGTACTTGCCCGGCGAATTCGTGCATCCCAGCCAATCCTGCATCAGCGTCGGCACTACATCGTAGTGCTGCGATAAGTGCCTATATTCCTTCGCCTGTTTTCCCGGCCAGAATACCAGCATCGGCACTTTGATCTGCTCGTCGGTAAAGTTGCTCCCGTGTCCCCAATAGTTCTGCTTGTTGTCATTGAATTCCTGTCCATGATCACCCGTGACTATAATAATCGTGCTGGACAGCCGGCCGCTTTTTTCGAGCTGCCTGAAGACCTTGCCCAGCAAATGGTCATTCCAATGCACCGAGTTTTTATACAGGTTTTTAAATTCCGTCGGGTCTGAGTCATTGTCCAGGCCGAGATAATTGGGTGCTTTCCAGGCAGGCTGAAAAGGCTGCTCGAAATCATCGGGATGGCTGTAGCCGTGCGGCGCATCATAAAACAGAAAACCGAAAAACGTTTTGTCTTCTGGCTGCCGCGACAGAAACTGCTGCCATTCTTTGGTAATGGAAAGATCCCTGTTCCACGATGTGTTGGGATTGGCGCCCTCGGTACGCAGGCGCAGCGAATCGAAGCCGGCAAAAACCGTTTTGTCAAAAGCCGGGCTGGTTAGCGCCGCAGAGGTGAAAATGCCTGTGGAGATGCCATTGCTCCGAATGTGTTTCATGAGTTCGGGCTCCTGCTGAGCGGCTTTCATAGTGTCCCAGTACATGCTCGGCAAACCGTAAAACAAAGAGAATATACCTCCTCTCGTTCCGTTGGATCCGCTTTTATGATTCAGAAAAACCTGGCTTTTTTTTGAAAATGCAAAAAGATTGGGCATTACCGTCGAGTCCAGCATGTCATAACGCCAGGAATCCAGAACAATCAGCAGCACACTCAGCGAATCGCTTGCAGATTTTTGATTGAATGACAGTTTTTCCAGAGGATAGCAAGCACCGGAAGCTTTGGTGCTGGTATTCAGCGAGCGAATATTTTCCCGGGCGGCGGACTGATCTACCAGTCCTGTTTTGTACAGGAATGTGTTGGCGCTTAGGGGTGCGTACAGAGGAAACGTTCGCGCCAGCTTGGTGACAGGCCGATAGTACATTGCGCCGGCAAAAGCGTGTATCAGGTGCGAGCAGACCATCAGGACTAGAAAAGTATAAATGCTCCATTTGTACCATTTGCCTTGGCGCTGGGCATTTGCCCTCCAAAGTTGTTTCCCAAAAAAATAAAAGCCCAAGAAAACCAGCACTACGCTAGATCCAGCGACTATATACATCATAGTTGAGAATTGGAATATGTCTCCTGCAGCACCTCCGAAGAGCATGCCCAGAACAAACCCGTTGAAGTGATAGCGGTACTGCGCGAATATAAACGTGTCAACCAGCAGGCCTAAATCCATTATCAAAAACATAACAACGGCAGCAATGTGTACAAACCTGTGGAACAGCAATGTGGCAACCAGCAGCGACAGCAGCACAAACGGCAGAAACGAAAGCGTGCCGAAGTGTCCCAGTATAGTTACAACAGCATAGAGCCAAGCTTTTATGTTTTCCGGTTCACCGCTGAATGAAAGGAACCGAAAACCGACAAGGATAAGGAACACAGCATTCAGGGTTGAGAATTGAGCACACCACCTCAGCAAATCCTTTCTAGAATATTTATTCATCTGTATTTATTGCTTCTCAATAGTCAAATGGAACATCCATTACAATCGTTCTTCTCGAATGTGTTATGGCCGATTGTAATGAATGCTTCAACAACTTTAATAGTTCTCGTTAAAATAATATTTCGTAAGCGCCTCCTCTGCCTGCTGTACTCGCAGCGACTTTTCCATATCCACCGAGTCGGCCTGCACGCGGTGGGCAATGTTTTTAGCGTAGAAAATCTGCCCTGTGTCCGAAGCGAACAAGTCGTTTCCTGCCTGGAAATATTTCTGTTCAGACAAACTCAGGTTGAAAATCGTTGGGAAGATGTCTTTGTGCGATCCGTAACGCTCTGTATTTACCGTTATGCCTTGTTGGTAGGCCTTCGGGATGTATATGTACATAGGCACGCTCCGCTTGCTCATCTGGTCGTTGAGCAAGTCGTAATTCACCAGATTGCGAATGTTGTGATCGCCCGTTGCCACCACTATTGTGTTTTTTGCCATCGGCGAGTCTTTGAGTTTGTCCATAAATACGCCCAGCTGATGATTGGCATATTGATAAGCTTCAAAACATTTGATTACTTCATCATCCGATTTGCTGAACAGTGGCCGGATTTCGTCATTCAGTTCCAGCGGCAGCGTTTGGTAATGATCCGGCAGCTCATACGGCGTGTGGTTGGTCATGCTTTGGGCAAAAATAAACTGCGGTTCTTTTGCTTCGCGCAGTTTCTGAAGCGCGTCCTCAAAAAGATACTCGTCATAAACGCCCCAGGTTGCGCCGGCTTCAGCGTTTTTCACATTCTTCAACACGCCTGATTTGCCGTAGCTTTCGTCGAAGTAATTTAGGGGGAGCATCTGGTGCAGATTTCGCCATGTAATATGCCCTCCTGAAATAAAATGGGTGCTGTAGCCCGCCTGCTTAAACGGATAAGCGACCGAGCTTTTATAAGTTTTGAAACGCTGAGGAGTAGCTGAAATCGGCGGCTCCAGCACGTTGAAAGCCAGCGCTTCCAGGCTGTTGATCGTGCCGTTGTGCGCCGGAAGGAAGTTGTAAAACACAAAATCCTCTTTTAAGTGCTTGCGCAGGGCGCCTGTCAGATTTAGCTTTTCGCTGTCGAAAGTGAGGTAATGTCTCCCCATGCCTTCCATCATGAAAAAGACCACATGCGGCGGATTTTTTTCCAGGAAAGTGTTTTTCTTAGTTTTTCGAAAGAAGAAATCCACTGAATCACCCGGCACACTGTCAGCCGGCAGCTGCCAGCGAACGGCGTACGCTTCGCGCAGCGAACCGAAGCCCGCTTTTTTCAGCAGCTCTTCCGGTTGCTGCTTCGTCCGCACGTTGTCCTTCTTCCCAAAAGCCTTGATAAGCGTGTAGACTCCATGCAGCGGCACTTTATTGACAAAAGCATTCTCGGAGACTGAGGCTGAATCAATCTGCAGCGGAAATGTTCCGATGGAGCCCCGAAGCCCCAGCACAATGCCGCCTATAAGCAAAAGCGGAAGAAATATTTTTGCCGGAGTGGAATATATACGCTCCTGTTTTTTTGCTTCGAAAATGCTGATCAGCATTTTTCTGGAAACATAAACTATAAAAACCATAGCCACGCACATCCTGATTACTGGATGATCCGTCCACATGCTTGTAATTACGGCCATTGTGTCGTCTTCCACTAGCCCGAAAGCCAATACATTCAGGTGGTTTTGAAAAAAGCTGTAAAACTGCTGGTCACAAAGAAGTATGAGCGCATAGATCGCGGTGACGGACAGTAAATAGCCTCGCGTGAAGCCCTGGAACAGCTTTTCACGCTTTTTTTTCGCAAACAATCCGGAAAAAAGATACATCAATACCAGAGGCGTCAAGCCGTAGAGAATGGTCTGGATATCGAACAGAGCGCCAACCTTAAAGGCGCGCAGCAAATCACTTCCGTAGGTGCTTGCCAGCTTCGCGTTTCCGAAGCGAAACAAAAACAGCAGACGCATAAACATGAACATGCCCAGCAAAACAAAAAAATATTTCAGCAGTCTGCCGGAGGCGTTTAGAAATGAATTCATTGGTAAACTTCTTTTAATGTGACGGTTAGGCGAAGCCTGAATCGCTTCGGATAACACTTTGTGGATGGTGTAAATTTACGAATTATTTACAAATGAAGAGTTCATCAAGTCATAATGAACAGTTTTCCTAAAAATCTTTCTCCTGAAAAGGAAAACAATTCAGTCTTTTGGGAAAAATGAAAAAGGAGCAGAATTCAGTTTGAAATGCGGGAAGCGCTAATGTGCGGTTTTTGCAAAAAGGCATAAAAAAAACCTTTCCGAGTTGGAAAGGCTTTGTGACCTCGCCAGGATTCAAACCTGGAACCTCTTGAGCCGTAATCAAGTGCTCTATTCAGTTGAGCTACGAGGCCATTTCGCCGTAAAGCGATGCAAAGGTAGGAAGGTTTTTTGTATATGCAAATCCTTCCCTTAAAAAATGCCTTTAATAATATACAGAGCGAAGACTTTTCAGCGCTTTTGCCCTCAGCTTTTCTTCTTCAGCACATAAGCCGTGCGGTTGGTCATGTACAAATGCAGATAGTCCGAATCATAGGTTTCGTACAGACGCTGAGTGTCTTTGCGCTCGTGGCCTCCGAATTTTTTCCAGTCGGTCGAAAGCAGAATTTCGTAGCGTCCGCGCTCGGGAACGTAAAAAGCATAATCCGGAATGGACTGCACGGGATGAAAAGAAAAAATGAAAATCAGGCCGCCGCGCTCAAAGGCAAGCACCTGATTTTTTTCGTCAATATTCAGCTCGCGGGCAAAAGGACTGTGCAAAAATCCTTGTTGCCGAACCAGCCGCAGCATTTCACGGTCGAACTCGCAAAGCCATTCATATTTCAGGAATCCGTTGTCGGCCAGTGACCATTGCCGCCGCGCGTGTTTGTAGCTCCAGCCGTTCTCCGGCCGCGGAAAATCGATCCACTCCGGATGGCCGAACTCATTGCCCATAAAATTCAGATAGCCCTGCCCGCCAAGCGCCAGCGTTACCAAACGGATAAGTTTGTGCATGGCAATGCCCCGCTCCACTGTCGAGTTGTCATCGTCTTTGTTCATATGCCAGTACATTTCCTTGTCCATCAGCCGGAAGGCTATGGTCTTGTCTCCCACCAGCGCCTGGTCATGCGATTCGGCGTAAGCGATTACAGGCTCTTTGTCGCGCCGGTTAGTCATCACATGCCAGATGTCGTGCACGTTCCATTCTTCGTCTTTTTTCTCCTTCAGCAGCTTGATCCAGTAGTCGGGAATTCCCATGGCCAGGCGGAAGTCGAAACCTGCGCCTCCTTCTTCGATTTTTCGGCACAAGCCAGGCATGCCGCTCATGTCTTCGGCAACCATCAGCACATTGCGCTTGACCTGGCGAGCCAGGGCATTGGCCAGCTGCAAGTAAAGCATCGCGTCCCAGTCTACGTCCCGGAAATACTTGTCGTAGCTGTCGAAGCTCATAAAGTCGCCGTGGTGGAAATACATCAGCGAAGTCACGCCGTCGAAGCGGAACCCGTCCACGTGGTATTCTTCCATCCAATAGCGGATGTTCGAAAGCAGAAACTGCAGCACTTCTTCCTTGCCGTAGTCAAAGAGCATCGAATCCCATCCCTGATGGTAGCCCCGGCCGCCTGTGTGGAAGTACAAGCCGTCCTCGCCGTCAAACTCGTTAAGCCCTTCTGAGAAATTCCGCACGGCATGCGAATGCACCAAATCCATGATGACGGCGATGCCCATGCGGTGCGCCTCGTTTACCAGTTCTTTGAATTCTTCCGGCGTTCCGAAACGGCTTGACACCGCGAAGAAATTGGACACATGATAGCCGAAGGATCCGTAATACGGATGTTCCTTGATTGCCATCAGCTGCACGGTGTTGTAACCCAGCGCTTTAATGCGGGGCAACACGTTTTCGCGGAATTCCCGGAAAGTTCCAACGCCTTCATGCTCCTGCGCCATGCCTACATGCGCTTCGTAAACAACCGGCTGTTCTTTGGCTTTTTTTGCTGAAAAACGCTTGTCCGTCCAGGCGAAGGCTTTTTCACGATAAGCTACAGCCGTAATTTCACCGGTCTCATTGTTCTGTTTAACCCGCTGAACATAAGCGGGAATGCGGTCGTACACACCGTTTTTTCCGCTCACCTGCACTTTAAAAAACGAACCCGACTGAAGTTCGCTGCCCGCAAGCTCAATAGACCAAATACCCTTTTCGTCTTTGCTCATCGGATGGCTTTCGCGGTTCCACTGGTTAAAGTCTCCGATCAGGTGCAGCGAGCGGGCGCGGGGCGCCCACTCACGGTAGGTCCACGTGTCCGAATCAGGGCGATAATGCAGGCCCATGCACTGATAAGCCGAAGCGAATGCTTTAAGCGAACCGTAGGTTTTGTTCAGTAGCTTTTGCCGGCTGCGAAAACGATCGATGCGGTTTTGCACTTCTTCGGCGTAGGGCTCCAGCCAGGGATCGTCCATGACCAGCTGCGGAAGGGGCATTTCTTTTTTGAGGCTCATAAAAAATCAGAAAATAGCGTCAACGGTTTTTTTCCAAAAAGAACAGGTGAAAGCATTCACTTTCCTGCATATTTTTCTAAAATTTACGAATGATTTTGGTTCTTTCTGATCAAAGACAAAAAATTAAAAATAGAATTTACACAGGAACGTTTGATGAATAGAGGAAAAACAAGCGACATTCTGCCCGGAGAGTCTAATAAAAGCCAAAACAGTATCACAGCAATTCTTTCTCACTGCATTGATTCAACAAAATACTCACTGCGAGAAGGTTAACATTTGAAAAAAAATGAACAAGAAAAAACAATATAAATACAGCCAGCATTCAGCTCAGATTTCCCGGCTAAGTCTGTTTGTGATTTTTTCAGCTCTGCTGCTTTTCCCGGGCTGTGCCGGCTCCCAAAAAGACAATGCCTGCGAGGAACGGCCCGATATTTCTGCCGTGCAAGCAGACTGGACGTTCGAGCCGCTGCACGAAGAATGGAAAAAACAGGATTCGCCCGAAAGCATGAAAAATTTTCTTTCAAAACATGAAGTAATTGCCCATGGATTCTTCGCGCGCAACGAATTTCCCTCCGAAAGAGAAATGGCGGATAAAGCATTCGAACTGGCCTCCAATCCGCACATTGACACGCTGATGATGGAAACCGGGCGGATTTTCGGTGATCTTGCGACACTGAAAAATGAACTGGACGAAGCCTTTCGGACAATGAAGTATTATTTTCCTGACTTTCAGGCGCCGAAAGTGCAGACGATTGTTTCCGGTTTCAATAAAGACCTGTACGTAAGCGATACGCTGGTGGTAGTCGGCTTGGACTATTATTTGGGAGAAGGCGCCAAATTCCGGCCTGTAAACTTGCCCCGCTATGTGACACGGCGCTATGCAAGAGAATATATTGTGCCGAGCATCGTGTTGCTGCTCGGAAGCAAATATATAGACAGCGACCTGGGCGACCGCACCATGCTGGCGGATATGATGTATTACGGCAAGGCATTTCATCTGGCCCAAAAAGTGCTTCCTTGCGTTCCCGACTCTGTGCTGATCGGCTATACGAAAGAAGAAATAGAAGGCGCTGAAAAACACCAGGACGTGATTTGGGCAAGCCTGCTGCAAAATGAAATGCTGTACGAAACCAGCCAAAAGGAAAAAGGCCGCTTTATGGACGAGCGCCCGAAAACGCTTGAAATCGGACCGAAATGCCCCGGACGCGTCGGGCGGTTCATGGGCTGGAAAATTGTAAACGCGCTGATCGAAGGCCAGGACAAGCCGTTTCAGCAGGTGCTGAAAGAAAAAAATGCTCAGAAAATGCTCAAGAAGTCGAGATACAAACCCTGACCATTCTTGTCGGCAACACAAAAGCTGTTTATTGTTGTTTCCGGGGCAGACGGCTGAAAAATATACCCTGCGCCCGGAATCATTTCACTTTTTTCTTGAGTCTGAAATACAATGTTATTTAACAGGAAGATATTTTAGTCGGCTTATAGCACTTAACCAGCCTCCGGTGTGAGTAATCCATCCTTCGTCTGTGAAAACTCTTGGAGCATCTTTTTCTGCTTTTGGCTCAGTAAATACAAATTGCCCGTCTGATTCAAATCCGTTACAAATTGTTCCGGGAATTTTTGTCCAGCTGCCTATGTACTCATCTCCTATTCCGTAGATCATACTTTTAGAAATGAATCGGTCATTTTTAAGAACTCCCGAATTCAAGCCGGCAATCCACTGCAGGTTGCCAATAGCTATTTTTTGGAATTCAGGATCTTTCGTGAAAGAATACAGCTCTAAAGCAAGTGCCGCGGCAGAACCATAAGTACCATTCATTCCGTGCCAGAGACCGCTGAAGTTGAGCAAGCCTTCATTTTTATAATATCCCTGTGGCAATAAGTAAAAAGGGTTGGCTTTGCAAGCTGGAAGGAAATAGCCATAAGCAAATTGCTGGATAGCCGTGTTCCATTTCCGGCTTTTTGGATGATTTTTCCATTTTTTGCTCATCTCAAAGAGCGGAATGATATAATGCGGGAAGGTCGCTCCGGCATCCCATCCCATTTCGTGGTGCGACCATGCTTTTTCTGAATAGTCAACGCCTTTAAATGCTCTGAAATGTCCGTAGAATTTCCCTTCAGCCTGCTCTTTTGGAATTTGCAAATCAATAAATTGATCGGCGTAGGCAACCGCTTTTTTCTGATATTTTTTTTCGCCTGCTTCAGCAAGAGCAAAAGCTGTCCAGCTCATCATTACTAAATCGCGGGTTTTCCATTCATTTGGATGTTTGGTTCCAGCCGGCGCACCATTGGCGATAGGTTCGAACCCATCGTCTTCCAATACTTTTAGAGAGAAGTTGGTTCCGCCGCAGTTATGGTTCGGGCCGTTTTTATCCAGCCAATTGAAAGAACGTTTTGCACGCTTAAGACAATCTTTCGCTTTTTTCGGAAAGGCGGATGAGAATACTTTAGCTGCTCTGGCAAAACATAAAGCGCCTTTTACAACATCACCCGTTATCACGTTAGTGTGCTTTGGCCATTCGTGAATAATGGCGCCGTTTCCCCTGCCCAATTCTTTGGCTTTGTCCTGGCAGAAAGCAAGATAATTGAGCCCGATGATCATCTGCTGTATGATTTCTTGTTGCTCAGAAGCCGGAATGCGCTCGGGAGAGAATTCCAGTAAATCTAACAGCCCGATTAGCATAGTGGAATGGCTGTTCACTTCGCGCAAATAGCCTCCGCAGTCTTGCCAGCCACCGCCTTCGGCATGTTCGGGGGAGAATTTTGTGGCATTTTTCTTACGCATTTTTACTCGCGCTTTCAGCTGGTCAATCGCTATCGTTTCCCAGGTTTTATCCCACAGCATATTTTGCTGGACCTTGACGGGCTTGCTACTCAATATTTCCGAATCAAATCCCTTGACTTGACAAGTATAAGTTCCGTCTTTTTGTAAAGAAGAAAAATCGATTACCCACCAATTCGTATTCCATTTTTTTCCCCAATAATGCGGTTTTCCAATAAGAACAACCTTATTGTTTTTATCTAGAATTTCGAATTGTGCCTCCTTGTGCGCAGCGTCATTTGATCGAATAAAAATTCTCTTTTCTGCTTGGGCATCGTATCCGACACGAGAATAAAGCAGACTGCTTTTTATCTTTTTTTCTTGCGCTTGCAAAAAAGATGGAATGAGCAGAATGATCAGAAAAAGTAATTTTTTCATTCAGAAGATTATGTTTGTGTAAAATTGAATTTCTTTTTGCTTAAAAATGCAGTTTATTACCTATTGCGAAAATATCGTTAAAGGTAACATTATCGTTTGTGTAAACAATATTCAAAATGTATGAAAGAATTAGGAGTGCAGGTTATTGAAAAGCAGAAATAATTGGAAGGGCAAAACTGCTTTTGGATTTTATTGATTTTTGAATTTGATGTGAAAACAGTGTAAAAACTGGTGGTCAGCTGGTTTAGTGATTAAGGCAGGGATGTGCAACATGTTTTCTGCCTGTAACATAAAAGCTGTTCATTGTTATTTCCGGGCCAGACGGATGCAAAAATAAATTCTGCCCCAGGACCACTACATTTTCAGCTTTCTCTTCAATATATATTCAGCGCTTGACAATATGGTTCCGGAGAGTAAAAGAACGGTTGCCGTACTAAAATGCTTCAGCTGGGTCAGGCGACTGAAAAAAGAGAAGTCAATAAGTTTGACATCAAAGCTTTGCGGCCAGCTGAGAATTCCGTAATGTTTAAGAGCAAACAAACTGACCACAGCCGAGAAAAGAAAACCGACTCCCAGACTCAGGTCTTTCCAGAAAGCATACTTTTCGGTTTGGGCTAGCTGCTTCTTGTTTGCAGGGTTAACCTTTGCCATAACCTCAAAGGTGAAATTCCTGGACGGCTCGGGGCATTGTTCAGCGAGGCTTTCCCTGAGCAGCTGATCGAAGAATTTGTCGTCAAGTTCTTTCATCTGTTTTTGTTTTTAGTACAAAGACATAGTTTCGTTCCGAAGCATTTCCGTGAGCCGGCGCTTCAGCTTCTCTCGCGTGCGGTGAAGCTTAACCTTCAGGAAATTGGTGCTTTGCTGGGTGATTTCTGAAATTTCCCGCAGGCTCAGTTCCTGAAGATAATAAAACTGAATCAGGGACTGCTCTTCGTCGCTCAGATGTTTTAAGGCAAACTTAAGGAATTTTTTCTGATCCTCATGCTGTGTGCTTCCGTATTCTGAAGGAATGAATGCCAGATTATTGCTCCGGTTTTCGCCGGCCTCAATGCTCAGACAGCGTTTCTTTTCACGTTCCTTTTTGGCTGTAAGCGCATGATTGTAGCTGAGCCTGTATAGCCAAGTTTTGAAAGATGAATCGCCTTTGAAGCTCTTAAGGTATTTGAAGGCTCGGATAAAACTCTCCTGCGCGCACTCTTCCGCATCGGCGCTATCCTGCAGAATCCGGTAGGTAATCTGAAATACCAGCTGCCTGTAGCGGTTGACCAGCAAAGCAAACTGCTCCTTTTTTCCCGCAAGTATCTGCTCGATGATATATTCGTCTTCAAGTGGGTTCACAGGCATTGGACTTACGAAATACCGGCATGGTTACAACGTATCATCATTTTTTTAATATTTTCAGTAATATAAAGAAAAAAATGATAATCTGGCCGGGGCGTTGTAAATGCAGCATGCAGTATAATGCCTTACGGATTATTTTTCAGGAAATTCCGGAGCCTTTGAATGCGGGGTTCTGTTTGCTCAATAAGACGTTGCCAGTTTCTCAAAAAGATGTTGAACTCCAGCATAAAGCTTCCGAATTTCATGCGAGACAGCTCTTCGAGAGTATCCTTGTTCTCTGTCAGGCGCACCATTGTTTCCACCATGCCGATGTCCAGCGGAAGACTGGAAAGAAAACGAACAGGACTGTCGGGAAAAGCGGACGATCTTTCTGCAATTAGCTGGGTAAACGGAATCTGTCCTCCCTTTGACTGGAGGATAACCTGAACATATTCCCTGAAAAATGAGGTAATGCCCTTGTCAATGGCTTCAGTTGCATTCTTTAAATCCTGTTTTCGTTCTACAGGATTTTTTATAATGGTTTCCATGTCTTTTAGCGTGTAAGGATACTGATTGAAGTCAATCAGCTGAATTTTTTCCAATGTTCTGAACAAGACCGGAGCGCTGAGCAGGTGATCAATGGCTTCCCATTCTTCGGTTTTCCGGCCTCCCTTTTCTTTTCTTATAAACAAATTCCAAGGCATTATAAATTCAAGGATTCGGTCGCTGTTGCCCAGCAGCAGGTCAAAAATGATCAGCTCGCCCATAGCTTTTCCCGTACTCAGGCTGGCGATTGATTTTTCTTTAGAAAAAAAGCCGCGGCTGAACAGGCTTGTGGACAGTTCTCCTTTGGCCAGCTCCATGAAAAGCACATGTTCTATGCGGGTGGACATAAACTGACGCAGGGGCTCTTTTACAGCCTCTGCCCCTTTTATCCTGTTTTCCTGCACCAGACGCGCCCAGCGGCGGAAAGCTGAAGACTCACGGCTTAACAGCCATGCTTTCTGTCCTTTAATGCGCACGCCCATGTCTTTCAGAAAGTTTGAAGCAAAAGCCTCTTTCTCCGGCATGGAAGACCAGGAACTCTCCCTCAGCAGCTTCATCACCAGCGTTTCTCCGGACTTCATGCTCAGAAAGAAATTGAATGACTGAGTGCCTTGCTTTTGCGGCTGACTGACGGAAAGCACCGCGTCAGGGTCAAATTCTACCGAAGGAAAAAACCGGTTTCTGAGCGCCGCCGAGTTCACCGCGCCTTCGGACTGAGGCGTTTCGGAAACAACGACAGGCCGCTGCTGGGTCTTGGCGAGCAGGCGCATAACCTGTCTTTGCCTGAAACTCAAAGATTCGGAAGAAGAACCAGCAGGAGAAAACGGCGTACTCTGAGCGGGCTTCGGCGTAGTTGTCCGAAGAGAGGGAAAAGGCGTTCCGGCAACTTCCTGGATATGGAATGACGCCAGACCCTCGGTCAGCCCCGGGTCTTCCGTATCAAGAAGCCGGCCTGGTTTGGTGAAATCGATAGGCGGAATGCCAGCTTCCTTCTCCAGCTCCTGCCAGCTTTCGGGTTTAAAAAAAAGATAGCTTACACTCTTGCTTCGGGCAATCAGGTATGAATAGAGAATCCGCGCTAGATAAAGAACCGGAGGAAAAGGCACCAGACTGTGTTCGCTTTTCTTTCCAAAAAAGAACTTTTGACGGTGTGAAACCTAAACCGCCTGTGGGCGTGATAAGGATACGGAAATTTGGCAAAAAAACTCCGGTCGAAACCTTCTTCTCCCTGCACCTCCAGCTCGATGTTTTTGCCGTCTTCCTTAGTCTTCTGAAAATAAATAACAGGCCGCCTGGAGCTGCAAAAGCCACAGGCCTCCTTCAGCATGAGCCTTCCGGTTTCGTAAGAGAGCAGCTCCCCGACCAAGCTGTCGATGAAGTACCCGAAGGTTTTGTCCGCGCCTTCTCCTGTTGGATTAACCGGCCGAATAAGAAAACCCTCTTTCTGTTTTTTCCATATTGCCTGTATATCTTCAGGGCCGATTGAAGCGGATCCCGATAATTTTCCCCAATGAGCGCCGAAATGCGGAGGAAACTCATGAACATACTTTTGCAGCAACAGCAGCCTTTCATTCTGAACGTCTTCGAGAATGTGAAGGAAAGGGCGAAGATCGCCGATAGATTCCGAATTTTCGGGCTGTATTTTCGAGCTGACAATTTTGTGTAAAACCAGCTGTTCAATTTCATACAGCAAATGATAAGTTGTCTTTCGAAGCTTGGCGAAAGCCGAATCGAACGTTTTTCCCGCGTCGCTGGCAGCTGCATCCGAACGGTGCCCAGACAGTTCTGCTTCTTTTTCCAGACAGCTGTGGTAAGCTGTAAGCTTGGCTTCGATATGCTTAACAAGCTCGTCTTCTTCTTTTCCCCGCATTTTCCAGATAAAGTCTCCCGGCAGCATCATCAGCTGCACAGGCCTCTCTTCCGGGGGCTTTCTGGCTGATCCGCGGCGGCTGGTTTTGCTTCGCTTTCCCGTATGTTCTGGCCTGGCTGGAAACTCGTACATATTATTCTTCAAACCCAATATATTGCCAACAGAGCAGCTATTGTTTTCAGCTTTCAAAAGCGAAGGTATTTGTTCCATTTGATGGAAAACTTTTTTGCTTGCTGCTGAATGATTGAAATTTTGAACAATTTTAAATATTTAATTCAGACATTTTTTACCTTTCGGAGTGAATCCAAAGCAGCAATATTACTTGCCCGAGGAAGTTCACGAAGTATTTTATAAGACTCGGGAAGAACGATTTTTTTAATTTTTTGCAAAATAAACAGCACAATACTTTAATGCCTCATAAACAGAATCATCGGGGAGCTAACCCGAAAGACCGCCATTTTTTTTCTGCCAAAGCATTGCCCCGATTGCAAAAGGCCTTGGCGGATTTGAGTTATTTGATTTCCAGAGATTACAATCCGCAGTCTGCTTTAAAGTTAGTCGGAGACCGCTATCGCTTTACCGAACGGCAGCGAAAGGCGATTGCCCACTCGGCTTGCGGCGAAGCGCAACTGCAGGACCGGACGAAGCGATGTTTGTCGCTGGAGCAGGCAAAAGGCAAAAAAATCATGCTGGACGGCTACAATCAGCTGATTGTTCTGGAAGCGGCTTTGTCCCGGGCGCCGATTTTTGTCGGGGTGGACGGCTGTTACCGGGATATTGCGAGCGTGCACAGCACTTATCGGAAAGTAGAGGAAACGGTTCCGGCTTTGGAGTTGTTTTCCAGGGCTTTTGAGGAGTTTCAGCCTGAAAAGGTACTGTGGGTGTTTGATCAGCCGGTGTCCAACAGCGGCAGGCTTCGGCAATTTATCGAAGAGCTGTGCAGGCAGAATGACTGGAACTGGGAGGTGATTCTGGACTTCAATCCTGACAAATATCTTGCTCAGGCTGAAGACTGGGTCGCTCTTTCTTCCGACAGCTGGGTGCTTGACCGGGCCAGCCAGTGGTTGAACCTGACGGCTTATATGATCGACAACTTTGTAAAAGAACCTTGGCTGGTTGACTTGAGATAGATGGATAAATATTTTGAACTGCAAAAGGAGCTGGCAGAAAAGGTGATTTTTGAAGATGAGCTGGGCGAAGTAAAAATTATAGCGGGTGTGGATGTCGCCTATGAAAAAAACGGGGAGAAGGTGATTGCGGCGATTACGCTTCTGGAGGCCGGTACCTTGACTTTATTGGAGACGGCGGTGCATTCGGAAAAAGTGTCTTTTCCCTACATTCCCGGACTGTTTTCTTTTCGCGAACTGCCTCCAGTGCTGAAGGCTTTTAAGAAACTGACTCAAAAGCCGGATTTAATCGTTTGCGACGGGCAAGGATATGCGCATCCGAGGAGATTCGGTTTGGCTTGCCATTTAGGAGTAGAGCTGGATATTCCGGCTATAGGCTGCGCCAAGAAACGGCTGATCGGCGAGTTTGAAATGCCTGGTTCGGAAAAAGGAGCTTATTCCAATCTGTATGATCAGGAAGAGATCATAGGGAGAGTGCTGCGGACACAGGAAAATGTGAATCCTGTTTTTGTCTCCGTCGGCCATAAGATCGATTTGCCCGCCGCATGCAGGTGGGTTTTTCACCTTTGCTCTTCTTATCGCTTGCCGGAAACCACCCGAACAGCTGACCATGCAGTGAAAATGGCGATGAAAAAAGTGACTGAAAGTTAGTTTGCTGAAAAGAAAATTTGCACTTAAGTTGATTGGCTATGCCGCTGAATCAACGGTCTTGTTTAACGGGACGCTTACATAGCATCCGTATGAAGAGTTCCGTTGCGAAAATCCAGTTGGAAAGACTTTCCGTTCTGTTCGATAATTGCTGAAAAATCCGCCGGCAAGGCAGCGTCGCCGTTTGGAAGCCAGTGCTTCTTTTCAGAGTCGATGACAATCAGCAGGCCTTCCGGGTCTCCGAGCGCCAGAAAAGAGTCTCCGACGGCATCGTATACCGGAAAGCCTATTTCCCTGCTTAGCTGGCTGGCGCATTGCTCGATGCGGCGGACAGGCATGCCGATCTCTGAAACGGAAAGCCATTGCGCGGCATCGAAAACCGATGAGCTGGAAGATGCCAAATCGTGGCGGGCAATGAATTCCATAATGTTCTGGTCAGCGTCGTAAAAATAAACGGAATGGGCATTCCAGTTCCTGAAATCCACCAGCTCTTCATTGTGCAGCGGCTGAACGGCAATGTTCTTCTTCTTCAGCCACGGAACGAGCAAGCGGGAATGATTGGAGGGAACATTGAAAGCGGCGTGGTACGGATGAGCGTTCTCTGACTGACAAAATGTTAACTCTGTTCTTCCGACGCGGATCTGAAAGCTTGTCTTATTTTCATCAATCAGCTCAGCGCCCAGTTGATGAATATAAAATGCTTTTTGTGCACGGATATTTTTTGTGAGAAGCTTAAGAGATTTGATTTTCATTGTCAGAAAAGGTGTTTTATAAACGCCTCGCTGCAAGCGCTGCAGTCCTGAAACATAAGCAGGCAGTCAGTCATGTCGGTAGCCATGTGAAACAAAAGGCCGGTCATGAGCATGCGGCTGTATTTTTTTTTCCAAAAAATCAAAAGCAAAAGGTATGCGCCAATGGCATAAAGCGTATGAAGCGGATGGTAGCCGATGCTGCAGCGGCCGGGATCAAAAACAGGTGAGGCAAGCAAATGATCGGCGTCCACGATCATGCTTGCCAGCATAACAGCATAAGCTTTCCAAAGATTTTCTCTGAAAAAAAGAAAAGAAAGACCTAGCGGCGCGATGAAGTGGAGGCCGTAATGAATGACAGGCTGCAGCATAAGTTGAGTTTTCGGCAAAACTAAGGCTGAAAACTAAGAGGAGCAAACTCTTCGGTATTTCTCGGCCAGCTTGCTCATTTTTTCTGTGAACTCACTCAGCCTTTCCAGTTCATGTGCTCTTTCCGGATGCCACTGCCCATGGACGAAATGCAGAATTTTTGACTGTAAATAGTCAAGGTCCGAATTGCCTAAATCAAAGGTTTCATGAAAATACCGGGGGTGGTCTTGGGCCAGCAAAAAATACAAAAGGCCAAACTGTTTCCGGAGCATCATAAAGGCAGAGGCTTCAAAGCATTCTGTCCATTCTCTAATCTGGGCCGGATAATTTTCAGTTGCCAGCCTTGGCCGAATAGTCGCTGACAGTTCGTCCAGCTCGGCCGAGAATATCTGATCAATCGGAGTTCCCTGGTACTGAATGAAATCTCCGCTTTTATAAAGCTCTAACAAATCTTTTTCGACTTGCTCAAGCCTGAGGGCAGCCGAGTCTTTCCATTTGCGCAGCGAATCTTTTACAACTACCGTAACAGCCGGGGAAGCAATCTGGTGTTCGTAGTACTCATGGAAGCTTTGTCCGGGTTTGTTGCCGTACATGTTCAGGAAGAACAGCCGGTTTTCAGGAATTTGAAAAAAATGAGTTTTTTGTTTCCAGAGAGGGATCAGTTCATTTTTTATGGCTGGTCCTATCCTGTCCGAGCGAAGCAGAAAGGGGATGAGCCGTTCCAGATATTCAAAAACGCTGGTGTTGCTTTTGTCAATTCTGAAATACGGGTTTTGCGTGCTTAGTTCATTGACCAATTCGCGGAGGATTGGGATGCTTTTGTACAGGCGGTAAAATGAGACAGCTAATTTAGACATCATTTCAGACTGCTGGTGCACGTTTTCCAGTGTAATGAAGTCGTAGTCGCTTTTCGCGATTACACCGGCGAACTGGAACTGCCAGGGGTAGTAGATTGTTTCTGATCGGTTTTTTAATGTGCCCATGGCCATCGTTTCCTTAAATAGCTCTTCAAAGTTATTGGACGGCGCATATTTGCTGTAAAATGCCTTTTCAACGGCATTGCCGGAGTAAATCGAAAAGCCTTCGCCTATTTTCGGATTGGCATACCGGTTAATCCCCAGGTGCTCGGCTTGTCTATAAGCAACAGCCTGAGGAAGTGCTTCAAAGCCCTTTTTTATTTTTTTTGCTTTCTTAAAGCTCAGAGATACTTCGTCTTGCGGAAAGTGGTAGGCTGTTGTAGAGGGAGAAAGAAATTCTTCCTGTCCCATAGCCGCAAAAACCCGAATAGCAAGGCTGTCGGCGGATTCGCGGGAATGAAAGTTTTCTTCAAGCTCTGTGCCGTCCGGGAATCTGAAGTGCGCTACTAAATTTTGTTTTTGGGGGATGCTCAGTATGTCGTGCATAAAGAAGATGCATTCGGAGGAGTTGCCGATTTCTTCTGCCGGTTTCCCATTGTAAAGGATCTTTACCATCCATAGCTCGGGACTCGACAGGAAATAATGCAGGATTATAGACTGCTCCTGCCTGGCCAGGCGAATGCGTGACTTGCTGTTTTCCAATATCCGGTTGCTGTCTTCAATTTTCTGCTCTGATGCATAAAAGACGTAGGACAAATTCGGCTCTTCCAGGGCCAGATCAAGGTTTTCCGATACCTTCAGGCGGGGCAGCTCGGCATGTTGGTGCTGTGCAGGGTTATTCTCAGGTATAAAAGGGATGTTTTGTTCTGTTCCCGAACCGCTGGAGTCAAATGTCCGCACGGATTTGGTTAAGCGGTTCTGCAACCATTTTTGCCGAATAAAAACAGCTCCCTTTTCTCCTGGGCAGTAATCTTCCGGTTCGAGCAGGCGGTAGCACTGCACCGGCGGAGACTTGGCTTTTCCTTTCGTTTTTTTTGCTTTTGGTGAAAGAGCCCACTTTCGTTTAGGCAAAAATGTTTGCATGCAGCTGCCAGTTTTTTTTGACCAGAACAGCACTTCGGCGTCTTTCTGTCGGGAGCAATCATAAAGCCAAGTAGGAATTTGCCAGGCTGCCGGCACGCTGAACGGTTTGTCGCCTATGAAAAACCATTCACCAACTTAAGCCATCCGAAAAGCTATATTTTTACTTTTTTCTTCCCATTTAAGCTCTTATATGTTATATTTCAAATATCTTCAAGGACTGCTTTCTTGAGCAAAGCCTGACATTTTCGTATGATGTTCTGTTTAAGGAATAAATCGGAAAATACCAATCGATTTTTTGCATCTTGAACAGGTGTGTTACCTGTCCGCATTCTTGAGAAAAAACAAAGAAATGAATTTTGCATTCATTTTTTTAGACTTTATTTTTTTCAGAAAAAAATATTGCTGTTATGGAAGAGCATAAAGAAGAAATCCTGGAAACCATCAGCCGCCTTTGTGAAGCATATGACAAGAAGAATTTCTTGGTGGTGAAGACCTGTCTGACCGATCAAGTTGATGTTCATTTTGTCAGTCCTCAGAAAACCAAGTCAAATTTGTACCAAGCCAATGAGTTTGCCAAAAGCCGGGAACAGGCACTGAAAGATCTGGACACCGAACATTTGCATCTCAACCACCGGATAAAAGGAGACAAAAAAGCGGCGGTATGTCTGTGTGATTTTGAAACTTACCGCTATTCCAATTCGCAAACTGATTACTACCATTCCTTTGGCCAGTATGAATACGAGCTATTGAATACCGAAGAAGGGTGGAAGATTAAAACAATCAGGGAGAAAACAACCCGCACAGAAGGCAACCACACTATTCACAACATTTACCTGTAATTATTTAGGCAACCGGAATTAATTGCTGAAAAACCTACATCGGTATGAGCCGCCTTCTTTTCCAATTTTTTTAGAGTTGTTCTTTTAATATGTTTTCCGTGTAAACATTTTCTTATACAAGTATAGCTGGCTACGGCACGAACGGTATCCCTTAAGACACCAGACCATGAAAAAAATACTTGCCTTTGCGGGAAGCAACAGCTCCCAGTCCATTAATCGCCGCTTGCTTGTCTACGCTCTCCGCTACGTTCGCAGTCATGAAGTAACTTTTGCCGATATCAGAGACTACCCCGCCCCGGTATTCGGAATTGACCACAAAGAAGACCACGGCGTGCCGGAAACGATCAAAAAACTGAAAACTCTTTTTGATTCGCATGATGCTTTTATTCTTGCCGTTCCGGAGCACAACGGCTATATGCCGGCCGTGCTGAAAAACACACTGGACTGGGTGTCTATGCTGGAAAAACAATTTTTAGGAGGTAAGAAAGTCATGCTGCTGAGCACATCGCCGGGAAAGCTCGGAGGTGCCAACACGCAGGCAATTCTCAAAAAACTGATGCCTTTTTGGGGAGCGGAGATTGTAACCGGCTACAGCCTTGGAAACTACTTCGACCAAATGAGCGGGGAGAAACTTAGCAAAGATGAACATGAAAAGCTTACTAAGTGTCTGGCAAAGTTTGAAGAAAGCCTGTTTGACATTCCCCGGGGCTAAAGCCGAAATAAAAATCTTCCAGTTTTCGTCCCATGAAACTGGAGGTTTACGGACTCTTCAGCAAGCGAAACCTCTGCAGATTGGAACGGCCTGTTCCGTTTTTCACAAAGCAAAAAAATCTTTTCGGCGGCTAAAGTCAGAATCTTCTTATATTGCATGACGGCCTGTCTTTTTCAGGCCGGTGAAAATCATCCTATTTGAACCAGTCAATTTTTGAACACGATGAGCAAGCCCGAAAAAAAACTTTTTTTGTTGGACGCCATGGCCCTGATTTACCGCGCGCATTTCGCCTTCAGCAAAAATCCAAGGGTTAATTCGAAGGGGCTGAGCACAGGCGCTCAGCTCGGCTTTACCAACTCGCTGCATGAGATTATCCGAAAAGAAAAGCCCACGCACATAGGAGTGGCCTTCGATACGGCCGCGCCTACTTTCCGGCACGAGCGCTACGCCGAATACAAAGCTCACCGTGAGGAAACTCCGGAGGATATCCGGGTTGCCGTCCCGATGATTAAGGATATCGTACGGGCGTTCAACATCCCCGTGCTGCAGTTGGACGGCTATGAAGCCGACGACATTATCGGCACTTTCGCCCACAAGGCGGCGCAGAAAGGCTTCGAAGTATTTATGATGACTCCGGACAAGGACTACGCGCAGCTGGTGAAAGAACACGTTTACCTGTACAAGCCCGCTTACATGGGCAACAAAGTGGACATTCTGGGCGTGGATGAAGTGCTGAAAAAATTCGATATTGACGAAATTGACCAGGTTCGCGACTTGCTCGGGCTAATGGGCGACGCTTCGGACAATATTCCCGGAGTGCCGGGCGTGGGTCCGAAAACCGCTGTGAAATATCTGAAAGCCTACGGCACTGTGGAAGGCCTGCTGGAGCATACCCACGAGCTGAAAGGCAAGGCAAAGGAAAAAGTGGAAGCCAACAGCGAACAG
Source organism: Cytophagales bacterium (assembly GCA_022360875.1). GTDB lineage: Bacteria > Bacteroidota > Bacteroidia > Cytophagales > Cyclobacteriaceae > JAKSBZ01. Next base: position 236 of record JAKSBZ010000149.1, on the reverse strand, counting down.
GCGCTCCTCTCGAAAGAACTGGCAACAATACATACCGATGTGCCTTTGGAGTTTGACGAGGAAAGTCTGAAATATCAAGGGCCGGACAAAGAGGCGCTGGAACCGCTCTTCGATGAGCTGGAATTCCGAACACTCAAACACCGCATTCTGGGAACCATACCGCCGGCGGCTCAGCCAGCAGCCAAAACAGCTCAACAGAAGAAAACCGCCGCCGCGCCGCAGCAGACCGGCCAGCT
>JAKSBZ010000246.1 GCA_022360875.1 Cytophagales bacterium | reverse complement strand
GATAATGCCACGCCAAGCAATCAAACTGTCCGGGCTGTTTTCCGCAGCAATTCTGGGGGTGTCAGTCTGGACCGGAGCTGCCTTTGCTAAGGAGCCGGTATCGATATCCACAGTTGAAGATCTGGCCAAGCTGGCGACAGCTGGAGGAGAGATCAGTATTTCTATCAAAGGGACGGTGGAGCCCTGGCCACTGACTGGACCTTATCCAACTCGCACCTATAAAGATGGTGATAACTCCCCGGATTTTCATGTTTACCAGTTTACCCCGGTACTTCAAGGGAAAGAGCAGTCAGATAGTAAGTGGTTGCTCTACTCGAAAGATGTGCTGGAAGAAGGCAATAAGCAGGTTAATGGCAAATTACTGGTCAACACTGCCAAGGAAGGAACCGTGGGCAGTGGCATGACCCTCTTTGAGGCAGAAAATGTGACTGCTGCTGAGTAGGTTTGCTGTTTCTAAAAATAATCAACAACGTCCTCCACGGTCAGGGATGACTGTATTGATAATTTTTCTGATTATTTCAGCTCACGTTTGCACTAAATCGTGATTTTTCAGCTTCTTAGACTGACGTAAGTGCTTTATACTTCCCGCCCTCCCGTTGAACTCCAATGCTGATAAACGGAAAAACCAGTGAGCCAGTTCTTTCAGATTCACCCGGAAAATCCCCAGGCTCGCCTGGTTCGTCAGGCTGTCTCTATTCTACACGGTGGCGGTGTCATCGTTTACCCGACTGATTCCGCTTATGCACTGGGCTGCCGGTTGGGTGACAAAAAGGCGGTTACCCGGATTCGCAGAATTCGCCATTTGAATGAACGGCACAATCTGACCCTGGTCTGCAAGGATCTATCTGAGCTGGCCACCTATGCCAAGGTTGGCAATACCACCTATCGCCTGCTGAAAGCAGCCACTCCCGGCCCTTATACATTTATTCTTAATGCCACCAGCCAGGTTCCCAGGCTGGTGATGCATCCTAAGCGGCGCACCATAGGTATCCGCGTACCAGATAACCGAATCGTAAGTGCTCTGCTTGAGGAGCTGGGGGAGCCACTGTTGAGTACTACCCTACAGATGCCGGGAGATGAATTTCCCATGACCGACCCTTACGATATTCGGGCCTCTCTGGAAAACCAGCTTGATCTGGTGATTGATGGTGGGTTCTGCGGTATGGAAGCGACTACCGTTGTCAGCCTGACAGATGATATGCCGGATGTATGGCGAGAAGGTAAGGGTGATCTCAGCCTGTTCCAGTAATCGTTTGCTATTCCAGTTCTTTACTCATGGCCAGCAGTGCCTGAACAATCTGTCGGTCACCGTGATGCCGGGTTTTCTGAATCAGTTCTTTCAGACCGTACAATTCATTCAGATTATTAATGTTCAGAATACCCAGGCAGATCAGCTCTGGTTCCATCTGGTTTAGAGTGGCCAGGTTGGACTGGTCTCTGAGGGTCATACCAACAGCAACCGTGATCGGTGTTACCTTTCGCTGGCAGATGTTGGCAGTCTCTGCTTTTTTATGAGTGGTGCCGAATAATGGCTGTGTAGACAT
>JAKSBZ010000111.1 GCA_022360875.1 Cytophagales bacterium | reverse complement strand
TTTTCATTTCCATTAGAAATTGCGACACTGTTGTTGAACGTTTTCCCAGTTCTGAAAAAATTCTTATAGTTGTCATGAAACTCCACCGCCATAGGAAGCTGATGATAGAAAGCATCATAGGTTCCATTTAAACTAGAATATTTTGGCCCCCACATTGACGTGTTTTCCTTTGCATTGGTTGCGTTTCCTTTTTGGTTAATTGGCAGACTTCCATCAGATCCCGCAGCAAAAACATTTTGTTCGTCCGGTGTAATATTGATTCTGTCAAAAGAAGCAGAAAAATTATAGTCAATCCCAAGTCCTTTAGTTTTCTTCCCACCTTTGGTTGTAATCAAGACAACACCATTGATTCCTCTGGAACCATACAAAGCAGTAGCTGAAGCTCCCTTCAATACACTCATTGACTCTACGTCGTCAGGGTTGATTGCCGACATTCCGTCTCCGGTATCGATTCCCCCGTCTCCGCCGTTGGCATTTTGGAACTGCGAATTTGACATTGGAACACCGTCTACTACATAAAGAGGCTGATTGTCCCCAAACAATTTTGCATTACCGCGGATAATCACACGAGCAGAAGAGCCTGCTCCTCCCCCTGTAGAAGTCACCTGCATTCCGGCAACTTTTCCGTTAAGAGCTCCCATTATGTTTGTTGAACTCCCGTTTTCCAACTCATCCGACTTCACCTCAGAAACGGCATAACCCAGCGAGCGCTCCTCACGCTTAATACCCAATGCCGTCACCACAACGCTTTCAAGCTCGGTAGCATCGGCAGTCAAACTAACATTAACAACTGAGCGGTTATTTACCGCAACCGTTTGCGTGTTGTAACCAATGTAAGAAAAAATCAGATCTGCTTGATCTCCCGTTACCTTGATTGAATACTTTCCGTCAACATCCGTTATCGCTCCGGCAGTAGTGCCTTTCACAGCAACGTTCACAAAAGCCAATGGGCTTCCGTCCAACGCGTCCGTCACCGTCCCGGTAACGGTCGACTGCGCCCATGAATACACAGGCACGAGGACGGTCAAGATCAATGTGTACAAATACCTCATAAAAAATTAAATTAGTGATGCGAAGAGCTCGACAGCGCTCATTCACGAAGTGTGTTTTTAAAATATTGCAAATGGAAACCAGCCATCTCTGGTTTCGCATAAGCAATGTCGGAGGAAAGGCGAAAGCACGGGGCGACAATAGGATGTCTTTTAGGGTTACATTTCTTTTTTTTCAAAAAAACGGTTAAAAAAAAGTGTGTTTTTACGAAAATGTCACCTTCGGGAACGCTCTCGGCTATCAATTCCCGCACATACACGCATATTATTACGCTTGGGTCTGCGTTTTTCTGCAACCTGTAAAAAAGCGGCATTTCTTTCTAAAGATTTAACTTCACCGAAAAAATCAACCTGAAGAATAAATGCATGCACTGAAAGCAGAAAATATACATAAAACAAGGGGCAAGCATTCTTAAAAAGAGACAACTAGGCCAGATCCATAGCAACTTTTTAAGCTTTGTCCGCCTAATGTAACCCAAAAATCATCTATTTTTTAACATAAGTCCCGAAATTAAGATCTTAAACAAGCCGCGCACCCTGCGAGGCAACAGGATAGGCAAAACCTTGAATCATGAATCGAAGAAGATACTTTTACGTTTTACTGCTGCTGGCCATTTTTACAGCTTCGTGCTCCCGCCGGAGTCCCGAAACCAATTTCTGCCAGTACGTTGATCCCATTATCGGCACCGGTGCCCACGGCCATACGTTTCCGGGAGCCGTCCGCCCGCACGGAATGGTGCAACTCAGTCCCGACACGGGAATTGAAGGATGGGACTGGTGCTCGGGCTACCACGCTTCCGATTCCTCTATTATGGGATTTTCGCACACACATCTTCAGGGAACCGGAGCCGGCGATCTAGCGGACATCCTGCTGATGCCAATGGTAGGAGAACCGAAATTCCAGGCCGGTTCCAAATCATCGCCCGACGCCGGCTACCGCTCGCGCTTTTCGCACAACAGCGAAACCGCCAGTCCGGGTTACTACAGCGTTATGCTGGACGACTATCGTGTAAAAGCCGAACTGACGGCCACCAATCGCGTAGGCGTGCACCGATATACTTTTCCAAAGTCCGACCAGTCGCATTTCATTCTGGACCTTGTGCACGGAATCGGTGACGGCGTACGAATAGCCGAAATTCAAATCGGAAAAAATGAAATCAGCGGACTTCGACGCTCGCGGGGATGGGCCGGCGATCAGTGGGTCTATTTCGTCGCGCAATTTTCCAAGGATTTCGAAACCGCTTCCATAATAGAAAACGATAAAATTCTGCCGTCTAAAAAAGAGGCGAAATCACCAAATCTGAAAGCACTGGTATCATTTAACACCAATACCGGCGAGCAAATCGTGGTTAAAGTGGCTATTTCATCAGTAAGCACTGACGGCGCCCGAAAAAACCTGAACAAAGAAGCCAAGAACCTAAGTTTCGACGATATACACCAGAATGCCCGAACAGACTGGGAAAACAAGCTCAGCCGCATAGAAGCGAAGAGCAGCGGCCAGGAAAATTTAAATACCTTCTATACCGCGCTTTATCACAGCATGGTTTCCCCTTATATCCTAAACGATGTAGACGGAAAGTACCGCGGCATGGACGGGAAAATTCATCAAACGGAAAAAGGCAATACACACTACACAGTTTTCTCGCTTTGGGACACTTTCCGGGCCCTTCACCCGCTGTTTACACTCACCGAACCGGAAACCAATGCACAGCTTGTAAAATCGCTGCTAAGCAAATTCGACCAATTCGGCATTCTTCCCATATGGGAGCTTCACAACAACGAAACCAACTGCATGATCGGCTACCATGCCATTCCGGTTATTGCTGACGCAATCCTGAAGGGACAGGTCAAACTCGATAAGGAACACGCCTACCGAGCAATGAAAACCAGCGCCATGACCGACAACGCCGGACTCAATTATTTCAAAAAACTTGGTTTCATCCCCTACGACAAAGAAGGAAACGCCGTTTCCAAGTCGCTGGAATATGCCTTCGACGACTGGTGCATAGCGCAAGTGGCCAAAAAGCTCGGCAAGAAGCAAGACTGCGAATACTTCAGCAAACGGGCTTTAAACTATCGCAACCATTTCGATGCGGCCTCGGGATTCATGCGCGGACGCAAGGAGAACGGCCTCTGGAAAAAAGACTTCAACCCAAGAGAGCTTTCAATTCTTGGCTCAGGCGATTTTACAGAAGGAAACGCCTGGCAATGGATGTTTTTCGCTCCGCAGGACATAAACGGACTTATCGGTTTGCACGGCGGCGACAAAGCATTTATTCAAATGCTTGATTCCATGTTCAATCAAGAACCCGTTGTCCTGGGACACGCCAACGACGTAACAGGACTTGTCGGACAATACGCCCAAGGAAACGAGCCAAGCCACCACGTAGCCTATCTGTACAATTACGCCGGGCAGCCGTGGAAATCGCAGCGATGGCTTGCCAAAATTATGCAGGAGCAATACAGCGCGACGGCCGAGGGCATTTCCGGCAACGAAGACTGCGGACAGATGTCTGCATGGTATGTGCTCAGCGCCATGGGCTTTTATCCGGTAAACCCCGCAAGCGGCGACTACATCATCGGAACGCCGGTATTTGACGAGGTCAAGCTGCACTTGAATTCAGGAAAAGAGCTGATTATCAAAGCCAGCAAGGTAAGCAAAGACAATATCTACATCCAGCGGGTAACAGTCAACGGCAAACCGTACACGAAATCGTTCTTCACGCACAAAATGCTGGAAAAAGGCGGCGAGATTGTCTTTGAGATGGGGCCGAAACCCAACAAAAAATGGGGAAGCAGCCAAGCGGACCGTCCGGTTTCCCGTGCTGTACCGAAAGGGCTGCTTGCAGATGAAAATCGTCCGTCGCTTTTCATGCCTTACACCCAATCTGAGAATACGCTTTTTGCCCGGGAGCGAAACGTGAAGCTTAGAAATATTGATAAAAAGGCAACAATACGATATACACTGGACGGCACAGAGCCTGCAGCCACATCTACCGTATTTACTGGAAGCCTCCGAATCGACCAAACCACAACAGTGAAAGCCAAAGCTTTCAGAGAAGGATTTGAAGCCAGTCCGGTAATGAGCAGAAAATTCATAAAAGGGCTATTCAACAACGGCCATAAATATCCGAAACTCACGCTTAACACGCCGGCTTCCAAACCTTACAACAAGCAAAAAGCAAAAATACTGAATGACGGCGAACTCGGATCGATGAACTTGAGAGACGGCAAATGGCTGGGCTTCAGCGCAAGAGAGACTAAAGAAGCACAGCTTACCATTGATTTGGGCGAAACAAAAGAACTGAAAAACGTTTCGGTTGGCGTTTTGGTTAACACCAGCGCTTGGCTGTTCCACCCTGTCCAGATCACCGTTCAGGTCTCTGAAGACGGCAAAAACTTCGAAACCGCCGGACAAAAAGACTTCCCGGTTCCCGGCGGCCATCCTATCATACACATTAATCGGTCAGAATATTCACTTGGCGGTGACGTCGCCCGATTTATCCGAATAAAAGCGCATCTGGTTGAAGCCATGCCGGACTGGCACTTAGGCGCCGGTTCTCCGTCATGGATGTTTATGGACGAAATTATTATTGAAGAAGATACAGAGAGACTTCAAGCAAAAAAATGAATGTTTGAAAGAATAAAACACCGCCAGTGATCTAGCTTATGCTATTGTTCAGTTAAATCGCTGACTATGAAACATCGCTGAAAATAATAGAAAGTACGAAGTACATAAAGTAAAAATTAGATACCTTGCAGAACTATTTTTTTAAATAATTCTGCAAGGAACAAAACATCAAATTATGTGGAATTTCACTAAACGGCTCACCAAGATTGCACTGGCTGCATGCCTGCTGCTCGCTTGTGAGAATAAAAATCAAACTGAAAAAACATCTGTCCAGCTTACTTCCTACGTCAACCCGTTTGTAGGAACGGACGGCCCTGGAAACACTTATCCAGGAGCGACCGTGCCGCACGGAATGGTGCAGCTGAGTCCGGACAACGGTATAGGCGGATGGGACCGGATTGCTGGTTATTACTGGCAAGATTCTACCATTGCCGGTTTTTCGCACACTCACCTTTCAGGCACCGGCGCCGGCGATATGTACGACATCCTGGTAATGCCGTTCAACAGCCGCTCAAACCGAACAATCACGCAAAAGCAAAAGCGGGAAGTATCACTTTTTTCTCATAAAAAAGAAAAAGCCGAACCGGGCTACTACCAAGTGGACCTGCTGGATTACGGCATCAAAGCTGAGCTGACAGCTACAGAACGCGTGGGAATTCACCGCTATTTGTTTCCGAAAGACAAAGACTCGAGGATTCTGATCAACCTGGGTTACGCTATGAACTGGGACGGTTCTACGGACACCTACTTCAGAATCGTAGACAACCAAACAATCGAAGGATACCGCTATTCTTCGGGATGGGCCAGAGACCAGCGCGAGCATTTTGTTGCCAAGTTTTCCAAACCTTTCTCTTCACACCAATTTTTTGATTTTTCCTCAAAAGAATACAAGGACATACCGAAAGCAGGCAAGGAGATCCGCGCCAAACGATCTAAAGTGTATCTGACTTTCGACACGCCTAAAGCCACGGAGATTGTGGTAAAAGTAGCGCTGTCGTCCGCAAGCATTGAAGGAGCCCGAAAAAACATGGAAGCTGAAGCGCAAGGCTTTGCCTTCAATTCTTTCCGGAAAAAAGCTTCCGGCCTTTGGGAAGAAAAACTGGCCGCCATCGAAGTGGAAACCCCGGACGATGAACACAAAAAAGTCTTTTACACTGCCATGTACCATACGTTCCTGGGACCAGTCACTCACTCAGATGTCGACGGACAGTACAAAGGCGCCAACGGCAAAACGGAAAAGGCTGAAGGTTTCAAACGCTACGACACCTTCTCGCTTTGGGACACATTCCGGGCCTCGCATCCGTTGTTTACCATCCTGGAGCCCTCAGAAACCAACGACATGATCCGCTCGATGATCGCGCACTGCGATGAAGCCGGAGTGCTTCCGATCTGGTCGATGAAAGGAAACGAAACCAATATGATGATCGGCTACCACGCCGTGCCGGTAATTGCTGACGCTTACCTTAAAGGCCTGCGGAACTTTGATGCGGAAAAAGCTTTTCAGGCGATGAAAAAATCGGCCATGGCTGACATCAACAACCTGGACCAATACAAAGCAATGGGCTATATTCCGAGCAGCAAAGGACATGAAAACTGGTCGGTTTCTAAAACGCTGGAATACGCTTTCGATGACTGGTGCATAGCGCAAATGGCTAAAGAAATGGGCAAAACCGCCGACTACAAGTATTTTACGGAACGTTCAAACAACTGGAAAAACGTTTACGATGCATCGCGTACCTGGATGGTGCCTCGCCGCAAAAACGGAAAATTTGCCAAACATTTCATTGCCAAAGAATACACCAACGATTTTTGCGAAAGCAATGCATGGCAGTACTTCTGGTTTGTGCCGCACGACATGCAGGGCCTGATCAGCACAGTGGGAAAAACAAAATTCGAAAACAAGCTCGACTCAATGTTCACCTACGATGCGCTGACTACCGACAAACTGCCGCTGTTTTCTACAGGAATGATCGGACAGTATGTACAGGGCAATGAGCCTTGCCACAGCGTAGCTTACCTTTACAACTACCTGGGCAAATCGTGGAAAGGACAAAAATACCTTCGTCAGATCATGGAAACATACTATGACTCTACACCTAACGGTTTATGCGGCAACGACGATTACGGACAGACTTCAGCATGGTATATCTTCAGCTCGCTGGGCTTCTACCCTGCCAACCCGGCCGATCAGAAATACGAGCTGGGATCACCGATTTTCCCTAAAGCAAGCATAAAACTGCCAAACGGCAATACATTCAAGGTGATTGCAGAGAATGCTTCGAAAGAAAATTACTATGTGCAGGCCGTAACGCTGAACGGAAAAAAACTCGACCGCACTTACATCACGCACAAAGAAATCACTGCAGGAGGAACGCTTCATTTTGTAATGGGCAGCAAACCCAAAAAAAATGATCCTCTGATTTAAAAAATAAATCCCAACAGCCGCCTGCCGAAAATGCAAATAGAAAGCGGGCGGCTGTTCGGTTTCAAACAACATCTATTTGACTTACATACAAAGCAAACTGTTATTTTTATGAAAAAGTATCATCTGCTTCTGGGACTTTGCTTTGCGGCTCTCCTCTCCTGCCAGCAGAAAAACCAGAAAACCGCCTCCAAAGAAAATCCGCTGCAATACGTTGATCCGATGATCGGCACAGGATTTCACGGACACACTTTTCCAGGCGCTGTTGTCCCTTCGGGCATGGTGCAGCTCAGCCCCGACACGCGCATCAACGGCTGGGACGCCTGCAGCGGCTATCATCATTCCGACAGCACAATCTTAGGCTTCAGCCACACACACCTGAGCGGCACGGGCATCGGCGACATGGGCGATTTTTTGGTGCTTCCGTATACAGGCAGCGAAAAGGAAAAAATGCTTGCCTTTTATCAGAAAAAAAATCAAACCGCAAGTCCGGGATATTACCGCGTGAAAATGGACAACGGCGTTCTGGCTGAGCTTACCACCACCACGCGCGCCGGAATTCACCGGTATTCCTTCCCTGAAAACGAAGACAGAAAAGTGCTCTTCGACATCTCGCATGTGCTTCAGATAACCTGGGGCGGACGCAATCTCAATGCGCAAGCGGAACTTGTGGATGAATACACTATTAAAGGAAGCCGTATCTCCACAGGTTGGGCGGCCGACGACCGCATGCATTTCTACGCGCGCTTCTC
>JAKSBZ010000393.1 GCA_022360875.1 Cytophagales bacterium | reverse complement strand
TTGGTTGATCCGCTGGAAGATCCCGCATACGTCAATCAATTGCTTGTCTTTCACCTCTACCAGCGAGATCGGGTAGTTCACCAGCCCCCTGTAGAGCCTGCTGAGCCTCTTCTGATGCTCCTTGTTTTCGAGGCCCATACCGATCTCGATGACATCACCACCCCATACTTCGTTTATAGGGATATATCTGACGCGACTCTCGACTTTACGCGAGACGAAACGTTCGTCTACAAGGTCGAAGCAGATGTTTGCGTAGTCGTGATTGCCGATGGTGAGACCGTTCAAAGTTGCATACAGAGACGTCATCCGCTGCTGCCCGTCGAGAATGAACGTTACGTCGTTATCGTCGGCGACCGGCTTGACTCCAAGCGAACCAGCTTGTCGAAACAGATGTGCATGACCGCGCCCTGCCTTCCACAAGAAGAACGAACCGATTGGATACTCCTGGTAAATGCTGTCGAACAGTTCCAAAACTTTCTTCGGTGGCCAGACATAGTTCCGCTGAAATCTAGGGATGCGGAAGTTGCCATTTGCAACTTCTGCCACCAGGTTTTGGAGGGTGGTTGGCCGAACTTCAATGTTTCGAGCGTCTGCTGACATCCGCCATACCTTCAGTACTTAGCTTCTAAATTCTAGCTTGGTGGAAAAGCAATCTGTAGAAAGCAACAAGCAAAAGCCCTATGTTTCGTCTGACCAATCTTCGAGACGCTGTTTTGACGCTGATACGGCCGCTTCAGAGAATAAGTCTGGATGTCGCAAAATAACAGCTTCAAAAGCATACTCCTGCACCCCCATCTCGACGAGTGCCTTATACCCCGCTGTCTCTTGCGGACGATTGACGGCTCTCTCTGCTGCCTCATGAATTCCATGGCGTTCGATCATCTGCCATGTTCTAGACGCTCTGGTGCGGCGTCCGTTCTTCTCTGTGAGGACTTCTTCGTATGCATAGATAGCTTGAAGGCATTCCTTTTCCGCTGTGGATTTCGCGCCGTGGGTATCTGCACAAATTTCCACTGCTCTTTGTCTGGACTCGTCCGCTAAATCCGGGCGTCCCAATCTTCTCGCGTTCGCTGCGAAACGCTCGCATGCTTCGACGGTTTTCAGTCGTTCTATTCTAGGATCCATATTCGCGCGACGCCTTAGGAAATGTACCCATAGTCTTTCAGGCGTTGGGAACGGATGTGGATTTCCTCCTCAGTGAAGAGGGAATGAAATTTTTTGGAGTTTATGATCATCGCCTCGATAGTCAGGTCGAGCCTCTCTCGCTCCCATAGCGCGGTGTATCCGTCCGAAACTGTATCAGCATGAATAAGCATTCGCGCTGTCTCCACGCCACCATGGTCTATGACCATTTGTAAGAATCGCTGCGCATTGTACTTTGCCTCACTCTTCGCTCGGCGGTAAATATCCAGCATCGCCTCATGGAACTCTATTTCTAACTGTTCGGGCGCCTTTGGCATTGAATTCCACCCTTTAATCTACGTGTGTTTCTCTTTGGGACTTCGGTTTCTATTGGCTCGCCAAACCCGGTCCGGCGATCTCTCGCCACGTCTCCTGATCCAGCCTCGTATGCGTCGTACCCCTCGGCGCGTCGTCTGCTAGCTCCACATGCGATTCGGACCCCGGAAAGTTTGTCGGGAAAAGTGCTACGCAAGCCTTTGGCCCTTTTGTGGAAGCGTAGATGATTCCATCAAATCCTGCGTCGC
>JAKSBZ010000001.1 GCA_022360875.1 Cytophagales bacterium | reverse complement strand
TTCCGCCAACCAAAGGTAAGCTCTGAGTCTATATAACCCACTTCCAGCCAGTTTACCGTGAACTGCTTCTTCCGGTCCCGGGTCTGCCAGCTGTACGCAAAACGCCCGTTTACATCCTTTAGCGAATAATCATTGGTTTTCGTTGACGAATAACCAAAAACCAAACTGGAAGTCTGATTCAGCCACCCCCACTTATCCGTTATTTTGGGAAACGGAATCAGAAAATGCGGAAAAATTAAATTGACTTCAACTCCGGACTCCTGATTAGTAGAAATCTTGTCTCCGAGTCCCACAACTCCTTTCAGGCCCGCCTGGGCATTGATCTTCAAAACTTCCAACCCGCGGAAAGGATTCCGGAAAGCAACTCCCGCATTCACAAACGGATTCACCTGACCCAGCGTAAAGTCAAGCCCAAGCTCGGTAGTGAGCTGATACTTCTTCTTGGGTTCCGCAAAAATATTGGCAACAAAAGCATTGTGAGATGTATCAAAACGCACTTCGGCCGTCCTGAAAACTTCCAGATTCCTTAACTGCAGCTGAGTCGCCAGAACATTTCGATGGCTGTACAGCTCTCCTGAGCGCAAAAAGCTTTTTTTGGCAAGCACTTTCTCTTTGTAGCGTTTCCGCGCCTGGGCAAAGTATATTCCCCCAACTTCCCTGCGGTTCTTTAGCAATTCCGGGCGACGGCGCTGTTGGTCCGAGCCCACGACAAAATTCACGGAGTCGATCCGGTACTGCCCGAACTCTTTGCCCTGATCCGGCACATTGACTTCCACCTCAATCCAAACTTTATGCTTTGCAACCGCCGTATCGATTCTAAAAGCAGCCATACGGTTTTTCTGAAACTGATAAAAACCATTGTTTTTCATTAGCCTGCTGATCCGCTCCAGCTCCAGCCCAACGTTCGACAAAACCAGCCGCTCTCCTTTTTTCAAATACTTTTTTGAATCCTCAAGCTGCAATAGCGAATCAACAACCGGATTGGCGCTCTTTGCCCAAACAGAATCAATCATGTAAGGCTTTCCGGGATCCACCCTGTAGGTGAGCTCGGCGTATTTTCTGCGAAAGCTCCTTTCTGCCGACGAGCGGGCATTAAAGAAACCCTCACCCTTCAAAACGCTAACAAGCCTGTGATTTACCCGCTCTTGCTTAACACTGTCGTACAACTCCCAGGCCTTCCAGTTCCGCATCCAAAAATTACCGTTCCGAAGCGACCGCTCCACAGTTTCCTGCTCCCTGTTCCGGGCGTCCGTCAGTTTTTTTATCTTTTTTGTCTTCCGCTTTTTCAACCGATCGACATTGTTTCTCCTCTTCTGCTCATTCCTGGATAATAAACGCTCAATTTTATCCCGCTCCTTGGTTTCCGAAGCCTCCTGCAACCATAAATTCAGCCTGTCCTGCTTCTTCCTGAACTGCGCCTGACGCTTTTTTATATCCGTCGAATCGTTAATGGTTTTCGTTATCCTTTCCCCGTACTTTCGGGCAATCCGCTGTCTTTTCCGCAAATACTTCAGCGAATCAAAACGATTCTCCCCCCAGTAATGCAGATACTTTCCCGGACGAACCAGCCCCAAAAAACCCAGTTTATTTGGCTTTTCATTTACGCGAGACCTCAACTTCCTTTTTATTTCTTTATTTTCGCTAATCAATCGGACGCGCTGCTTCTTTAGGATATATTCTCCTTGCTGAACATAACGTACGCCCGTACACCCCAAAAAAAGACTAAGCGTCAAAAAGAAAAGAAATACACACTTTATTTTCACAGATTTATTTATGAGGAATATACTTTCAAAGAAATCAATCAAATTTGTCAAATCCCTGCAAATAAAGAAATACCGCAAACAAGAACAATCTTTTTTAATAGAAGGAAAAAAAAATGTAGACGAGCTGTTACGTTCTCATTACGAATTGCACTCCGTATACGTCACAGAGGCTTTTTATGATGAATACAGCCACAAGCTGGACGAAAAAACAACACCGGTATTCCTGGCAAAAGAAAGCGAGCTTGTTCAGATGGGAACCTTCAAAAGCAACAATTCCGTTCTTGCTGTCGGGCGCATTCCCTCTCTCTCCCTGCCGAAATTCGGTCCCGACGAGATTGTACTGGTGCTCGACGATGTCAGGGACCCGGGAAATCTGGGCACCATCCTGCGCATCGCCGACTGGTACGGCATCCGCCGCATAGTCGCCTCGCCCGAAAGCGCCGACTTTTACAACCCGAAAGTACTGCACGCAAGCATGGGATCATTCAGCCGGGTGCAACTGCACTACACAGCGCTAACCGACTTCCTGAAACACAGCGACCGCCCGGTTTACGGCGCCATGCTGCAAGGCGAAAACCTGCACCAGACCACACTTACCAGCAGCGGCTGCTTTCTGGTAATGGGCAATGAGTCTAACGGTATTTCTAAAGAAGTAGAAGCGCTGCTAACACACAAACTGACAATACCAAACTACGGACAAGCCGAATCATTGAACGTAGCCATTGCCACCGCTGTACTGTGCGACAATTTCTTAAGACAAAAAACCGGGAATTAGCTTTCCCGGGCTTCCTCCAACAGCTCCCCTACAGTGCTGCACACCTCCGCTGAAAGGCTGCTGAGCGAATCGAATCCCTCCAAATAATAAAAATCAAAAACCTTTTTCAAAAACTGATAATGGAACCGATTCCCCTCCATCGTATGTTCCAGCAAATGACCGTCAATCCATACTCTTCTGTCAGCATCAATTTTTGTCTCTGCATTCAAGCGCTCATTCAGACAACCTACCAATGCTTCCTCAAACCCTTCCAGAAGATTATTCTTTTGTGAATCGCTCATATAACACCAATTTTTAATAATTCTTTATTGATAAGTACTTTCTACTTTTTTATTATTTTCAGTATTATTTCATAGCCAGCGATTTAACCAAGCAATAATATAAGTTAATTTACCGGCAGTACTTAATTTCACACTTACCCGTTCCGATTATTGCCAATTTGCACTACTTTGTCTTTAGCTGAGTTTCAGCTTAAACAATTAATTTTTCAAAAAAACCACAAACCCAAACTAACCAATAACCTGACGCATGATAAAAAAAATTCTTTCTCCCCTGCAGTACGCCAACTCTATGCTGTATATTTTCGCCTTCACCAAAGTCCCCATGATCCTGTACACCCGGCCAAAAATCGTTTCGATTAGTGAACAGGAGCTTACCGTCAAAATCCCCCTGCGCAGACGTACCCGCAATCACCTTAAAAGCATGTATTTCGGTACTTTGGCCGTAGGCGCAGACGTCGGGGCGGGCATGCTGGCTTTTCTCAAAATTTCTGAGCGAAAACTTCCTGTCAGCATCGTTTTTAAAGACTTCCAGGCAGACTTCCTGAAAAGGCCCGAAAACGATGTGTACTTTGCATGCGAAGAAGGACCGCGCATTGACAACATGATCCGGGAAACGCTCAAAAGCAAAGAGCGGGTCAGCCAGCCCGTAGAAGTAACAGCATACACCGATCCTTTAACAAAAGAACCTGTGGCCAAATTCAGACTGACCCTTTCGATGAAGTACAAAAAAAGGCCTTGAGAATACCCAAGACCTTAACAAGAGCCTCCAGTCGGATTCGAACCAACGACCTACTGATTACAAGT
>JAKSBZ010000002.1 GCA_022360875.1 Cytophagales bacterium | reverse complement strand
ATATGACTGGCAAGAAAGCGCTGTTCTTTTATTGGAAAAAGCTGATCGGAACTCACACCGACGACCAGAGTTTTTGCCCGGATGCTTCCCAGCGCTTTTTCCGTGCTTTCCCTGCTTCTTCCGACATTGTGCGAATCCATTATTTTGGAAAGCGTCCAGTAGGAAAACGCATTGAAGCGGCGCGCTAGTTTTTCTCCCTGATAGCGCTGATAAGAAGACGCCTTGAAATCGTCTGTTTTGCTGTCAGTTCCCTCTTCTTGAGAAATCGCGTAGCTTGAATAGTTCCGGTAGGAGATAAGAGCAATCGACCGGGCGGTTTTCATGCCGTCAACACCGGCCTGAGGCGCATTGAGCTGCCAAGTAGGATCCTGGGCAATAGCCATGCGCTGCGACTCGTTGAAGGCAATTCCCCAGGGGGAATGCTTGGCGTTTGTCCCGATTACAATCATGCGCTTGTGGACTTCGCGGCTTTCGATAGCCCATTCCAGAGCCAGCTGACCACCCATTGAACAGCCGATAAGCGTATGGATTTGGCTGATGCCTATGTGTTTGCGCAACAGTTCGAAAGAGCCGACAAGATCCCGTGTCGACAAAACCGGAAAGGAATGATAATACGAATCGCCGGTTTCGGGATTGACGCTCAGAGGTCCGGTGGAGCCGTAGCAGCTTCCCAAAATATTGGCGCACACTATAAAGTATTTTTTGGGGTCGAAAAGCTTGCCTTCTCCAAACATGCCGCTCCACCAGTCCAGAAAATCGGCGCTTCCCGTAAATGCATGGCAAACCCAGACAACATTGTCTTTTCGTTCGTTCAGCATGCCGTAAGTGGCGTATCGAAGCTTGAATTCAGGCAGATGCTGTCCGTTTTCCAGGGTAAAAGGCTCGCTGTGTTTAAATACTTTGTAGGCAATCATATCAGGGCATGGGATTATTTTGTGGGATGAATTCGGAAAGTGCCGGAGCATAAGCTCCGGCAGAGGGTTGCATAGAAAACCGGGCAAACACCTGGGTTTGTCCATTAACCTTCGCCGGCCAGCGAAAGCTCTCGTTCGATTTTCTTAAATGCCTGGGCAAGATCTGCTTTCAGGTCATCGATATGTTCGATGCCTGCCGAAAGGCGAAGCAGGGTTGGCGTTACACCGGCGCTGCGTTGTTCGGCATCGCTGAGCTGCTGGTGCGTGGTGGAAGCCGGGTGGATGACAAGCGTTTTGGCGTCGCCCACATTGGCTAAGTGGCTGATGAGCTCCAGGCTGTTGACAAACTGCTCGGTTTGCACCTTGTCGCCTTTCAGCTGGAAGGTCAGCACGCCGCCGAATCCGCGCTTGAGGTACTTTTTGGCAAGCCCGTGGCTAGGGCTGGAAGCAAGTCCCGGATAGTTCACCGATTCTACGAGCTCGTGGTTTTCCAGCCAGCTTGCAAGAGCCAGCGCATTCTCGCAGGTGCGGTCCACCCGCAGCGAAAGCGTTTCGATTCCCTGCAGCAGCTGGAAGGCGTTGAAGGGACTCAGGCATGGTCCAAAATCCCTTAGTCCTTCCACGCGGGCGCGGATAATGAAAGCGATGTTTCCGAAAGGGCCGTTTTCCCCGAATACCTCCCAGAAATTCAGCCCGTGGTAGCCTTCCGAAGGTTCCGAAAACTGCGGGAACTTGCCGTTGCCCCAGTTGTAGTTGCCGCCGTCGACGATCACGCCTCCGATGCTGGTGCCGTGGCCTCCGATCCATTTGGTGGCCGAAGCGGTAACGATGTTGGCGCCGTGCTCCAGAGGACGGAAAAGGTAACCGCCCGCTCCGAAAGTATTGTCTACTACGAACGGCACATCGTGCTGTTTGGCAACCGCTGCAATCGCTTCAAAATCCGGTACATTGAATGAAGGATTGCCGATGGTTTCCAAATAAATGGCTTTCGTGTTTTCGTCGATGAGCTTGGCGAAGCTTTCCGGCGAGTTGTCTTCGGTAAAGCGGACTTCCACGCCTAGTCTTTTGAAGGCAACCTTGAACTGGTTGTAAGTGCCTCCGTACAGAAAGCTGCTTGAGACGATGTTGTCGCCGGCCTGAACAATGTTGTTGAGGGCCACAAACTGAGCGGCCTGCCCCGAGCTGGTGGCCAGCGCCGCTGCGCCGCCTTCCAGCGCTGCGATTCGCTTTTCGAAGACATCCGTGGTGGGGTTCATGAGCCTTGTGTAGATGTTGCCGAATTCTTTGAGGGCAAACAGGTTGGCGCCGTGCGCTGCGTTTTTGAAAGTGTAGGAAGTCGTTTGGTACAGCGGAACGGCTCGCGAGCGCGTCGTTTCGTCTACTTCCTGCCCTGCGTGCAGCTGCAGGGTGTCAAAATGGTACTTGCTGTTAGACATGGTTTACTGCGATTTATGGTACGATTAATCTGATTTCTGAAAAAGAGCGTCTCTTTTCGAAAAGGAAAGGCTGAGGCTTCTTCGCTGCTTTAGGGTACAATAAAGCTGTGAAAAAAACTTATGAGAACATGGACATTCGCATGGAGAATGATCCTGTCAAGAATAAAATGAATTGTGATGCTTGCGGTAAAAAATGTTCCTGTGCGTGTGTCATAAACGTAATTTTTTATATTCTCCAAAATTGGATCAGGAATTAGCACCTTGAATGATCAGGTTGCTGGAGCTTCAAAGAGCCTGTCTCTCCACTCCTCTTTATAATCCATTACTTCGGAACTACCGAAATGATGTTGTATGTAATTGTGAAGCAAATATTGGAGGTAAATCTATTAATGTCAAGCATTTTTTGAAAATTGTAAAAAATAAAAGCCGGTTTAGGCTGAATTTGGCAATTGCTGTCTTGGGTGATCGATCGTGCTAAAGTGCATCCGAAGCTGCTTCATCTGTTTTTCTGGTTTTTCAATCGTTCATTATAATCAGGCCTCTTGTGTGCGTTATGGCCGATTATCATGGATGGTTCAATTTTTTTCAGTGCCTTCTTTTTCGAAAAAGGAGAAGAGGGCAGGCTATTTAAAATGATCATGCGCATTGACTATGTATGCGATTTCCCTGCATTCCAGTTTTTCAGTTTCTATCGCAAAATCGATTTCTTTCTTTTTAAGCGCGAAGAGATTTTTGGCCGCTTTGCTCCATTTCAGCCTAGCAATATTCTCCAAGGTTTCCAGCGTGGCTAAAACATAAATTTCAAAAGCGCTTTGAGTATATTTCAGTTTATGAAGCTCAAAAAGCTTTTGGTATCTGTTGATCAAGTACTCCAGCTCTTCTTCAATTTCACCAATGTTGAGGTCCGAACCAGCAACTTTTCTTGTCCACAGTCTTAAGGCGCGAAGCGTTTGCTGATTTTCTGAATCTTGTCTGAAGGCTAGAATTTTTTCCCAGGAAGTATCCGGACTTGGCTGCGGCATTTGACTGACCAAAAGTTTGGCAACGTCTGTATGTTTTAGGAATTCCGAAGGGCCAATAGCTTCATTTTCAGACATTATCGGGATATATACATTTTTAGACTCAAGCACATTGTGATAAATCGAAAGCAGCTTCAGCCTTCTTCCGGCCTCCAGATCAATTTGTTCGATCAGGGCAGGTATTTCCTTCTCCGGATTACTGATTACAACTGGTTTTTCGGCTTTTAGAACCAGTTCATTTCTTGAATTTTGCGTGAATTTGTCGTCAAACTCTGCGACTAATAATTGACAGAATTGATTGAACTGACTTTGATTCAGTTCTTTGAAACCCGTTAAGTTCTTTATTACAAATTGATTGGGCTGTTCGCCTTGTTCCCATGTGCTTGCAATTAACTGGATAAAATCCGTGGGAATAATTACTTTATTTTCGATAAGAAATTCTAAATCCTTTTCTTTTCGGCCAAAAACCGAATCCCACACATCTCTGGTTCTCTTGTTTTTCGATCTGGCGGCGGCGTCAATAACACCGTGAACAAGTTCTCTTGTTTTTGTGAAATACTCAGGATCAAACAGAATCTGATCGAAGTAAAGCGCGTCTTTTTTCAGGTTGTCCAGCCAAGACAGCGTTAGTTTTTTAATGCCGATTCTTTTCATCTTTTGTTAATGGTTAGATGGAAGATTCATTACAATCAAGCCTTTTGCGTATGTTAAGGCCGGTTGTCATGAATGCTTTATAGGAAGATGTCAATGCTTGCCACCGTAAAAAAATATCCGGGCAAACATTAAATTCATTGCGGGGGCTTAGTTGTTAACCAATAATAGTGCGGGAAAGAGCGCGTCTGCGCACACTGCTGGATAAAAAGCCGAAAATATAGATTCTTGCGCACCGAATTTTTTTTCAGTCAATGTGCCATTCCGATAGAAATAGACTTTTGCCCAAGCCGTACGGAAGCTAAGTCTGACCTCATGTCATAGAATAGTCTCTTTTATGTATTTTTTTCATTCTATAATATGTATTTGTGTACATTTTAATATATTGTATTTCTATAAAAAGAATGATTATTAATTAGACATTGGCCATAAGGCAAAACAGATGGGCTCATGGATGAATATTGTATTGATAGTTTTGGAGAGCTGCACAGGATATTAATGGAAAACTATGAGAGGGTTCAGCATTCACTTTTTCGCGGACAGGCTAGCACTGACTGGGATGTGGTTGCAAAAGCTGGCCGCCGGGAATATGCGGACATGCCCGATCTGCTTAGGTTTAGAATATGGAAAAAGTCTGCAGCCGCGTACACGGATATGGGTTCTCTGGACGACTGGCATTGCTTGGCTCTTGCGCAGCATCATGGCTTGGCAACCAGATTGTTGGACTGGTCATTTAATCCCCTTGTTGCCTGTTATTTTGCTGTTGATGAAGAGTCTGACAATACCGACGGGGTAATTAAGTATGACCCGATAAAGCAAATTGACTTGAGTAAAAAAACAATATTCGATTGTGATATTGTTGCACCTTTCCGGCCCAGCCACACTTGCAACAGACAGACAGCTCAGCAGGGCTGTTTTACGTATCATCCCAATCCCAAGCGGTCGTTTCAAGATGACGTAAGTTTGAAAATAATTATTCCCAAAAACATCAAAGCAGAATTGCGAAGGGTGCTGGACCTTTATGGGTTTAATCATCAGACAATGTTTCCGGATTTAGATGGTTTGTCAAAGTACAGAAACTGGCGAAGCATGGATTTCGCCGAAAACAAAGGCTTGAAGCCAAGTTGAGACAGTACTGTGCATGTGCCCTTTAGTTTTTACAATTGGAGAGCTATCATTATTGCTGATTTAGCAAGAAGGCGAAAATCAAAAACGGATTGACCCAGGAGAGTTGAAAAAGCTGAAATGTAAAAAATCTCTTGAAGTCTGATAAGAACCGTTATACACAAGCCTAGAGCGGAGTGGCTGGAAGCAATTTTTTTAGAGTGAACAGCCGTTGTTTTGGTTTTTGCAGCTGCTTGATTTGTCGAGATTAAGAGTGCGACATGTCAGCCTTTACAGGGAATTTGAAGTTGATTTATTTCTTGCCTGCGCGTGGCAGGTTTAGTTGCAGGGTGGAGAGCGGGGCAAGATTCCGGTTTATTTAAATATTAATATGGCAAGATTACGAATACTATTTTATGGAATTAACGGAACAGGACTTGGGCATTTGAGCAGATTGCTGCGCATAGCCAGAGAAGCCAGAGAGCTGGTCAATTCCATGAATATTCAGGCGGATTTCCGCTTCATAACCACATCAGAAGCATCTCAGGCAGCATGGGATTTTCCTGTTTACAAACTTCCTTCTAAAACAGTTGTGGCGTCTTCAGGAACACCCAATCATGAGTTTCTGGGCAATTCTCAGTTCTTTATTTCCAATCTTGCCGCGGCCTTTCGTCCGGATATTCTGGTAATGGATACGGTGCCAGAAGGCAGTTTTGGCGAGTTTTTAAGCCTCCGGTCGTTTTGCCGGCGCACGGTTTTCATCAACAGGCACAAAAAGGAAGAAATTGCGCTCAATGAAATTCATCAGAAATACCTTCCCCTTTATGATTTGATTTTAACCCCCGACTATCCAAAATTCGCTAACCGGCATCATTTGCCTCCGGTGCTGAAAAGTGAAGCGGTGTATACTGATCCAATTCATGGATTTAAACCAGAAAGAGCGTTTGGCCGGGAAACGGTGCGGAAAAAATTCGGCTTAGACAGCCGAAGCAAGTTGGTTTACATCAGCGCCGGCGGTGGCGGAGACAAATTGGCTCAGGAAAATCTGGAAACCATTATTGATGCTGTAAACAGCTTGGGGCATAAGCCTCTGGTAGGATACGGCCCGCTGTTTCAAGGTGAAATATGCTATGACGGCAGTGTTATTCCTTTTTGCGGGACGGATGTCAGCAGATATTTTAAAGGGGTGGATTTTGCGATAAGCGCGGGAGGATACAACACTTATCAGGAATTATTGGCGGCTGAGGTGCCTGCAATATTTTATGCGCAGGAAAAAGGCATGGATTTTCAGGAGGAAAGAATTCTGGAGGGACAAAAACAGGGCTGGAATTTATATCTGGAGGAACTGAATGAAGCAACCCTTGCAGCGCAAATTCAGGAAATGACACAAGATGAAACTCTTCAAAAAGTCCGCGACAATCTTTCGCGCCGAAGCCAAGCCTGGGGAGCCTGCAACGCAGCCGAAGAGTTATTGAAACTTCACCATTCAATTCCCGGATCTCCGATTGATTATGAGCAGTTGCCTCTCTTGACCTCTATTCGGAAAGAATGGAGCATTTTTGCGGTGCGGAACGGCATTGACCCAAACAGCAGTGAAATCGCTTTCAGAAACATAGCGGCAAATTTAAACCTCTGTTACGCCCTTTTGCCTTTGCGGCAGAAACAGCTGGCATATGAAGGCTTAATCGAAAACTGTTCAACGGTTTGCGAAAGAGCTGCCCAGTGGCTGGAAACGGGATGGCTGCTGAGCCAGTGGCAGCAAAAGACTGGCTGGTCTATGGGCAAGATGCGCGCCGTGCTGAAGCGTTTTTTTGCAGAAAATCCGGTCAGAGGCGGGACAGTGACTCCGCTTAAGATGATGGACTGTCTGCAAGAGGAGCAAGCCAAAGTAATTCTGACACAACAAAACTAAAAAGAAAATATGACACGGTTACGGACAAAAAGAGATGGTGTAAGAGCCGCAAATGAAGCTATTAATAGCTACAAAGAACAAGAAAATGAATTGGAGGCCGAAAGGTTGAAAATCCGCAAAGATATAGAAGGCGTCAAGCAAACATCCAAAGAAATACGCAGGCAGCTGGCTGAAAATATTTTGGTTGGAATTTCTGCTGAAGAAGTAAACAAAGCAGCCAGGGAACTAAGTTTTATGGCCTTGCCCGGAATGCTGGATACACTGACTCAAAAAAGGGAAGAAAATATCCGGAGGAAGAAAGAGATTGCCGGAATGAGCGATTTTCAAAATCAGGAACTACTCATAGACCCTTCGAGCGGCGAGTACACTGAAAAACTGGAAGAACTCTCCGCAAGCTTGGGCGAGTTGAAAAAATCGCTGAAGCGATTTACCGATATCCGCGGATTTCAGCATTTATACGACCGGAAAGACAGAGCAGAACCGACAGGATTCGTGAAATTTATCCGGATCGTTACGCTAGTGCAGTTCTTCTCGTCAAAATCCTACGAGAGAAAAAAAGGCCGGGTGCTGACTACGCTGGGGAGTTCCAGTCTTGAAACAGTTTTTGGCGAATACAGCGAGATATTGGAAGCGCATGATGTTCTGCAAAAGGAATATGAAAAATTTGACGGGCTTAAGAAGGCGGTTGAGAACCTGGTGGCAGAGCACAGCGAGCTGACAAATGCAATTGACAATTTTGAACACATAACGCTGAGCAAGCTTCAGGGAGAAATTTTAAAACACCTTGAGCTGATTTCGGCAAGTACCGGTCTACGGGAGCAAGTGCGGAAAGAGCTGAGCGTTATTGTGACCAGCCTTGTGGTGCAGGAAGAAAAATTGAACT